>DASZIU010000021.1:0-25149 GCA_035948815.1 Solirubrobacteraceae bacterium | reverse complement strand
CGTGATCGCCACCTCGAGCGCCACGGGCGCCGGGCTCGATGAGCTCGCGGCGCAGCTTCTGCGCACCGTCAGCGCCGCCGAGGAGCCGGCCGGACGGAGTCCCGTCACGATCAACGGCTCCCATCTGCCGCTTGCCGCGGCCGCCCGCTCGCGCGGAGACGATGAGGCGCTCGCCGAGCACATGGTCTTCCGGCCCGCCGGCGCGAGCGGCTTTCAGATCGAGCGTCTCGGCCCGCGCTCCTTCGCCGTGCGCGGGAGGGGGATCGAGCGGCTGCTCGAGCGCTATGACGTCGAGAACGACGACGCGATGGCCTACTTCGAGGAGCGCCTGCGTCGGATCGGTGTGCTGAGGGCGCTCGAGGACGAGGGCTTCGAGCCTGGAGACGAGATCGAGATCGCCGGCGTCACATTCGAGCTCGACCCGACCGCGGCGGGCTAGCTGCAAGCGCCCGCGCCGCCTGCGGCCGCCGCACGCGCAGGCTCGGCCCGCGGGCGCGCGAGCGCCGGCACATAAGCTCCATACATGAGACGCGTGGTTGTCAAGCTCGGCTCGAGCGTCGTGGCCGACGGCCAGGGCGAGCCTCGCACAGCCGTTCTCGAGCGCGTCTGCGACGTGCTCGCCGGGCTTCACCGCGAGGGCGCCGAGGTGATCGTCGTGACGAGCGGTGCGATCGCGCGTGGGATCCGCGTCATGGACCTGGGGCGGCGGCCGAGCTCGATCGGCGAGCTCCAGGCCGCCAGCGCGGTCGGCCAGGGCAAGCTCTACCACATCTACGACGAGCTGCTGCGCGCGCGAGGCGTGACGAGTGCGCAGGTGCTGCTTACGTTCTTCGACATGAGCGCGCGCACCCACTACCTCAACGCGCGCCAGACGCTCACCACGCTGCTCGAGTGGAGGGTGCTGCCGGTGATCAACGAGAACGACACCACCGCGACCGACGAGATCTCCTTCGGCGACAACGACTTCCTCGCGGCCCAGGTCGCGATCCTGGTCGCCGCCGACGAGCTGATCCTGCTGACGGACATCGACGGGCTCTACACGGCCGATCCCCGCCTGCACCCCGACGCGAGGCTCATCGGCGAGATCACCGACTTCGCCTCGCTGGAGGACCTCGAGATCGGGCACACGACCTCCCCGCTGGGCTCGGGCGGGATGCGCTCGAAGGTCGTGGCGGCGGACATGGCGAGCGCGGCCGGAATCTCCACGGTCGTGTGCAACGGCGTGCGCGAGGGCGCGCTCGCCGCGGTGCTGGCCGGCGAGCGCGAGGGCACGCGCTTCGCGGCGCGGGAGGCGCGCTACTCGAGCTTCAAGCTGTGGCTGAAGTACGCCAAGCCCTCGCGTGGCACCTTGCTGATCGACACCGGGGCCGTGCGGGCCGTACGCGAGGGAAGCGCGAGCCTCCTGCCCGTCGGCGTCGTCGGGGTCCTCGGGGAGTTCGACGCGGGCGACGCCGTCGAGATCGCGGAGGGCACCTCCGGTGACGGTCGGGGCCGGACGCTCGGCAAGGGGATCTGCAACTACTCCGCCGAGGAGCTCAGGCAGGTGATCGGGATGAAGTCGGGGGCCGTCCGGCAGATCCTGCCGCGCGCGACCGAGGAGGCCGTGCACCGTGACTACCTCGTGATCGACTGACCGTCGTACCCTTTATGGCTGTGGCAACCGCCGTCTCGCCCGTCGCCGAGGTCTGCCGCAGCGCCAAGCGCGCGGCGCGCGAGCTTGCGCGCGCGGACTCCGAGCTGAAGGACGCCGGGCTCGAGCGGATCGCCGAGGCGCTCGAGGATCGCGTGCAGGAGATCCTCGAGGCCAACGAGCGCGACATGCAGGCCGGCGTCGAGGCGGAGGTCGGCGAGGCGCTGCTCGACCGCCTGCGCCTGGACCACGCGCGCGTTGCCACGGTCGCCGGAGCGGTCAGGCGGATCGCCGCGCTCGCCGACCCCGTCGGCGAGGTGATCGAGGGCCGTCGCCTGCCCAACGGCCTGGACGTGCGCAGGGTGCGGGTGCCGTTGGGGGTCGTCGCGGTCGTCTACGAGGCGCGCCCGAACGTCACGATCGACGCTGCGGCGCTCTGCCTGAAGTCAGGCAATGCGATCGTCCTGCGCGGCTCCTCGCTGGCGGCGCACTCCAACGCGATTCTCGCCCAGCTCGCCTCGGAGGCCGTCGTCGCGGCGGGCCTGCCCGAGGGGTCCGTCAGCCTCGTGGCGGGCGGCGGGCGCGAGGAGCTGGCCGAGCTCGCGACGCAGAAGGACACGGTGGATCTGATCATCCCGCGCGGCGGCGAGAGCCTGAAGGAGGCGCTTCAGGCGGTCGCCACTGTCCCGGTGATCTACGCCGCCTCCGGCAACTGCCACATCTACGTCGATGCCTCCGCGGATCTGGACCAGGCCGCATCGATCGTGATGAACGCCAAGACCCAGCGCCCCGGCGTATGCAACGCGACCGAGACGCTGCTCGTGCACCGCGATGTCGCCTCACTGTTCCTACCGGAGATGCTCAGGACGCTCGTGGGCGCCGGCGTGCTGATCCGCGCCGACGAGCGCACGCTCGAGCTCCTCGCGGCCCGATCGCAGGCAGGCGACATGGTGGGCATGGCGGTCGAGGAGGCGAGCGAGCAGGACTGGTCGACCGAGTACCTCGACCTCACGCTGGCGGTGCGCGTGGTCGACGGGGTCGAGGAGGCGATCGAGCACATCGCCCGTTACGGCAGCGGGCACTCGGAGGCGATCCTCACGCGCGACGTCGCCGCGGCGCGGGCCTTCCAGCTCGGCGTCGACGCCGCCTGCGTCTACGTCAACGCGTCGACCCGCTTCACCGACGGAGGCGAGTTCGGCATGGGCGCCGAGATCGGAAACTCGACCCAGAAGCTGCACGCGCGCGGCCCGATCGGATTGCGGGAGCTGTGCTCGTTCAAGTACCTCGTCGAAGGCGACGGACACGTCCGCGATTGACCGGCCCCTGGCGAGCCTCGGCATCCTCGGGGGGACCTTCAACCCACCTCACCTCGGGCACCTCGAGCTCGCACGTCACGCGCGCGACGAGCTCGACCTGCTGCGGGTCGTGCTGATGCCCGCGCACATCGCGCCCCACAAGAGCGCGGAGCAGGACCCCGGCGTCGAGCACCGGCTTGCAATGTCGCGCCTGCTCGTCGGCGGCGAGGAGGGGCTGTCCGTCTGCGGGCTCGAGCTCGAGCGGCCAGGCGCGTCCTACACCGTCGATACCCTGGAACGGATACATGCGAGCGAACCGGACTCCGAGCTGACGTTCATCGTGGGAGCCGACATCGCGCGCACGCTGCCGGCCTGGCGTGAGCCCGCGAGAGTCCTCGAGCTGGCGCGACTGGCGATCGCCGAGCGCGACGGCACCTCGTCCGAGGAGGTGCTTGAGACGATCGCCGCGCTGCGCTCGGGCGGCGAGCGCAGCGGGAACGTGGCGACGCGCGGCGACCTGGAGGTGAGCTTCCTGCGGATGCCCGTCATCGAGGTTTCCTCCTCCTCGGTCCGTGGACGGGTCGAGCGTGGCGAGGCGGTCGATCAGCTCGTCGGCCCGCGGGTCGCGCGCTACATCGCCGAGCACGGTCTCTACCGGTCCGGCGCGGGAGGCAACGGTTGATTGGATCCGAGCAGCTGGCGAGGGAGATCGTGCGCTACGCCGACGACAAGAAGGCGGCCGATGTGGTGGAGCTCGACCTGAGGCAGGTGCTCGACTACACCGACTACTTCCTCGTCTGCTCGGGCAACACGCCGCGGCAGGCCAAGGCGATCCACGACGGGATCCTCGAGGGGCTCAAGCACGACCACGACGTGCTTCCGCGGCGCGTCGAGGGCTCGCCGCAGACGGGTTGGATCCTGATGGACTACATGGACGTTGTCGTGCACATCTTCACGCCTGAGACGCGCGACTTCTACCGGCTCGAGCAGCTGTGGGGCGAGGCTCCCACGAGGATCGCCGGCAAGGGCGCCTGAGCGCTTGGACGCACTTCAACGCGGCGCGGTCGAGGGTGTAAGATCGCCGCATCGAGTCTTAACTCAGCGGGCGAGCCGAGCATGTCCTGCACTGATCGGCCAACGGGGGCGCCGGCCGTCATACGACCGGCGCCAAGCCCGCTGGCAAGCTAGCCGCCGCGACCCGTGAGCTCCTCTGCGAGCTTCGTGCTCGCTCGTGGCGTCTCGCGGTTCGTATGGGCCGCCTGCCCATGTGGGCGAGCGCGCCGGCCGAGCGGCTCACCGTGCGTGAGCGCGAGCAGCAGCGCCTGCAGCAGGAGCGCCAAGCCGGTCGCGAGCAGGAACGCGAGTCCGGTCCCAAGTCCTGGCAGCGACACCGCCAGGGTGAAGCAGAACAGGGCGAAGGCGCCGAAGCCGCTCACGAGGCCGCGCAGCAGCGCCACGAGCTCCTCGGTTCCGCGCTGGGCGTGTGTGAACACCGCGAGGACCGTGGCGATGATCGGGAATGGAGCGAGCAACCCGCTGAGCTGGGGACCGAGCCATCCCGCGACCGCGGTGAGGGCGAGCACGAGCGCGAGGGCGCATGCGGCTCGCAGCGGCAGGTCCCACGCCGGCGGGCGCGGCGCCGTCGCGGCGCTCCCGGGCCGGCGGGGCAGCGCGGCGCGGCCCAGGGCGATCGCCAATGCGGCCAGAGCGAGGCTCGCGCCCGTCGGCACCGAGACCGTGCTGAAGAGCGCCGTGGCGAGCGCGAACGCCGCCCAACCGGCGAGCATGCTTGCCCCCCACCAGACGCGCCCGGCGAGGCGGGCGTAGACCACGACGAAGGCGATCAGCGAGATCAGGCCCAACAGCGTTCCCGATGAAGCCCCCGCGGCGAAGCGGCTTCCGTGGGTGAGCGCGTAGACGAGGAGGATCGGCCCAGCAACGACGGGCAGCCCGGCGACGAGGCCTCCCACCCGGGGGCCGAAACGGCGAGCGGCCAGCGAGGCGCCGACGACGAAGCTCGGCGCGAGCAGCACCTTTACCGCGAGCAGGCCCATCGGCTAATCATGACCTGCGCCGCTCGTGGCCGTGGCGACGGGGCCCGACGAGCGGCTCAGGCTGCCGCCGGGACCGCGCTGCGGGCCGCGGCATCGGGCTCGCCCAGCGCGCGATCCTGACCTGCTCGGGGTGGCTGGCAGGCGCACCGGTGATCTGCCAACACCCGGACCCTCGTGAGCTTGCATCTGAGCGAGGACGGCGTACGCTTGGGGGCGCCCTGTGGATGCCCACGACACGGTCCCGATTCCCATCCGGCCGGGGGAGCATGCGTGCTGCCGGTTCGTGCACCTGAGAGATCCGCAAATTGGGCGTGCATCAACGGACGTGCGCGGGGAACGGTCGAGCATCGCAAACCGGTTACGCGCACCCATGCCCCCGAACCAGATGGAGGTCATGCCGAATGTCTGTCGACAGCGCAGCCACCGCATCACCGCCAACCGGCGCCCCCCCAGGACGGCCGTTCGCCACCCGCCGCTCGGAGTCGCATCCTTCGCCGGCACCCGCCTCGAACGGCACGGCGCGCGCACTCGACGAGGCGACCATGCTGCGCCAGGCTCGTGCCGGCCACGACGACGCGCGAGCGCAGTTGGTCGACGCCTTCACGCCTCTGATTGGTAGCGTCGCGCGCACCTACCGACACGTGCCGGGGATCGACCGCCCGGAGCTGATGCAGGAGGGCGTCGTGGGGATGCTCCGCGCGCTCGGACGCTTCGACCCGGACCTCGGCATCCCCTTCTGGGCCTACGCCTCGTGGTGGGTACGTCAGGCGATGCAGCAGCTGGTGGCCGAGCTCTCGCGGCCCGTCGTGTTGTCCGATCGTGCGCTGCGCCAGCTCGCGCACGTCAGGGATGCGCGACGGAGATTCCTTCGGACGCACTCGCGCGAACCGAGCCTGAGCGAGCTGGCCCATGACAGCGAGCTGACGATGGTCCAGCTCCAGCGGCTGATCGTCGCCGAGCGCCAGCCGCGAGGCCTCGAGGAGCGCGTCGACGAGACGTCCCGGGCAGGCGCGACGTTCGGCGACCTGCTGTGCGATCCGACCGCCGAGCAGGCGTACGAGGAGATGGCGACCAGACTCGGCGCCGCCGAGGTTCCACGGCTACTCGATGGCCTGAGTGGCCGCGAACGCGGAGTGATCGAGGCGCGCTACGGATTGAACGGGCCCGAGCGGACGCTGCGCGAGCTGGGGCAGAGGATGGGCGTGAGCGCCGAGCGAGTCCGCCAGATCGAGCAGTCCGCGCTCGAGAAGATGCGGGCGGCGAGCTCGAGCACGACGCCGCCCCGTGCAAGCAGACGGGACTGCGCGGCTCGCACCCGCACGCGGCAGACAATACGCCCGCCGCTCGTCTCAGCGCCACTCAGCGGATGACAGGTGTCAGCCGAGCGTGCGCAGCCGGCGTTCCAGGTCTTCGATCCGGACGAGCAGCTCGCTGGCGAGCACGGCTCCGGCGTAGTTGACGGCGAGGTCGCGTCGCAGGCGCATCGCGCGCGAGATCAGCGGCGCGTCCGCAAGCGCGAAGAGCGGCGCCGCGCTGGTCCCGCCTCGCGGGTCGAGGAGCCCGAGGGAGACGAAGCGCCGCGCTATCTCCGGGTGCACGCCGGCCTCGCGGGCCAGCGTGTCGATCGTCACCAGGCCACGCGTGCGGCTGACGAGCTGTGTGCTGCGGGACCTTCTCGCTCGGGTCGGGGAGGTCATCAGCGTCCTTTGCGAGGGTCGAATTTGGACGTGGCGGCGAGCTGTTCGAAGAGCTCGCGTTCCTGCTTGGTCAGGCGTTTCGGAACGTGGATGGCAAGCACCGCATACAGGTCCCCTGCGGAGCCGTCGCGACCGGGTAGTCCCTGTCCACGGAGCCGAAGCCGCCTCCCCGTTGATGATCCCGCGGGGGCTTTCAGCCGCACGCTGCCCGACAGGGTCGGCACGGGAACCTCGGCTCCGAGCGCCGCCTCCCATGGAGTGACGGGAAGGTCGACGTACAGGTCGCGCCCGTCGACACGGAAGCGCGGGTGCGGTTTGATGCGCACCCGAAGATAGAGATCTCCGGCGGGGCCCCCGCCGACCCCAGCGCCGCCCTGGCCCGAGAGCCGGATGCGCTGTCCGTCCCGAACCCCCTGCGGGATCTCGACCTCGAAGTCGCGCCCGTCGCCGAGCGAGATGCGCCGTTTACCGCCCCGCGCGACTTCCTCGAGCGTGAGCTCGAGCACCGCCTCCTGGTCGCCGCCCCGCGTCGAGAAGCCATCGAATGCACCGCGTCCCGCGCCGCCGCGCCCGCGCCCGGCGGTCGCTTGGCCGAAGAGGCCTTCGAAGAACTCGCTGAAGTCGCCCCCGCCGAACCCGGCCCCCCCGAAGTCCACGCGCACGTCCCCGTAGCCGTCGCCGCTGCGGAATCCGTCGTCGAATCCGCTCGCGCCCGAGACGTCCTGGCCCGCTTTCCAGTTCTCGCCGAGGCGGTCGTACCTGGCGCGCTTCTCCTCGTCGCGCAGAACCTCGTAGGCCTCGGAGATCTGCTTGAAGCGGTCCTCCGCCCCGGGCTCCTTGTTGACGTCGGGGTGGTATTTGCGGGCCAGTCTGCGGTAGGCGCGCCGGATCTCCTCCTGGCTCGCGGTGCGCGGGACCTCGAGCGCCTCGTAGTAGTCCTGGAAGGCGACGGCCATCAGTGCGCATGTTCGGGCGCACGTGCCACGACGACCTGCGCGGGCCTGATCACGCGGTCGCCCTGCGCAACGCCGGACCGTTGCACCTCGACGACTGTGCGCTCGGGAACGTCTTCGGAGGCTCGCACGGCGACTGCCTCATGGCGTTCGGGATCGAAGGTGTCGCCGAGGTCGCCGATGCGCTTCGCGCCCTGGCGATCGAGCACCATGTCGATCTGCTGCAGGATCGCCCGCAGGCCGTCGTAGCAGGGCCCGTCGGGCTCCATGCCGATGGCGCGCTCGACGCTGTCGACGACGAGCAGCCAGTCCCGCAGCGCCGCCTCCCTGGCCTCGGCGACGCGCCGGTCCACTTCGCGCGTCGCGCGCTTGCGGTAGTTGTCGAGGTCCGCCAGCGCGCGCCTGTAGCGGTCCTCTATGCGGGCCAGCTCGTCGCCCAGGTCGGGTTGCTCGCCCTCGGGCTCCGCGCTCGCATGCTCGCGGTGGCGCGGGCCGGCGTCGGCCGAGGGCCGCGGGGGCGTGTCCCGCGGCGCGTCCCGTCCCGAGCCGTCGGCGGCTCGCCCGCGTGGATCCTCACTCTCGTGTGAACTCTGCATCGACCACATCCTCGTCGGGCTCCGGCTGACGCTCGCCACCTCCGTTGCCGGACGTGCCGTTTCCGCCGGGAGCGGCGCCCGCGGAGGCGCTCGCCGGCAGGCTCGAGAGCAGTTGCTGCAGATCGGCGATCAGCGGGCGGACCCTGTCCAGCCCCGCTTGGTCCTGCAGCGCCTGGCGCGCGTCGGCCACGAGCTGCTCGGCACGGGCTTTTTCGTGGACCGGCAGACGGTCCTGGAGCTCGTTCATGAGCTGCTCGACGCGGTAGGCGAGCGAGTCCAGCTCATTGCGTGCGTCGATCTCCTCGCGGCGCCGTCGATCCTCCTCGGAGTGCGTTTCGGCGTCTTTGACCATCTGCTCGATGTCCGACTGGTCGAGGTTCGTGCTCTCGGAGATCGTGACCCGCTGTTCGGCGCCGGTGTCCTTGTCCTGCGCGGATACGTTGAGGATCCCGTTCGCGTCGATGTCGAAGGTGACCTCGACCTGCGGGGTGCCGCGTGGCGCGGGCCGGATGCCCTCCAGCCTGAAACGCGCGAGCTGCCGGTTGTCGGCCGCGAGCTCGCGCTCGCCCTGCAGGACGGAGATGTCGACCGCCGTCTGGTTGTCCTCCGCAGTCGAGAACGTCTCGGTTCGCCGCGCCGGGATCGTCGTGTTGCGCTCGATCACCCTGGTGTTGACGCCTCCCAGGGTCTCCAGTCCCAGTGACAGCGGCGTCACGTCCAGCAGCACGACGTCCTCGACTTCGCCCTTGAGAACGCCCGCCTGAATCGCGGCGCCGATCGCCACGACCTCGTCCGGATTGACCGTCATGTTCGGCTCCTTGCCTCCCGTGAGCCGGCGCACGAGCTCCTGGACGGCCGGTGTGCGGGTCGAGCCGCCGACGAGGATCACCTCGTCGATGTCGTCGGCGGTCAGTTTCGCGTCGGCGAGGACCTGTTCAACGGGGCCTTTGCAGCGTTCGATCAGGTCTTTCGTGAGCTGCTCGAACTTCGCGCGCGTCAAAGAGATGTTCAGGTGCTTCGGCCCGGACGCGTCGGCGGTGACGAAGGGGAGGTTGATCTGCGTCTGCGTCGAGGTCGAGAGCTCGACCTTGGCCCGCTCGGCGGCCTCGTAGAGCCGCTGAAGCGCCTGCGGGTCCGAGCGCAGGTCGATGCCCTGGTCTCGCTTGAACTCGTCGGCCAGCCAGTCGACGATGCGTTTGTCGAAGTCGTCGCCTCCGAGGTGCCCGTCGCCGCTCGTGGCTCGAACCTCGACGACGCCGTCGCCGACGTCGAGCAGCGAGACGTCGAACGTCCCGCCACCGAGATCGAAGACAACTACGGTCTCCTGGCCCTTCTTGTCCAGTCCATACGCCAAGGCCGCGGCCGTGGGCTCGTTGATGATTCGCAGGACCTCCAGACCCGCGATCTGTCCCGCGTCCTTCGTCGCCTGGCGCTGGGAGTCGTTGAAGTAGGCCGGCACGGTGATGACCGCTTCGGTCACGCGTTCGCCCAGGTATTTGCCGGCATCCTCTGCGAGCTTGCGCAGAATGCTCGCCGAGATCTCCTCGGGCGCATACTGTTTGCCGCGGATTTCGAAACGGACGGAGTCGTTCGGCCCTTTCACCACCTTGTAGGAGACGATCTTGGCCTCCTCGTCGACCTCGCCCCACTTGCGGCCGATGAAGCGCTTGGCCGAGTAGACCGTCGCCTCCGGGTTGAGGATCGCCTGGCGCTTGGCCACCTGGCCTACGAGGCGTTGGCCTTCGTCGGTGAAGGCGACGACCGAAGGGGTGGTTCGCTGGCCTTCGACGTTCGGGACCACTTCGGCTTTGCCGCCCTCCATGACTGCGGCCACCACCGAGTTGGTGGTGCCGAGATCGATACCGACTGCCTTGGCCATGGAAACTCCTCTCGGTGGACCCGGAACCCCCCTTCAGGTAGGGCGCGGGGCCCGTCCTTCAAGGGCGGCATGGCGGAATTTGCTCGACGCACGGCCAAGAGTCGGCGCTTGTCGGTCGACTGTTGCGGCCTACCAGGATCTGAAGTGCTTGCTACGCGGAAAGGAAGGCGGTTGCTGGAGCGCGAGCCGCCCGATACAGGCACGAGTCGATGACCGCTGAGACCACGCGGGTCAAGAGCTCCAGGCTCCACGAAATCGAGGTCGACTACGCCCCGAGCGCCGAGACGATCGGGCGACTCGAGGCGTTTCGCTCGACAGGCGCGCCGGTGGTCTCCGCATATGTGACGGTTGAACCGGGGCCGGAGGGTCGCAGAAAGGTTCGCAGCGAGACCGACAGCTTGCTGCACCAGATCCGCCCTCTGGCGGAGGACCGGGAGCTCGCACACGACGCGCGCCTCTCGTTGCGGGCGGACATTCAACGGATCGAAGCCGTGGGCGAAGGAGGCCCGTACAAAGCCGGCACCCTGGCTGTCTTCTCGTGCTACGCCGAGGGACTCTTCGAGGTCATCGGGCTGCCAAGGGCGCTGGGCGCGCGGATCGTGGTCGACGCAGCGCCGGCTATGCGGCTGATGCTGGCGGTGCTCGACGAGTACCACCGGTGTCTGGCGGTCGTCGTGGATCGCGAGACGGCCTATGCCTGGGAGCTGTACCTCGGAGAGGTGATCGAGACGGACGCCTTGCCGGGCTCGAAGACGCGGGGAGTCGGCCGTACCGTCAACGAGCGCCGTAACGAGCACAAGGCCGAAGAGGTCGAGAAGCGACACTTCCGCGCCGTCGCGCGCGAGCTCGAGCAGCTCTTTCAGGCGCGGGGCCACGACGTCATGGCGGTCGGAGGACACGCAGAGGAGCTCCCGCGCTTCCTGGCGCTGCTGCCACAGGCGCTGCGCGAGCGGGTCGTCGGCACATTCGCGATCGACCACCACAGCGTCAGCCCCGCGACGGCACGCGAGCGCGCGGAAGAGATCCTCCACAACTACGAGCTTGAGGAGCACCGTCGCTCGCTCGAGGCGGTCCTCGTAGCCGCGGCAGCCGGCGGCGCGGCCACGGTCGGCCTGGAGTCATGCCTGTGGGCGGTCTCCGTACGCGCGATCGAAGCCCTCTACGTGCAGGAGGGAGCGAGCTCGCCCGGCGTCGTCTGCGACGAGTCGCGGTGGTTCGGCCTGAGCGGCGAGCGCTGTCCGGTGTGCGGGCAACCGACGCGGGCCGCCGCCGACGTGATCGACGAGCTCGTCGAGGCGACCGTCGCGGATGGAGGCTCGATCCACCACGTCGAGGCCGATGGCGGGCTCGCGGGCAGTCTCGTCGCCGCCTCGCTTCGCTTCGAGCTGCCGCCGGCGCCAACAGGCGGGAGTACGCTGTTCTAAAGCGGCTGACCGTCGGGAGGGCGGCCGGCGCATCCCAAAGAGCGAGCCAGCGCACGATGCCAGCAACCGGCACGATCATCACCTGCCCCAGCTGTGGCACCAGGAATCGCGTACGCCCGATCCAGTCGGGGATACCGCGTTGCAGCGTCTGCCACGCGCTTCTGCCGTGGATCGTCGATGCGACGCAGGATTCGTTCCAGGAAGAGATCACCGCCTCGGTGCCCGTGCTGGTCGACTTCTGGGCGCCTTGGTGTGGCCCGTGCCGGATGGTCTCGCCCCTGGTCGCCCGGCTCGGAGGCGAGAACGCGGGGCGGCTGAAGGTGGTCAAGCTCAACACCGATGAGGCGCCCGAGATCTCCATGCGCTACGACGTCCAGGGGATTCCGCTGCTGATCATCATCAAGGACGGGAAGGAGGTCGACCGTCTCGTCGGCGCCGTCCCGTTGGAGCGCCTTCGCGCCTGGCTCGAGCCGCATCTCGAGCACGCTCGCGAAACCGCCTGACTCCACTGGTCTTCGCCGAAGCCGACGCCCGTTGTCTTCCCGGTGGCGCGTCAAGATCGAAGCCATCCGCCCTCCTGAAGTCGGGCGGCCCTGTCGATCTGGGTCGATCCCGTTCGTAGCTTGAGATGAGAGGCGGGAAGCGCCCGCCCATAACCAGGAGGTCCACGATGGCGCAGTATCTGTTGTCGGTGCACAGCGTCGAGGGCACACCCCGCGAGCCCATGACCGACGAGGAGATGCAGGAGTCCTACAAGCGGGTCCTTACCCTCGAGGAGGAGATGAAGCAGTCAGGCGCCTGGCTCTTCTCGGGCCGGCTGCACGGGCCCGATGCCGCGACCGTCGTGCGCGTCTCCGACGGCGAGGTGCTGACGACTGACGGGCCGTTCGTGGAGTCCAAGGAACACCTGGCCGGGTTCTACATCATCGAGGCGGCGGACCTCGACGCGGCGCTCGCCTGGGGATCGAAGGTCACGCGGATCATCAACGCGCCGATCGAGGTCCGTCCATTCGCGGGTACCAAGTCCTGAGAGGGCTGCCCGACGTGGACGGCGAGGCGGGGGTCGATCAGCTCAGGGTGGAGCGCGTCTTTCGGTTGGAGTCGGGCCGATCGGTAGCGACCCTGGTCCGCATCTTCGGCGACATCGACGTCGCCGAGGATGCCGTGCAGGAGGCCTTTGCCGTCGCGCTGCGCCGGTGGCCGGCCGACGGTCTGCCGCCGAACCCAGGCGCCTGGATCACCACCACGGCGCGCAACCGCGCGATCGACCGGCTGCGCCGTGACACCCGCGGCCGCGAACTACTCGGCGAGCTGGCCAAGGTCACGCCCGCGGACGGCGAGCCGGAAGCCCGAGAGGAGGAGGGCCCAGTGGAGGACGACCGGCTGCGCCTGATATTCACGTGCTGCCATCCGGCGCTGTCGACCGAGGCGCAGGTGGCGCTCACATTGCGGTTGCTGGGCGGCTTGGCGACCGAGGACGTTGCCCGGGCGTTCCTCGTCAGCGAATCGACGATGGCCCAGCGCCTCGTCCGAGCGAAGCGCAAGATCAACGCTGCCCGCATCCCCTACCGCGTGCCCCAGGACCACGAGCTGCCCGAGCGGCTCCCCCCGGTGCTGGCCGTCATCTATCTCATCTACAACGCGGGCGCGGCGGACCTGGCACGCGGCGAGCTCTGCGGCGAGGCGATCCGCCTTACGCGATTGGTCTCGTTGCTGATGCCCGACGAGCCTGAGGTCGGAGGACTGCTCGCGCTGCTGCTGCTGATCGAGTCGCGCCGTGGAGCACGGTTCGCGTCGGACGGGTCGCTGGTGCTCCTGCGCGACCAGGATCGCAGCTGCTGGGAGCGTTCGCTGATCGACGAGGGCCAGGCGATCGTTCGCGCCTGCCTTCGGCGAGACCATCCTGGCCCGTACCAGCTGCAGGCCGCCATCAACGCCGTGCACGCCGACGCGGACTCGGTCCCGTCCACGGACTGGCGGCAGATCGTGGCGCTCTACGACCAGCTGTTGGTCGTCGCGCCCACGCCCGTCGTGGCGCTCAACCGCGCGATCGCGATCGGCGAGGTGGACGGGCCGGCGGCGGCCCTGGTACTCGTCGACGCCTTGGACCTCAACGGCTATCACCCGTTCCACGCCACCCGGGCGGACCTGCTGCGGCGGCTTGGCAGGCGCGGTGAGGCGGCGCGTGCCTACGAGCGCGCGGCCCTGCTCGCTCCGAGCGCCGCCGAGCGAGACTTTCTCGCCGCACAGGCGGTGGCGCCAGGCGTTTCTTCGCACTGATGATTAGAACCTGTGAACGTGGGTATATAGAGACGCGCATTTACAGCCGGTGCCCGACCAAGGCACCGGGCCGGAGCGGGGGACCGAGCTTCTGCGCGTGCGCGCGGGGTGTGCGGCCCTGGGTGCCAATCGAGTGAGCGGAGATCGTCCAGTCATGAGTCGCGGGGGAGAGGGTCACCACCTGGTGTCGGGGTCTGCACTTGGGCGACGCGCGGGGATCGGCGTCATCTCCTTGCTCGTGGCGCTCGCTGTTTGGCTGGTGGCGGCCGCGAGCGCGTCTGCCTTCACCGCGCGTGGGAGCGCGAACCAGGTGTACGTCACCGGCTTGGCCGCGAATGCTCAGGTATCGCTGCTGAACCCGCACGGCGCGACCGTGTATACCCAGAACGCGGACTCGCTCGGAGGGCTGCTGTTCCGTAACGTGAAACCGGCAGCCGGCTACCGGGTTCGCCTAACCTCCAATGCCGAAACGTCGGGTTCAGTCACCGTCCACACGGCCGCCGCGGCGCCGTGGGAACCAGCCGTCTACAACCAGTCGATCCCCGAAAACGGCTACACGTATCTGACGACGCGGGACGGCACGCAGCTGTCGATCACCGTCCACCCGCCGACCAGCCCGGCGGGCGAGCCAAGCGGGCCGTCGCAATTTCACTTCCCGGTCTTCCCGCCGTCCGGCAGCTACACGCCGCCGTATCCGACGCTGATCGAGTACTCGGGCTACGGCTACGCGAACCCTAAGGGACCGGAAAACGGGATCGCCATTCTCGCCAACCTGATGGGCTTCGCCGTGGTCGACGTGAACATGCGAGGGACCGGCTGCTCGGGCGGCGCCTTCGACTTCTTCGAACCGCTGCAGAACCTCGATGGTTATGACGTGATCGAGACGATCGCGAAACAGCCGTGGGTGCTCGGGCACAAGGTCGGCATGCTCGGCATCTCGTACGGCGGCATCAGCCAGCTGTTCACGGCGCAGCTGCAGCCACCCGACCTTGCGGCGATCGCGCCGCTGTCGGTGATCGATTCTACAGCGACGACCCTGTACCCAGGCGGCGTCCTCAACGATGGCTTCGCGGTGGCGTGGGCCGAACAGCGCCAGCAGAACGCCGAACCGGCCACCGGTCCCGGGCACGGCCAAGAATGGGCAAACACGCGGATCAAAGAAGGCGACGCGACCTGCAAAGCCAACCAGGCCCTCCACGGACAGGCCGCCAACCTGCTGCAGAAGATCAAAGAAAACTCGCTGTATCACCCGAAAGTCGCCGACCCGCTCGATCCGGTCACGTTCGTGCACAACATCAACGTGCCGACGTTCATGGCTTGCCAATTCGAGGACGAGCAGACCGGGGGCCACTGCGCGAATCTCGTCAAGCACTTCACCGGTACGACCCGCAAGTGGTTCACGTTCACGAACGGCGCCCACATCGACTCGCTCGATCCCTATACGTACAACCGGCTGTACGACTTCTTCGAGCTGTACGTCGCGCACAAAGCACCGATCGAACAGGCGGCGCCCGTGCGGGCCGCGGCCCCGGTCGTCTACAAGGAAGCGATGGGGCTGCCCGAAGGGGATGTCGTCACGCTCCCGCCGGACCCGATCCAAACGCAGCCAACGTATGAATCGGCGCTGTCCGAATTCGAAAAACTCCCCGCGGTACGTGTGCTGTTCGACAACGGCGCCGGTGAAGCGCCGCCCGGCGGCACGACGGCGGCCGGCAATCCGTACCCTGGATTCGAACAGACATTCTCCGAACTCCCGATTCCCGGCACGACGGCCCAGTCTTGGTACCTCGGCCCGCACGGCACGCTCACCGAAGCGCCGCCGACCGCCAAGGGAGTCGATTCCTACACCTCGAACGCGAGCGCAACCCCGCTGACCGATTACTCGGCAAGCACGGGTACCGGCGGTCTCTGGAGCAACGCGTCCAAATGGGAATGGAAATGGGGGCAGTCCCCGGCAGGTTCAGCCGTGTCTTACGTGTCTGCGCCGCTCACCGCCAACGCCGTCGCCGTCGGTGCCGGCGCGCTCCACCTGTGGGTCGAGTCGTCCACTTCGGACGTCGATCTCCAGGCGACCGTCAGCGAAGTGGGCCCCGAAGGCCACGAGACGTTCGTCCAAGACGGCTGGCTGAGGGCGAGCGAGCGACAACTCACCACCACCTCGAACAACATCTTCAAACAGGAACCGACGCTGCTTGAACCGGTCCCCGCTTTCACCAAAATGGTGCCGATGCCCGAAGGCAAGTTCGTCCCGATCGTGATCCCGCTCTACTTCGAGGGGCACGTGTATCGGGCAGGATCGCGCGTCAGGGTCACGATTGCCGCACCCAACGGAACGCAGCCGATATGGTCGTTCAGCCACACACAGCCGGAAGGCACCACCGCGACCGTGTCGATCACGTTCTCGCCCACCAAACCGGCGAGTCTAATCCTCCCGATTGTGCCGAGTGTCAGCGTACCCACGGCGCAGCCTGCGTGCCCGAGCCTGCGCAACGAGCCCTGCCGCCCCTACCAGGCATTCGTGAACAACGGTTCCTGACCTCTCGTGCGAATGGAGCTAGTCGGGCTCGAACCGACGACCTCGTGAGTGCCACTCACGCGCTCTCCCAGCTGAGCTATAGCCCCAGGTTTGGTCCGGCAAGTGTAGCCCTCAGATCGAGCGTGCCTCGAGCTGGGAGCGCTGAAGCCGACGGATCGCAGTTGGGAAGTCGTAGTCGCTAGCCCATTTGATCTTTCGGGCTTGATTGTTCTTGGTGGGGTCGACCCGCATGTAGATCCCTCGCCGACCGGCGACCTCGGCGGCCGGAATGAAGAACGACCTATGTAGGTCGATGGAGTACGCGCAGATGGCATCGATCTCATCGGCGCTGTAGGTCGTGCGCACATACCCGGCCGGCGTATGCCTCGAGGTCTGGAACGAGACCGAGAGCACTCCATCGAGGAGTCGTGCGATCTTGCATTGGACGCGCAGCAGCATCGGCTCCAGGTCGATCGCGAGGTCGTATCGACCGCCCTCGCAGAGCGGCCGCAGCACCACGAGGCCGAGCTGAATGGCCGCCGCGGTGATCGCCGCCTCCGCGGCGGCGCCCTTCTGACTGGGGGTCAGCTGGCTCATCGTGCAGACGGTAGTCCGCGCTTGGGACGAAACTGCTCACTGTGCCCGAAGCCCCCTCCCGGCCGTACGCTCAGCCGCGCGGCATGAACTCCGGGATGTCCAGGTCGTCGTCCGGACCCACGTCCTGCCTGCCGCCCTGGCGACGGTCCGCCGCGCCCTCGCTCCTCCGCGCGCCGTGGCCGGGGGCTGCCTGATCGAGGCGGGCGGTCATCGCGCCGTGCGCCAGGCCCACGTCGCGGAGCAACCGCTCGGCGTTGTGCCGCAGCGAGACCGACAGCTCGCGCAGGTTGTTCGAGAGCTCGGTTCCCTCGGCCAGCACCTCGCGCGCGGCTATGTGCGCCTCGCTCGTGGTCTCACGCGCATCGGCCATCGCCCGGGTGCGGATCTCCTTCGCCTGCGTCTCAGCGGTGCTCCTCAGCTTTTCGAGCTCGCCACGCCGCGCCTCGAGCAGCTGCTCGGTCTGCTCGCGCGTCTCCTCGACGCTCCGGTTCGCGTGCTCGCGCGAGCTCGCAAGCGTGCGCTCGGAGTCCTCTCTCGCCGCGGCGAGGACCCCTTCTGACTCCTCGGCTGCCGCCGCGAGCAGCCGGTCCGCTTCGGCCCTGGCCTCCGCGAGCACGCGCTCTGACTCCTGTCCCGCCTGCGCGAGCTGCAGCCCGGCCTGCTCGCGCGCGTGCGCGAGCACATGCTCCGCGTCCTCGCGGGCCCGCAGAGTGACCTGCGCGGCCTCCTCGCGCATGCCGTCGGCCTGGGCATGGAGGCCCGCGACGGCCGCCAGCGCCTCGTTCCTGCTCGCCTCTGCCTGGGAGCGAGCGTCGCGGAGGATCTCCGCGGCCTCCTCCTCGGCCGCATGGACGCGGTTCTCGGCCGCCCGGTCGGCCTCGGCGATGCGCTCCGCGGCCCGTGCCTCGGCTCGCTGGCGAAGTTGCGACGCCGCCCGTTCCGCCGCAGCGACGATGCTCGCCACACGTCCGGGCGCGTCGCCGAGCGAGCCAGGATCCTCGCCGCGCCCCTCGAGCTCTCCCTCGTGCGAAGGCTCCATCGGGCAATCGTAATCCCGGGTCCGAGCAGATGCCCTCGACGAATCCGCGTCATGGCAGGAAAGGTGGGAAATTCGTCCTTGCGGACATCGGCCGCGTCGGGGATGATCAGGGGCATGAGCCCAGCAGCGCTCCCGCGCAGGGTCGCGATCGTCGCCTATCCAGGTGTGCAGAGCCTCGACGTGACCGGTCCGCTCGAGGTCTTCGCCGGCGCGACCCGGCTGATCGAGGCAACGGGGCGGCGCGAGGCGCGCTACGAGATACGGGTCCTCAGCGCCGACGGTGCGCCGCTGCGCTGCTCGAGCGGCCTGACGCTGGTCCCTGACGGTGCCATCTCGGACTCCTCCGCCCGAATCGACACGCTGATCGTCGCGGGCGGGGACGGCCACGCCGGCGCGGCCGGCGACGAGAAGCTGATCAGCTGGCTGTCGCGCGCCGCTGCGAAATCCCGCCGCACCGCCTCCGTCTGCACGGGCGCCTTCCTCCTCGCCCGCGCAGGCCTGCTCGACGGACGCCGCGCCACGACGCACTGGGCCTCAGCGTCTGCGCTCGCCCGCCTGCACCCCGCGATCGATGTCGACCCCGACCCGATCTTCGTCCGGGACGGCCCGATCTGGACCTCGGCGGGCGTCACGGCCGGAATGGATCTCGCCCTCGCGCTCGTCGAGGAAGATCTCGACCGCGACGCCGCGCTGACGATCGCCCGCCACCTCGTCCTCTTCCTCCGCCGCCCCGGCAACCAGTCGCAGTTCAGCGCGACGCTCTCTGTCCAGCAGCCCGACCGCGAGCCCCTGCGCGAGGTCCAGCGCCTCGTGCTCGAGGACGTCGCCGGCGGCCACACGGTCGAGGAGATGGCCGCTCGGGCGAACATGAGCCAGCGGCACTTCGCCCGCGCCTTCCGCGCCGAGACCGGCGTCACGCCCGCCAGCTTCGTCGAGCGCGTTCGCATCGAGGCCGCCCGCCGGCGCCTCGAGGAGAGTGGTGAGCCGATCGCCACGATCGCCGCCGCGTGCGGATTCGGCACCGCGGAGACGATGCGCCGCTCCTTCCTTCGCGCTCTCGGCGTCGCGCCCGCGGAGTATCGCCGCCGCTTCCGCTCACACCCCGAGCACCCTCGCGCCGCCGCATGAGTAAAGGCGCGACCGGAACACGAGCGCAAACCCCACATCGCACTCCAACCCCAAAGGAGACAGAGATGAACGTCGCGATCCTCCTCTACGACCGGTTCACCGCGCTCGATGCGATCGGGCCCTATGAGGTGCTGAGCCGGTTGCCCGAGACGACGGTGACGTTCGTGGCGCAGAAGGCCGGGCCCGTGCGCACCGACAACGGCATGCTCACCCTGCTCGCAGAGCGCTCGATCGACGAGCTGCCGGCGCCGGACATCCTGCTCGTGCCGGGAGGTCCCGGTGAGGTGGCCGCGCGAGCCGGCGGTCCCGTGCTCGAGTGGGTGCGCGCCGTCCACCAGACGACGACCTGGACGACGTCCGTCTGCACGGGGTCGCTGATCCTCGCGGCTGCCGGGCTGCTGAATGGCAGGCGGGCGACGAGCCACTGGCTCGCTCTCGAGCAGCTCGGCCGGCTCGGAGCGCTGCCCGTCTCCGAGCGCGTCGTCTACGACGGCAAGATCGTCACCGCCGCCGGCGTCTCCGCGGGGATCGACATGGCTTTGGGGCTCGCCTCGCGGGTCGCGGGGGAACGGGTGGCGCAGGCGATCCAGCTCGGGATCGAGTACGACCCGCAGCCGCCATTCGACGCGGGTTCGCCCGCGACGGCGCCCGCCGAGGTGGTGGCGCTCCTGCGCGGCGCGAGCCGCTTCGAGTCCGGCGAGCCGCTCTCCTCGCCTACCTAGTCGGACACTCACACCGGCGCCACGGTCCGAGCGCGTTCCGTCCCAGGCCGCCCGCTAACCTGCGAACCCCGTGGCAGATAATCGCTATGACCCGCATGAGATCGAGCCCCGCTGGCAGGCGCTGTGGGCGCGTGAGCGCACGTGGGAGGTGGCCAACGAATCGGGCGCGTCGGGGAGCTCCGAGCCGCGCGCCGAGCTGCCAGGGCGCGACGCCGCCGAGCGCAACTCCTACGTGCTCGAGATGCTCCCCTATCCGAGCGGCGAGCCACACATCGGGCACCTCAAGACCTACTCGGTCGGAGACGCGATGGCGCACTACCGCCGGCGCCTCGGTCGACGGGTCCTGCACCCGATGGGCTACGACTCCTTCGGCCTGCCCGCAGAGAACCACGCGATCAAGACGGGCGTCCATCCCCGCATATCGACCGCCGAATCGATCGACTCCTTCCGCCGCCAGTTCCACCAGTGGGGGATCTCGATCGACTGGTCGCGCGAGCTCGCGACCCACGAGCCGAGCTACTACCGCTGGACGCAGTGGATCTTCCTCGAGCTGTTCCGCGCCGGCCTCGCCTACCGCAAGGAGGCCGCGGTCAAGTGGTGCCCCAAAGACCAGACTGTGCTGGCCAACGAGCAGGTGACCGCGGAGGGCCGCTGCGAGCGCTGCGGAGCACTCGTCGAAGTGCGCCAGCTCGAGCAGTGGTTCCTGCGGATCACCGACTACGCCGAGCGGCTCCTGGCCGACCTCGACCAGATCGACTGGCCCGAGCACGTCAAGACGATGCAGCGCAACTGGATCGGCCGCAGCGAGGGCGCCGAGGTCACCTTCCGCTCCGAGGAACTCGGGATCGACTATCCCGTCTTCACGACGCGCCCGGACACGCTCTTCGGGGCGACCTTCTTCGTGATGGCGCCGGAGCACCCAGACGTCCTGCGCCTCGCCGCGGGGACCCCCGACGAGCACCGGGTGCACGAGTACGTCAACCACGCGCTGACCGAGAGCAACGAGGAACGGGGCAACGCGGAGCGTCCCAAGACGGGCATGGCGCTCGGGCGCACCGTCGTCAACCCCGTCAACGGCGAGGCGATCCCGATGTACGTCGCCGACTACGTCCTGATGGAGTACGGCACCGGCGCGATCATGGCCGTCCCGGCTCACGACGAGCGCGACCACGCCTTCGCGCAGGCGTTCGGGCTCCCGATCCGCCGCGTCATCGCCGGGCCGGCAGGCGAGGGCGATGACGGGACCGGCGAGCAGGGCCTTCCATACACCGGCGACGGGCCGCTGATCAACTCCCACCCCGACTTCGACGGCATCGACAGCCGCGAGGCCCGCAGCGTGATCGTCGCCTGGCTCGACCGCGAGGGCAAGGGACACGCCTCGGTCAACTACAAGCTGCGCGACTGGCTCGTCTCGAGGCAGCGCTACTGGGGCACCCCGATCCCGATCCTCTACTGCGACAGATGCGGCATGGTCCCGGTCCCCGAGGATCAGCTGCCGGTCGAGCTGCCGGACATCGAGGACTACACCCCCAAGGGCCGCTCGCCACTTGCCGCAGCCGAGGACTGGGTCAACAGCACCTGTCCCACCTGCGACGGGCCAGCGCGGCGCGAGACCGACACGATGGACACGTTCGTCGACTCCTCCTGGTACTTCCTGCGCTACTGCGACGCCTCCAACGACGCCGCGGCGTGGGACCCGGCGGCGCTGCGCGAGTGGATGCCGGTGGACCAGTACATCGGCGGCGTCGAGCACGCGATCCTGCACCTGATGTACGCGCGCTTCTTCACGAAGGCGCTCGCCGATCTCGGCCATCTCGACTTCCAGGAGCCCTTCCAGGCGCTCTTCACCCAGGGCATGGTCACCAAGGACGGCTCAAAGATGAGCAAGTCCAGGGGCAACGTCGTCTCGCCCGCGGCGATCATCGATCGGGTGGGTGCCGACACCGCGCGCTGCTACATCCTGTTCGTCGGTCCGCCCGACCAGGACGCCGACTGGTCGGACGAGGGGGTCGAGGGGGTGCACCGCTTCGTGGGTCGGCTCTGGCGTCTCTCGGCCGAGACGGCCGAACGTGCGGGCGGCCCGAGCGCCGGTCTGCGCTCGCCGATCGTGTCCGACGAGGGCGACGACCTGACGCTGCTGCGCAAGACGCATTGGGCGATCGACAAGGTCACGGGCGACCTGCGCCGGTTCGCCTTCAACACGGCGATCGCCGCGGTGATGGAGCTCGTCAACGAGGTCTCGCGGCTGCGCGACTCGGCCTCGCTCGAGACGCTGCGCTTTGCGCTCGGGACCGGCGCCTCGCTGTTGTTCCCCTTCGCGCCGCACGTCTCAGCCGACGTCTACGACCGCCTGACCGGCGAACGAGTCTGGGAGCAGCGCTGGCCGGAGGCCGAGGAGGCGCTGCTCGAGCGCGACGTCTACGAGCTGGTCTGCCAGGTCAACGGGAGAGTCCGCGACCGTGTCCAGGCGAGCTCCGACGCGAGCCCGGAGACGCTCAAGGACCTCTGCCTGGCTGCGCCGAACGTGCAGGCGCACCTGGACGGCCGCGAGGTCGTCAAGGAGGTCGTCGTCCCCGGCAAGCTCGTCAACCTGGTCGTCCGCTGATCGCGTGGCCGATCTCAGACCGGCCTATCTGATCCACGGCGACGACCATGGCGCCGTCGCGGAGCGCCGCGGCGGGCTGCGGGCGCTCGCGGAGCGGGACGGGAGCGCCGCCGGCATGGAGCTGCTCGAGGGCGACGCCGCCACGCCCGCCGGCGTGGCGCAGGCGCTCGCCGCGATGACCCTCGCCGTCGGGCGCCGGGTGATCATCGTCGAGGGCGTCGAGCGCTGGCGGGACGGCGAGGTGGAGAGGCATCTGGAGCCCGCCATGGAGCAGATGCCGCCCGAGACGACGCTCGCGCTGTTCGCGCGCGAGGAGCCGCGGTCGAAGGCCCCGCCGGCCGTTCACCGGGCGGTCGAGCGCGCCGGCGGACAGGTCGTCGCGCAGATGACCGTCAAGCCCTGGGAGCTTCCCAAGTGGGCGCGCGAGCAGGCTGCGCGCATCGGCCTCTCGCTCGACGCCGCCGCGGCGAAGGCGCTCGTCGGGCAGGTCGGCGAGCGCCAGCAGCGGCTGTTGCGCGAGCTCGAGAAGCTGGCCCTCGAAGGCGAGGCGGACGAGCAGCCGGCCGGCGCGGGCGGCGCCCGTCCGGGCAGGAGGGTCTCGGTGCAGGACATCGAGGCGCGCGCGGCTCACTCCGCTCAGTGGCGCGCCTACGGGCTTGCGGACGCGCTCGTCGGAGGGGACCGTCGCGAGGCGGCGCTCTCCTATCTGCGCCTGCGCCACCAGGGCGAGCGCCTGTCGGGGCTGACCTACCTGATGGCTCAGCGGCTGCGCGAGGCCCTGGCCGTCGCGCTGCGCTTGCGCGAGGGCGAGCCGGCCGCCGAGATCCGGCGGGGGATGCGGATGCCCACGCGTGCCGCCGAGCGTTTCCTCGCCGATGTCGCACGCACCGATCCCGACCGGCTGCGCGAGGCGCTCGCCGCGCTCGCGACGCTCGAAGTCGACTCCCGGGGTGGAGCGGTGGTCTCGATGGCCCGCTCCCCCCTGGCTGGGATGAGCGAGGATACGATCGCCCTCCGGGCGATCGAGGAGATGACCGGCCAGAACTCTTGACGGGCTCTCGCCTCGTCGGCCGGGCGCGTGACCGGCCGCTCGTAATCGGCTAGCTCGATTTGCCGCGAGCCAGCAGGTGCGCCGCGCGGGACTTGCGGTGGGCACCCGTGTTGCGGTGCAGCGCGCCGCGCTTGACCGCCTTGTCGATCGTGCTCACGAGCTCGCGATGCATCGACTGCGCCTCGGTCTCATCGCCCGCGTCGACGTGGGCCTGCAGACGGCGGAAGTAGGTCTTGATCGCCGAGGTGTAGCGGCGGTTCTCCAGGCGCTCGCGCTCGGTGCGCAGGATCCGCTTCTTCTGTGAATGGATGTTGGCCATGGACGTTTGCGGCGCGGTGCAGCGACTGCCTGGCGCGCCGGGCAGCGCCGTACTATAGCGGCCTTGTCCGTGCCCGCCGAAGCCTTCGCCGAGGAGCCCCCGGCGCCGGCGCCCCCCGGAGGTGGCGGCATCGCGCGCAACACGGCGATCTTCTCGATCGCAACGGGCGTCTCGCGGGTGGCGGGGCTGGTGCGGGAAATCGTGGCGGCGAGCTTCTTCGGCACGAAAGGGCCGGCGTCGGCTTACACGATCGCGTTCCAGATCCCGAACCTGATCAGCAACCTGTTCGCCAACGCCGCGCTGTCGGCCGCGTTCGTGCCCGTGTTCACGGACCTGCTGCAGCAGGGGCGGCGCAAAGAGGCCCTCCGGCTTGCCTCGACGCTCTTCTGGATCCTGCTGATCGTGCTTGGTGCCGTGACGGCCGTCTTCATCCTCGCGGCGGGCTTCGTGATGCCGCTGTTCACGGGGTCGACGTTCAACGGAGCGCTCGACGCGCTCACGGTCGGGCTCTCGCGCGTGCTCTTCCCGGTCGTCCTGCTGCTCGGGCTGAACGGGCTGCTCGTGGGCGTCCTGCAGTCCTATGACCACTTCACCATCCCGGCGATCTCACCCGCGATCTGGAACGTCGTGATCATCGTCCTGCTCGTCGTGCTCAAGCCGCACTTCCACGGCGGCTACGAAAACGGCGACCAGCTCTACGCGCTCGCGATCGCGGTGCTCGTGGCGACGTTCGTGCAGATGCTGATGGCATTCGGCGCGCTCGGGCGGATCGACTTCCGCCTGCAGTTCTCGGTCGACTGGCACGACCCGCGCATCAAGCAGGTGCTCATGCTGATGCTGCCGGTGACCATCGGGCTGGGGATCGTCAACCTCGACCAGCTGATCAACTCGGCCTTCGGAACGCTCGTCAACAGGCAGGCGCCGCGGGCGATCGACAACGCCTTTCGGATCTACATGCTGCCGCAGGGCCTGTTCAGCGTCGCCGTCGCCACGGTGCTGTTCCCGACACTGAGCCGGATGGCGGCGCGCGGGGACGCCGCCGCGATGCGCCGTGCGATCGGCATCGGGATGCGCCAGATCAACCTCCTGCTGATCCCGGCCGCCGCGTTCATCATCGTGCTGGCGACGCCGATCGTCCGGCTCGTCTTCGAACGCGGCGAATTCAACTCGGAATCGACGCACCTCGTCTCGATCGCCCTCTTCTGGTTCGCGTTCAGCCTGCCGTTCGGCGGGCTCAACCTGCTGCTGACGCGGACCTTCTTCGCCGTCCAGCGTCCGTGGATCCCGACGCGGCTCGCCGCGATCAACATCGTGATCGACATCGTCCTGAGCGTCGCCCTCTACAAGCCGCTCGGGATCGCGGGG
>DASZIU010000020.1:0-6437 GCA_035948815.1 Solirubrobacteraceae bacterium | reverse complement strand
TGGCCGCCCAGCCCGAGGATTGGCAAGGGAGAGTTCAATGCCACGCGCGCACTAAGGCATAGAGATCGTTTTTGAAGTGAAGGCTCAGGGCGTCTGCGAAGTTCGCAGGCGCCCTACGTCTTCTTGGAAGCACCCGACGAGCGCCTGACCGCGGGCCGACCTCAGTGGGCGGCGCGATCGGCGAGGCTGGGGTCCGCGGCCCGACTTCAGCGGGCGGCGCGATCGGCGAGGCTGGGTTCTGCGGCCTGGCGCACGCGGCGCTCGAATTCGAGCTCGGTCTCGAAGTCTGCTTCACGGGCGAACGTCGCTCCCTCACGTTCGAGCAGCGTGATGAAGCTCTCGACCAGCTCGGCGTCGAACTGCCCGTTCCGAGCGCCATGGCGCAGCTCCTCCATCGCTTCCTCGGGCGTCATCGACGCGCGGTACCCGTCCGGCGCGGTGATCGTGTCGTAGGTCGAGCAGATCGCGAGGATCCGAGAGCCGAGCGGGATCTCCTTGCCGATCAGCCCGGCCGGGTAGCCGCTGCCGTCGACGCGCTCGCGGTGGTAGAGGATCGCGTCGGCGATCGGCCCGTAGCCGTCGAGCGCACCCACCAGCACCGCCCCCTCCTGGGGATGGCTCTTCACGAGCGCCAGGTCCTTCTCCTCGATGACCTCCGCGTGCAGCACCCGGTCGGGCCACGTGAACTTCCCGATCTCGTGCAGCAGCCCGGCCGTGTGGATGATGTCCCTCTCCTCCTCGTCGCAGCCGAGCTCGTTCGCAAGCGCGCGCGCATAGCGGGCGACCGCGGCGGCGTGGCGGCCGGTCGTCTTGTCGCGCATCCCGAGCGCCCTGACCAGCGTTCGCAGCACGCCCAGCTGCAGCCCGACGAGCTGCCTGGTTCGCGCTTCGAGCTGCTCGGCGCGGTCCTCGGAGCGCAGCAGGGCGACCATCAGGTGGCGGAAGAGCAGCAGGACGCCCACGGCGGCGAAGAGCAGCGGCAGGCCGACGCTCTGGTAGGCGACCGCGAAGATCGTCGCGATCACGCCCGCGGTCAGCTCGGCGGTCATCAGCGGAAGGAATTCGCGCACCTGCCGCGGGATCGACCGGCCTTCCTCGACCAGGAAGTCGAGTCCGATCAGGCCGAAGTTAATCGCCGAGAACAGCAGGAACGCGCCGAACACGATCATGCCGAAGACGATGCTCTGCGCGAGCGGCTGGCCGTGCGTGTTGTGGACGTGCGTCGCCAGCGCCTGCACCAGCAGCCCGCCCGCCAGTGCCGGGGTCGCGTACGCGGTCAGGTTCCCGAGCCAGAAGGCCAGGCTCACGCGCCGGCGCAGCGACGCGGTGATCGCCACGGCGACGCCGCATGCGACGGCCGGCGCCGGCCCGAGCACGCCCATCGCCAGCACGATCGACACCATCGAGGGGTTCTGCGTCCCGTCGCTGGTCTCGACGTTGAACAGCTCACTCACGGGCCCGAGCGCGAGCAGCAGCGCGACGAGCTCCACCGGCTGCCATTCATCGGCGCTCGAGAACAATGCGGCGATCGCGATCGTCGCTGCCAGCAGGGCGATCTCGGCTCCCCAGTAGAGACGTCTCAGGTGAATTGGCGCTGGCATCCGGGCTCTGTCGTACTTAACGACCGACGCCGAGCCGCACTTGAGGGACACCCTTGCAGCGCCGGGCGACCGACGCCGTGCGGCCCCCGAGCGTGACTAGGAGTCGCCGAAGGAGCCGACAGGGCTGCCGGTCTGCGAGCCGTCGTGCGGGCGCGCGGCAGCGCGCGCGACTCCCCCGCGCGAGAGGCGCAGCAGCGCGGGCGTCGTCGCGATGGCTCCGACGCCGACGATCAGGAAGGCGATCCGCGGCGAGCTGAGCGCCACGAGCAGCCCCCCGAGCGGCAGCGCGAGCGTCACGCAGATCGCGACGAGCGATTCGACCGCTCCAAGGACCCGCGCGTGCAGCTCCTGAGGCGTGATCCGCTGCACGATGCTCGTCAGCGAGGGCAGCTCGACGCCGTTGCCGATGCCGCCGAGCAGAGCCGCCCCGCACGCGAGCAGGAGCGACGGCGCCCCCGCGTAGCCGAGGTAGGCCATCCCGACCGCGAGCGTTCCGGCGCTCAGCAGCGCGCCGAGCGGTCGGCTCAGCGAGCGCGCGAACACCAGGCTCCCGAGCACCGCGCCCGCCCCCCAAGATGCGACGAGCAGGCCGAAGCCCCCATCGCCCGCATGCAGCGTGCTCTTCGCGTACGCGACCTCGATCGGGCCGGCCGACTCGGCGAACACCAGCGCGATCGCCTCCACGAGCAGCAGCGAGCGCAGCGACGGCGCCTCGTTGATGTGCCGCCAGGCTGCCTGCAGCCGCGCACGGACGGAGTCGCCGCCGGCCTCCTCGACGTTCGGTTGCAGATCGAGCAGCAGCGCCCCGCAGACCACGAATGTGCCGACGTCGATGAACAGCGCGGCGGGGGCGCCGGCGCCCGCGACGATCGCCCCGCCGACCGCAGGGCCGAGCACGAAGGTGACCGAGAAGGCCATGTTGAGCGCTGCATTCGCCTGTCGTTCCGCCTCGTGAGCCGCCTCGTCCGCGGGGCTGCCCGCAGTGGTCGCCGGCTGCGGCCGACCGCCATCGGCGGGCACGGCACCCGGGCCGGCGCCGGCACGTGCCAGCGCCTCCTCGCGCGCGGCCTTGGCGAGCTCCGCGCGCATCAGCGCGCTGGCGGCGAGCGCCGCCGTCCCGTCGAGCGCCACCAGCACCAGCATCCCCGGCAGCCAGAAGCGCGACAGCAGGATCGCCAGCGCGGCGGTCGTGACCGCCTCGATCCAGTACAGCCAGCTCAGCTCGCCGCGCCGCGTCGAGGACTCGACCCGGGCGACCACGGCCGGTACCACGAAGGCCGGCAGCGCCTGCCCCGCGACGAGCAGAGCCGCGACCGCCAGCGCGCTGTGCGTGTGGTCGTAGACGGCGATCGACAGCGCCACGTAGCCGAGCCACGTGCCGAAGCGGTTGATCGTGTAGGCGGCGATGATCCTGCGCAGCCGCGGCGACTGGAGCGGGGAACGCACGCCGCAAAGCTAACGCGTGACCCCGATCCGGTCGAGCGCCGCACGGGCGCTGGCGCTCGCCGTCGAACGCATCGCCCGGCGCCCGGTGCCGGCCTCCTTCGAGGACCGCGGCGAGGCTAGGCGACGAGCGCGACGATCGGCAGGTTCGGATGGCGCCGGCCCAGCACGCGCATCAGCGACCTCGGCGAGGCGTCGTCGAGGTCACCGCTGAGGATCACCATGCGTGCCTGCGGCGCCTGCTCGAGGATCTCCGCGAGCGTTCCCGCCTGCGCGAAGAGCGTGCCCTCGGGCATCGTGTCCGCGAGCTCGCGCAGCAGCACGCCGCGGCGTGCCGCGTCGGCTCCCGCGACCAGCAGCGGCGCGCCGGCCCGCGCGAGGTGCAACGCGGGACGCCCTGCCGGCTGCGGGACGCGGGGGGTCCTCGGCGCCCGCCGCGGCCTGCCGTCGAGCGAGGCGCGCCGGGGTGCGGGCTGGGTGCGGAAGACCCTCAGCTCGGGCGCGTCAAGATCAGCGTCGGGGGTGCCGGGAGCCATGGAGTACATGATGCTCTGATCACGGCCGCATGTCTGTCGGCAGGAGGGTGCCGATCGTGTCGTCCCAAACGTGCCGGCCGCCGTCGTCCCGCCGGCACGTCACGATCGGTCCTGGGCGGGCGCTACGGTGTCCTGCAGATGGAGTTCAGCACTCCGGGGGTCAACCGCCCGATAGAGGTGATCATCGCCGACGACCACACCGTCGTGCGCGACGGCATCCGTTCCGTTCTAGAGCGCGAGGCCGGCGAGTTCAGGGTCGTCGCCGAAGCCGCCGACATCCCCTCGATGATCCGCGAAGTGCGTGAGCACAAGCCCGATCTCCTGACCCTCGACCTGACGATGCCGGGCGGCTCGAGCCTCGCGGCGCTCCCTTCCTGCTTTATCGCCCATCCGACGCTCGCCGTCGCGATCCTCACGATGCGCGAGGATCCCGAGTACGCCCGCCAGGCGCTGCGCGCCGGGGCGCGGAGCTACGTCCTCAAGGAGGCCGAGCCCGCGGAGCTGCTGCAGGCCTTCCGCCTCGCCGTCGCCGGAGGCAACTACCTGCATCCTCGGCTGGGCGCCCTGATGGCGACGGGAGAGGAGGGCGCGACCGATGGCGTGATGCTCTCCGAGCGCGAGCGGGAGGTTGTGCGCCTGATCGCCAACGGCTACACCAACCCGGAGATCGCCGAGCAGCTCCACGTCGCCGAGCGCACCGTCAAGACCTACCGCGCCCGCGCGATCGAGAAGCTCGGCTTCTCCTCGCGGGCGGAGATCACGGCCTACGTGAGGCGCACCGGCCCGAGCGAGTAGCCGGACGCTAGGCCTGCTGCGCGACCGCCACCGGCCTGCCCCCGAGCGGGACGGTCAGCCGGACCGCCGTGCCCCCTCCGGGACCCGGGACCATTTCCAGCTCGCCTCCGACGAGCTCGGCGCGCTCGCGCATGCCGGACATCCCGAAGCCACCCTCGAGGCCGTCTCCGCGCGGACCCAGCCTGCTCGCCTCCGGCGGACCCTTGCCGTCGTCGGTGACCGACACCCGCACCTCGCCGGAGCCCTCGGTGATGCTGACGACCGCGCTCGTCGCCTCCGCGTGGCGGCTCACGTTCGTGAGCGCCTCCTGCACGATCCGGTAGACCGTGCTCTCGAGCTCGGGGTCAAGGCGCCGGTCGTCCGCGTCGCCGTTGTCCGATGCGCCCACGGCGGCACCCAGGTCGATCTCGATCTTCACCTCGAGGCCATCGATCGCCTGCGCGCGCCGGGCGAGCGCATCGAGCGCCGCCGCGAGGCCGAGGTCGTCGAGCGCCGCCGGGCGAAGCTCGGTGATCAGATGGCGGAGCTGGTCGATCTCGGTGCCGAGACCCTCGAGCACGTGGTCGACGGCCCGGCGCAGCGCCTCGCCGTCATCGATGTCGCGCGCGTTCGCGAGCTGCAGGCGCAGGGCTCCGATCCCCTGGATGCTCTCGTCGTGGATCTCGCGCGCCCAGCGCGTGCGCTCGCGCTCGCGCGCCTCCATCCCGTAGCGGAGCCGCTCGAGCTCGACCGAGCGCTCCGCCACCAATCTCTTGGCGACGCTCGCCGCGAACGCGCCCAGCGCCTGCCGGTCCGGCTCGCTGAAGCGCCCATCGCTGCGCAGCGCGATCACCACGCCGCCTCCCTGCGGCTCCATCGCGAGCGGCTCGACGAGCGCGGAGCGCGCCTCCAGGCCGAGTTCGTGAAGCCACGCCGCCTCCTGCCCACGGGGCCGGTCGACCACCAGAGGCTGATCCGCGCGATACAGCTCGCCGAGGGCGGTTCCCTCGACCGGCGTCACGCGAAGCCTCGGCGTGCCCGCGCCCGCGCTCGCCGCGACGCGCAGCTCCCCGCGCTCCTCGATCACGATCAGCAGCGAGCTCGCGTCGAGCAACGCGAGGCCGCGGTCGGCCATCAGCCTCAGAAGCCAGAGCTCTGATCCGGAAAGCACGCCCCGATTATGAAGGTCAGCCCCGTCTGACCGGTGAGGTGTCGCTCGGATCGGGCGTCGGCCGCGGCGGATCCTCTCCGTTTCGCACGCGCAGCGCCTCACGCGTGCGCGCGAGCAGCTCCTCGCCGCTCAGCCGCCCGTGCCACGCCGCGAGCGCAACCGAGAACCCGAGCGGGCGCCGCCGCCCTTCCGCTTCGACCTTGATCGCGCGCAGGCGCTCGAGCATGCGCCGCCCGACCGCCTCCGCGCCCGGTCCGTCCGCCCCCGGCAGCGCGATCAGGAGCTCGGTGTCGCTGAGGCGGCCGATCCGGTCGAAGCTCCGCAGTTCGGCGCGGAGCGCACCGCTCGCATACGTCAGCGCCTGCGCGGGGAGCTCGCTGAGCTGCTGCTCGCTCTGGACCTCCTCGACGCGGTCGACCCGGACGAGCAGGCAGCTTAGGCTCGTGTCGTGCCGGCGCGCGCGGTTGATCTCCTCCTCGAGCCGCTCCTGCAGCGCCGGCGCGGAGAGACAGGGCTCCATGGCCGGTTGCGGCTCGGTGCTCTGATGATGGTCTATGGCGGCCATGCCCCCGTGGCGGACGAGTGTACGCGCCGGTCCCCTGTCCAATCCCTGGACCTCTGCAGCCATTATGCAGCCTCCGGCCCACAACGCCAAATCGGTCCACGCGCGGCCCCTCCCGGCCCCGTGAGGGGCCCTGATCGGGATCGCCTGACCCATGCGATCCGTCGGCATGCGCTGCTAGAGATCCGTGGATGCTGGAAGAGCTGCGCGTCGAGAACCTCCTGCTCATCGAGAGGGCGCAGCTGCGCCTGTCCGCCGGGCTGAACGTGCTCACGGGTGAGACCGGCGCCGGCAAGACGGTCCTCGCGCATGCCCTCGACCTCCTCCTCGGCGGCCGCGCGCGGCCGGGA
>DASZIU010000019.1:0-23078 GCA_035948815.1 Solirubrobacteraceae bacterium | reverse complement strand
GGGCAGGCTCACGCCCGGCGGGGCGTCGGGGTCGCGCCAGAGCTGCTCAAAGCGCGTGACGGTGACGATCCGCTCGGGCATCTCAAAGTGCTCGCCGCGACGCGCGCGCTTGTAAGCGCGCTCGCCACGGATCTTCACAGCCGAGTAGATCGGCGGGCGCTGGCGCACCTCGCCCGTCGGAAGCTCGGGCGGATCGGGCGGGACGCGCCCGGTGCGGGTCACCTCCCCGTCTGTGTCGCCGGTGCTCGACAGGGCGCCGAGCTGGGCGACCGTCTCGTAGCGCTTGGGCAGAGCCATCAGCGCTCGCTGGCTCTTGGTGGCGCGGCCGACGAGGACGAGCAGCAGCCCGGTCGCGAACGGGTCGAGCGTGCCGGCATGACCGGTCTTCACGCCTCCGAGTGACCTCCGGACCCTGGCCACCACGTCGTGCGATGTCATGCCCGCGGGCTTGTCGATCAACAGCACGCCGTTTGGCGGTGAGCCCTGCGGGTCCTCGCCGGGCGCGGTCACGGCGGCCCCGCCTCAGGCGAGGGTCGGTGCTGCGTGCCCCTCGGAGCTCTCGTGCAGCTGGCTTGCGATCTCGCCGCGGAGGAAGCCGACGAGCTCGTCGGGCTCGAGGGTGGTCGTGAAGCCGGCCGCGCGGCGGTGCCCTCCCCCGCCCTGTGCCCGCGCGATCGCCGAGACGTCGACCGCGTCGTCTGTGGCGCGCAGCGAGACCTTGTGCTGCCCCTTGCGCTCACCGCTGATCAACTCGCGCACGAGCGCCGCCACGCGCGTGCCCTGGACCGCGCGCAGGTGGTCGATGATCCCCTCCGAGAAGCTGTCGTCCGCCCCGGCGCGCTCGAAGTCGCCTGCGCTCAGCCAGGAGAGCGTGAGCTCCCCCTCGTCGAACCGCTGTACGTCCTGCAGGGCGATCGCCAGCAGCGTCAGCTTCGCGGGCTGCAGGTTCTCGTACAGCCGGCGGTAGACCTGCGGCACGTCGACGCCCGCTTCGATCAGCTCGGCGGCCATCAGGTGCGCGCGCGGGGTCGTGTTCTCGTACATGAAGCGCCCCGTGTCGGTGATCAGCCCGACATACAGCGCCTGGGCCACCTCGGGCGTGGCACGCACACCGAGGTCGTGCATCAGATCCCAGATGATCTCCGCCGTGCAGGACGCCGTCGGCACGACGTAGTTGATCGTGCCGAAGTTCGTGTTGTCGTGGTGGTGGTCGATGTTCAGCACATGGCGGCCCTCGGCCAGAACGCCCGCCGGCGTGCGGTCGATGTTTCCGCAGTCGAGGAACACGACGGTCTGCCCGGAGACGTCCGCGGGCGGCGAGGAGAGCACTCCGTTCATCGGGAACAGGCGGTACTCGTCGGGCAGCGGCAGGTCCTGCGCGGCGATGAACATCTCCGCGCGCTTGCCGAGCGCGGTGAGCAGCCCGTGCATGCCGAGCAGCGAGCCGAGCGCGTCGCCGTCGGGATTCTCGTGGGTGGCGAGCAGGAAGCTCGTGTCCTCGCGGATGCGCGTGAGCACCTGCTCGCGCACCTGCTCGAGCGCGTCACGCGTCCCGGGGGCCCCGCCGTCGCTCATTGGCCGCCGATCTCGTCGATCAGCGCCTCAACGCGCATCGCGCGATCGGTGGTGTCGTCGTAGACGAAGTCGAGCGTGGGCGTGCGCTTGAGCCGCAGCTCGCTCGCGATCCGGCTCTGCAGGAAGCCGTGGGCGCTTCGCAGACCCTCGAGGCTGGCCTCGCGCTGGGGCTGCTCGGAGGGGCCTCCGGACTCGCCGAGGACGCTCACGTAGACGCGCGCGTGACGCAGGTCGGCGCTGGTTCTGACGTCGGTGACGGTTACGAATCCCACTCGAGGGTCCTTCAGATCTCCTGCAACAGCATCGCCGATGACCTGACGAATCGCCTCGTCCACCCGACGCATACGTGCGGAGGTCATCCTATCGTCCGATCTTTCGAGGCAGCTCGGCGAAACCCTGTTCGCGGCGTGGGCGAGGCCGACGCTCAGGAGGACAGCTCGCGCTCGACCTGGCGCGTCTCATAGGTCTCGAGCACGTCCCCCACGCGCAGATCCTGGAAGTTGGCCAGCACGATCCCGCACTCGAAGCCGCTCGTCACCTCGCGCACGTCGTCGTTGAACCGGCGCAGACTCTGCACCGTCGTGTCGTAGATGACGGTCCCTTCGCGCACGATCCGCACCCTGGCGCCGCGTGTGACCTTGCCTTCGGTCACGAAGGACCCTGCGATCGTGCCGATCCGCGAGGCGCGGAACAGCTGGCGGATCTCGGCCTGCCCGAGCGGGGTCTCCACCTCGGCGGGCTCGAGCATGCCCTGCATGGCGGCGCGCAGCTCTTCGATCGCCCGGTAGATGACCGCGTAGGAGCGGATCTCGACGCCCTCGCGCTCGGCTATCTGGCGGGCATCGCCGACGGGGCGTACGTTGAAGGCGAGGATCACGCCCTCGGAGGCGGCCGCGAGCATCACGTCGGACTCGTTGATCCCGCCCACGCCGCGGTGGATGATGTTGACGGCGACCTCCTGCTGGGGAAGCTTCGCGATCTCGTCCTCGATCGCCTCGAGCGAGCCGGCGACGTCGGCCTTGACGACCAGCCCGAGCTCCTTGACGGTGCCCTCCTGGGCGAGCTTGAAGACGTCCTCGAGCGAGACCTTGCGACCGGAGCGGCGCGCCAGCGCCTCCGTCTTCAGGCGGTTCGCGCGCTCGCCCGCGAGCTGGCGCGCGCGGCGCTCGTTCTCGACCACGCGGACGTGCTCGCCGGCCTCGGGAACGCCGTCGAACCCGAGCACCTCCACGGGCTGGCCAGGGGTGGCGCGCTTGGTGCGCGCGCCGGTGTAGTCGCTCATCGCGCGAACGCGGCCGAAGTGCGCGCCGGCCACCAGCGAGTCGCCGACGCGCAGCGTGCCGCGCTGGATCAGCACGGTCACGACGGGGCCGCGGCCGGGGTCGAGCTTGCTCTCGATCACGGCCCCCGACGCGTCGGCCTTGCTGTTGGCCTTAAGTTCCTCGAGCTCGGTGACCACCTGGATCGTGTCGAGCAGGGCGTCGAGGTTCTGGCGCGTCTTGGCGCTGACGTCGACGAACTCGGTGTCGCCGCCCCACTCGGCCGGCTGCAGGCCGTGCTGGGTCATCTCGGTGCGCACCCGCTCGGGCTGCGCCCCCTCCTTGTCGATCTTGTTCACGGCGACCACGATCGGCACTTCGGCGGCCTTCGCGTGGTCGATCGCCTCTTCGGTCTGCGGCTTGACGCCGTCGTCGGCGGCGACGACGATCACGGCGAGGTCGGTGACGCGCGCCCCGCGGGCACGCATGGCCGTGAACGCCTCGTGGCCGGGTGTGTCGAGGAAGGTGATGTCCCTTCCGGTGTGGCGGACCTGGTAGGCGCCGATGTGCTGCGTGATGCCACCGGCCTCCCCTGCCGCCACGTCGGTCTTGCGGATCGCGTCCAGCAGGGAGGTCTTGCCGTGGTCGACGTGGCCCATGATCGTGACCACCGGCGGACGGTCGATCAGGTCCTCCTCGGCGTCTTCGAACTCCGGCTCGACCTCGACGTCGTCGGCGGCGTGGATGATCTCGACCTTCTTGTCGAACTCGTCGGCGATCACCTGGATCGCATCGTCGGAGAGGGTCTGCGTGAGCGTCGCCATCTCGCCCAGCGACATCAGCTTCTTGATGATCTCGGGCACGGCCACGCCGAGGTACTCGGCCACGTCCTTGACGGTCGAGCCGGAGTTGACGCGGATCAGGTCGGTGGCCTCGAGCGCCGCGGTGTCGATCGGCGCGATCGTCTCGTCGTAGGTTCCACGGCGCCGGCGCCCGCGACGCGGCCGGCGCTGGGGCTGGTTGGCGGGACCGCCCTGCTGGCGGCGAGAGGCCTGGGAGTCGATCACGACGCGCCTGCGCCCGCCGGGCCCGATATCGCCCGGCGTGCGCTCGCCGGTGCGCGAGTCGCGAGTTGGGCGCACGCGCTCGCCGCCCGGATGAGGCGCGGCCGGTGGCTGCTCGGCTGACGCCGGCTGCGCAGGGGGCTGCGCGGGCGCAGCCGGCGTGGCCGGCGCTCCGTCGGTGGCCGGGGGGGCCGCCTGCGCTGTCTCGGTGCGCTCGGCGATTCCCACCGCCGAGGCGGCGGCGGAGCTGGGCGCCTCGGGCGCGCCGTTCGAGCTGGCGGAGGCCGACCCGTCGAGGACCTTGAGCGCGACGGCCTCATCCACGGATGAGGCGGCGGCCTTCGCGTCCACTCCGGCAGCCTTCAGCTTCTCCAGCAGCTCTTTGCTGGAGAGACCGTGCTCCTTGGCTATTTCGTGTACTCGCTTCTTGCTCATCGGCTCACCGATTCTAGGCCCTTCCCGGCGACGTCACCCGGCAGCGCAGCGCCCGGGCGAAGGCCCCGCGCGCGCTGGCGCGGGTGAGGCACTCGCCGTCGGGCTCCCCGCTCGCCGGATCGAGGCAGAGATATGCGCCGCGACCCGGCATGATCGCGCTCGGGTCCTGGACCGCCAGCGCGGCGTCGGCCCCGCGCTCGCGAACGGCGACCAGGCGCATCAGCTCGGACTTCGGCGCTATACGACCACAGCCCACGCAGCGGCGCCGGGGCACGTGCGGCGCTATGTCGACTGCTCCCCCGCGGCCCCTCGCTGGCTCTGCTCGAGCTGCGGGGCCAGCTCGGCGGGCTCCCCGGCGCTCTGCTGCGCCACCTCCGTGTCGGCCGCCACGGGCGGCGCGGCAGCCTCGGGGGCGCCGTTGTCGCCCTGCACGGGCTCGCCGTCGGCAGCCGGGGAGTCCTGCGCCTGCGCGGGCGCCTCGGCCGCGGGCGACTGGACGGCATCCTGCGCGGGCGCCGCCGCGGCCGGCTCGGAGGGTTGCGCGGGCTCGGCGCTCTCGCCGCCGGCCTCGGCGGCGAGGTCGGCGACATTGTCGGTTGCGATGTTCGCGAGCGCCTGGTGGCTTTCCAGACCGCAGTAGCGCGAGTTGGGAAGCGCGGCGTTCGGGCAGCGGCGGCCGTTTGAGAGGATCGCGGCGCAGCGACCCTGCACCTCCTCCTCCTCGTAGCCGTGCTCGGCCTCCTCGGCGGCGAACTCGGTCTCCGAGCGGATGTCGACGCGCCAGCCGGTCAGCCGCGCGGCCAGACGGGCGTTCTGGCCCTCGCGGCCGATCGCCAGCGAGAGCTGGTCGTCGGGGACGATCACGGTCGCCTGCTTGGCCTCGTCGTCGACCAGCACCTCGCGCACGCGGGCCGGCGAGAGCGCCTTGGCGACGAACCGCGCGGGCTCGTCGTTGAAGGGGATGATGTCGATCTTCTCGCCGCGGAGCTCGGAGACGACCATGCGAACACGCGAGCCGCGGGGGCCCACGCAGGCGCCCACGGGGTCGACGCCATCAGTGTGGGAAACGACGGCGATCTTCGAGCGGTAGCCGGGCTCGCGGGCCACGTTGGCGATCTCGACGAGGCCGTCGGCGATCTCGGGCACCTCGAGCTCGAACAGCTTCTTGATCAGCTCCGGGTCGCGCCGCGAGACGATGATCGCCGGGCCCTTGGTCGAGGGCGAGACCTCCTTGATGACCGCCTTGATCCGCTGCGAGTGGTCGTAGCGCTCGCCGTCGACCTGCTCGGACTTGGGCAGCAGCGCCTCGACGCGTTCGCGCAGCTGCACGAGCGTGTAGCGCGAGTCCGACTGCTGGACGATGCCGGTGATCAGCTCGCCGACGCGGTCGCGGTACTCCTCGTACATCATGTCCCGCTCGGCCTCGCGGATCCGCTGCAGGATCACCTGCTTGGCGGTCTGCGCCGCGATCCGCCCGAAGTCGTCGGGCGTCACGTCGCGCTCGTCGATCTGGTCGCGGTATTCGGCGAACTTCTTCGGGTCGATTTCCGGTTCCTCGGGTTCGCGCATCTCCCCCGTCTCGGGGTCGATGGTCGTTTCCTCGTCGATCGTCTCGACGATCAGATGCGCCTCCAGGCGTTCGGGGATGATCAATTCGATGACCCTGAAGTCGGCCGTCTCGCGGTCCATTTCGACGCGCGCGTACTTCGCCGAGCCAGGCTGCTTCTTGTAGGCGGACAGGAGGGCGTCCTCGAGCGCGATCATCAACTTCTCGGGCTCGATCCCCTTCTCCCGCGCAAGCGCGTGCATCGCCTCGAGGATTTCGCGTGACATCGCTGCTACTCCTCGATCAGGTTGGAACGGCGGATCTCGGAATACGGGATCGCGATGACGCCCCCGTCCGCGGCGAGCGTGATCTCCTCCTCGGAGGCCCCGACGAGCTCGCCCGTGAAGCTCCGCACCGTGCGGTCGCCGGTCGCCTGCTCGCTGGCGGGCACGGAGCGCGGATGGCGGGTGCGCACGCGCGCCCGCCGGCCGACGAAGCGGCGGAAGTGGGCGGGCTTGGTGAGCGGGCGCTCGGTGCCCGGTGAGGAGACCTCCAGCGAGTAGCGCTCGCGCAGGTCATTCAGGTGCATCGTGACGCGCTCGCAGAGCCCGAGCGTGACGCCCTCGGGGTGATCGATGAAGACGCGCAGGCACCGTCCTCCGACGATCTCGGCGAGCAGGACCTCGACCTCAGGCTCGCTGTGGGCCAAACGTCTCTCGATATCTGTTTGAAGCGCTGTCATCAACCCTCTCCTAACGCAAAAAAAGCGGGCGAGCGCCCACTTTCGGTCCGACTACCGATGTCTTCACACCGGCACGAAAGTTGTCGATCGAGAATAGCACCGGGGCGCTCGACCGCCGTCAGGTCAGGCCCGTTGGGCGTCCCGGCGCGCGCGGTCTCGATACAGCCGGTAATCCGCGCGTTCCGGGCGCAGCGAGCACGCGAGCGCGAGCGGCTTGCAGGCCTCGCGATGCCTGCCGAGCAGCTGCATCGAGCGGCCCAGGCAGAAGAGCGCATAGTCGTTCGTGGGCGTCCTCTGGGCGACCGCGTGGAACTCCTCGGCCGCTCCGGCGTAGAGCTGCGCGTGGAACATCGCGCGCCCGAGCGCCTCGCGGATCGAGGCCTTGTCCGGCTCGAGGTTGCGGGCTTTGGTCAGCGGGACGATGGCGGCCTGGTGATCGCCTGCGTCCAGGAGCTCGCAGCCCCGCTGATAGAGGTCATAGACGCTCTCCATCGGACGATTCTAACGGCTGGCGCGAAGCTGCTCAGCGGCATCCAGGACCTCCTCGGCGACGTGCGCCTTGGACGCTCTGGGCACGTGTCTGGAGCGCGCCGGAGCCCCGTCGGCCGTCGCCAGGAGGATCGTCACCTCGTTCTCGCCGGCCTCGAAGCCGATGTCCGGGCGGGAGATGTCGTTGACCACCAGCGCGTCCAACCCCTTGGCCTCGAGCTTCCCTATCGCCTCCTCGACGGCCCGCGGGCCGTGCTCGGCGGCGAAGCCGATCAGCGTCTGGCCGTCGCGCCGTCCGGCGGCCAGGGAGCTGAGCACGTCGGCTGTCGCCTCGAGCTCGATCTGAAGGCGCTCCCGGCCGCCCTTCTTGATCTTCCCGTCGGTCGCGTCCACGGGCCTGAAGTCGGCGACGGCCGCCGCCATAAGAAGGATCTGGCAGCGCGGGAACTCCTCCTCGCAGGCCTGCTGCAGCTCCGCCGCGGTGACGACGTTGCGGACCTCCACCCCGGGGGGAGCCGGCAGCGCGACGTTGGCCGCGATCAGCATCACCCTCGCGCCCCGGCGCTGCGCGGCCTGCGCGAGCGCGAAGCCCATGCGCCCGGAGGAGCTGTTGCCGAGGAAGCGCACGCTGTCGATCGGCTCGCGCGTGCCGCCCGCGGTCACGAGGACGTTGACTTCATTCAGGCTTCCCGTCCCGGTCGCGGGCGGGGAGGCGAGCGCCTGCTCACAGGCCTCGAGCAGCCTGGCCGGCTCGGCCAGTCGCCCGATGCCCTCCTCCCCCCGGGACGCGAGCCGTCCGGTGTCGGGCTCCACGATCGTCACGCCCCGCTCGCGCAGCGTGCGCAGGTTCGCCTGGGTGGCGTCGTGCTCGTACATGCGGTTGTTCATCGCGGGGGCGACGATCAGCGGGCAGCTCGCCGCGAGGGCGCAGCTGCTCAGCAGGTTGTCCGCGAGCCCGGCCGCGAGCTTCGCGATCGTGTTCGCCGACGCCGGAGCGATCATGTAGAGGTCCGCGTTGGCGACGAGCTCCAGATGGCTGAGTGGCTGGTGCTCCGGTGGCGCCTGGTCGGGGAAGGCGCCGCGCATCGGGTCGGGCTGGAACTCGCTGATGAGCACCGGAGCGCCGCTGAGGGCGGCGAATGAGGCCTCGCCCACGAACCGGCGGCTCGCGGGCGTCTGCACCACCCGCACGGCGTGTCCCGCCGCGGTCGCCAGCCGCACGAGCTCGAGCGCCTTGTACGCGGCGATGCCGCCGCTGACGCCGAGCAGTATCCGGGACATGGCCTCTTACTTTTAGGGCTTGCCGCTCCGTCCGGCAAGCGCTGGTGCAGCGCTTGCGCCCGGGGCTAGCGGTAGTGGTACTTGATCTTCCCCGCCGCTACCTCCTCGAGGGCCATCGTGAGGTAGTTTTTCGAGGAGGTTTCGATCATCGGGGGCGGGAACTCATCGAAGGTTCCCTCGCCGAGGTTGTGGTAGTAGCTGTTGATCTGGCGCGCGCGCTTGGCTGCCACGACGACGCTCGCGTAGTTGGAGTCGACCTGCTCGAGGAGGCGGTCGATTCGGGGGCTGATCACTGTTGCTTGGCCTTTCCTTGTGGACCTCGCAGTGTAGTGATGCCCGCGCGCCGTCCACGGTGCCCGCTCATCCGATCTCGCGCGAGACGATCTCCGTCAGCTGCTCCAGGGCCTCGTCGAGACTGTCGTTGACGACGACATGGCCGAACTCGGGCTGCGCGCCGAGCTCCTCGCCGGCGACCTGCAGGCGGCGCTCGACCTCCTTCGGATCGTCGGTGCCGCGCCCGGTCAGCCGCGCGCGGAGCGCCTCGAGCGATGGAGGCGCGATGAACACCTGGACGGCCTCGGGCATCGCCGCACGAACCTGGCGCGCCCCCTGCACCTCGATCTCCAGCACGACCGGAACGCCCGCTCGGACGCGGTCCTCGAGCTCCGAGCGCAGCGTCCCGTAGCGGCGTCCGGCGTAGTCGGCGTGCTCGACGAAGTCCCCCTCGTCCACCCGACGATCGAACTCCTCGCCCGTCAGGAAGTGGTAGTCGACGCCGTCCCGCTCCCCCGCGCGGGGGGCACGGGTCGTCGCCGAGACCGACAGCTCGAGGTCCGGCAGCCGACGCATGAGGCCCCGGATCAGCGTTCCCTTGCCGACTCCCGACGGTCCGGTGATGACGAATACGCGCGCCACGCCCGGGACCCTATTGCCGGGCTCGGTAGGAATCGTCTAGTGATGCAGAAGCGAGATGAGCTCGCTGCGCTGGCGCTCGGACAGCCCGCCGATCGTCTTGCTCGGCGCGATCCGGCAGTGGGAGAGGATCTTGTTGACCTTCACCCGGCCGTACTTCGGGACGGCGAGCAGCATGTCGAAGACCTTCGCAGTCTCGACGTACTCGGGCGGGTCGAGCAGGAGCGTCTGGATCGAACGGCGGCCCGCCTTCAGGTCGCGCTTGAGCTGGGCGCGCTCGATCCGGATCTGGTTGGCGCGCGCGAGCGCGTCCATCCTCTGGTTCAGGGACCGCTCCGGAGCAGTTGAGCTGTTCGAGGACCCCGTGCTGGTGGCGGTCACCATGGGCGGCGAGTCTACACACCCGGCGCTCGCGATCAAGGCAAAGTTCGCGAATTCATCTCCACCTCAACCTCAGCTTGAGCCACGTCGAGGCTGATGGACGGTGACGCCAGTGTTTGTCGGGGTTTCCAACGAGCAGAACTCGCGCGCCCGCGCGGATCGCAGCGGCGGACATCTGGCTCCGCGAAGCTCGAATCGACGATCATTTTCTCCGAAACTGCGGCTTCATCGACCGCCGAGCGCGTCGAGCTCGCGCGCGATTCGCGCCCCGGCTGCAGGCTCGCGAAAGCTCTCGGTGCCGACGGCGACGAGCGCCGCGCCGGCATCCATCAGGTCCCTCGCGTGCTCGCCCGTCTGCACGCCACCCATGCCGATCACGGGGATCGTCACGCGCGCTGCGACGGCCGCCACCTGCGCGAGGGCGACGGGCCGGATCGCCGGCCCCGAGAGGCCGCCCGTGCGCCCGCCGAGCCACGGCGGCGCGGCCCCGCCGTCCGCAACCGGCGCGGGTCGCGGGGCGAGCGCCATCGCGCGCAGCGTGTTGATCAGCGAGACGGCGTCGGCTCCCCCCTCCTGCGCGCCCTCGGCACACGCGGCGACGTCGGCCGTGTTCGGCGTCAGCTTCACGATCAGCGGCTTGCGCGTCAGCGGCCGCACGGCGCGCACGACCTGCTCGAGCTGCAGCGGATCGGCCCCGATGTCGAGGCCCGTCTTGACGTTCGGGCAGGAGACGTTGAGCTCGAGGGCCGCGATCTCCGCACGCGCGTCGCATGCCTCGACGAGCCGCGCGAACTCGCCGGCGGTGGAGCCCATCACGTTCGTGATCACCGGCACGGCGAAGGCCCCGGCGCCGTCGGGCGGGCCGCAGCTCATGCCGACCAGCAGCGGGAGGTCCTCGCCGAGATAGCCGTCGAGACCCTTGTTCGGGAGCCCGATCGAGTTGATCAGGCCGGCCGGGGCCTCCCACAGCCGCGGCGGGGAGTTGCCCTCGCGCGCGCCCAGCGTGATCGTCTTGGAGACGTAGGCGGCGAAGGGAAGCTCTCGGCGGACCTGCTCCCCGAAGGCCCTGGCGGCCGCGATCGCGTCGAAGGTGCCCGAGCCGTTGATGATCGGGTGCGCGAGCTCCAGGCCGCAGAAGGTCACGCTCACGCGGGCGCTCCGGCGTGAAGGTCGACGTGGTCGAGCTCGCGCGCGTCGATGACCGGGCCGTCGACGCATACACGCAGGTAGCCCCCGGCGCGCCGTGGCACGACGCAGCCGAAGCACGCCCCGAAGCCGCATGCCATCGCCGCCTCCAGCGCCAGCTGCGCCGGCACCTCGCGCTCGGCGCACAGCGCCCGCACGCCCTCGAGCATGCCCGCGGGCCCGCAGGCATAGACCGTCGCCGCCGGGCCCTGCTCGAGCTCCGCAGCCAGCAGGTCGGTGATCAGCCCGTGGTGCCCGCGCGAGCCGTCGTCGGTCGCGACCCGGGCTCCCCGCAGCAGGGCCGCCCCCTCGGCGCGTGCCGCGTCCCGGAACCCGAGCAGCACCGTGGCCCCGTCCTCGAGGCGGTCCTGGAGGATCGCGAGGGGGGCGATGCCGACGCCGCCGCCGACGAGGATCGCCCGCCGGCCCTCGGGCGGCTCGCTGAAGCCGTGCCCCAGGGGCCCGAGGACCCAGATCGCCTCTCCTGCGCCCAGCTCGCCGAGGCGGAGGGACCCCGGGCCCACGTCCTCGAGCAGGTAGTGCGACTCCCCCCCAGTGTGGCGAGCGACCGAGAACGCGCGTGCCAGGTAGGGGCGCTCGTCCGCTCCCCCGCCCCAACGCTCGTCCGCCGCCAGCATCGCGAACTGGCCCGGCTCGGGCTCGGGCCCGTCTGGATCGGACACGCGGAGCACCGAGTAGGCGCCGAGCTGCTCCACGGCGCTCACGCTCAGGAGCCTGCGCGAGAAGGGGGCGAGGCTCATGGGGTCCTGACCCCGTGAAGCTCCTGCAGGCACAGCACGTCGGGCTCACCGTCACGGCGAGCGCTCGCGATCGCACGCGCGGCCGAGACCCCCGCCGAGAGGGTCGTGAGGCATGGGATGCCGTGCATCACGGCGGCGCGCCTGATCTCGTAGCCGTCGGTGCGGGCCCCGACGCCCGTGGGCGTGTTCACGACCAGATCGACGTCCCCGCGCTCGATCCAGTCGAGCACGTGCGGAGATCCCTCGCCGATCTTGTTCAGCGTCTGGACCGGGACGCCCATGCGCGCGATCGCCTCGGCGGTCCCTCGGGTGGCGACGATGCGAAAGCCGTTGTCGTGGAGGATCTGGGCGACGGCGAAGGCGCCGGGCTTGTCCGAGTCGGTCACGGTGATGAACGCCGTTCCCGAGCTCGGCAGCGGCACGCCGGCCGCGGCCTGCGCCTTGGCGAATGCGGTCGGAAAGTCCCGCGCGATCCCCATCACCTCGCCCGTCGAGCGCATCTCGGGCCCGAGCACCGCGTCCGAGCCCTCGAAGCGGTCGAATGGGAGCACGGCCTCCTTGACCGATATGTGCTCGCCGAAGCCGATGCCTTCGCGATCCCGCGGAAGGCCGAGGTCGGAGATCCGCTCTCCGAGCATGATCCGGCAGGCGAGCTTCGCGATCGGCACGCCGACGGCCTTGGAGACGAACGGAACGGTCCGCGAGGCCCTCGGATTGGCCTCGATCACGTACAGCTCGCCGGCGTGGATCGCATACTGGACGTTGAGCAGCCCGACCACCCCGATCGCGAGCGCGAGGTCGCGCGTGCCGTCGCGCAGCTGCTCGAGCATCTCCTCACCGAGAGAGTGCGGCGGCAGCACGCAGGCGCTGTCGCCGGAGTGCACGCCGGCCTCCTCGACGTGCTGCATGATCCCCCCGATCCACACGTCCTGCCCGTCGCAGAGGGCATCGACGTCGACCTCGGTCGCGTTCTCGAGGAAGCGGTCGAGGTAGATGTCCCCTCCCTCTCCGGCCTCGCGGCGCAGGTAGTCCTCGAGACCCTCGGTCGAGTAGACGATCTCCATCGCGCGGCCGCCGAGGACGTAGGAGGGGCGCACCAGCAGCGGGAAACCGACCCGCTCGGCGCACTCGAGCGCTTGGGGGAGCGAGTGGGCGGTGGCGTAGGGCGGGGCCTTGTAACCGAGGCGCTCGAGCAGGGAGCCGAAACGCGCGCGGTCCTCGGCCATGTCGATCGACTCGACGCTCGTGCCGAGGAGCGGCACGCCTGCGTCGACCAGCCCGGCTGCCAGCTTCAGCGGCGTCTGGCCGCCGAACTGGACGATCACGCCGACGGGGCGCTCGACCTCGACGACCGCGAGCACGTCCTCGAGCGTCAGCGGCTCGAAGTAGAGGCGGTCGGAGGTGTCGTAATCGGTGGAGACCGTCTCGGGATTGCAGTTGATCATCACCGCGTCGCGGCCGGAGGCGCGCACGGTCATCGCGGCGTGCACGCAGCAGTAGTCGAACTCGATCCCCTGGCCGATGCGGTTCGGGCCCGACCCGAGGATCACGACGGACTCGCTCTCCCCCCGCTCGAGCTCGCTGGCTGGCGCCCGCCGCTCCCAGCCCGAGTAGTAGTAGGGAGTGCGGGCCGGGAACTCGGCGGCGCAGGTGTCGACCGCCCTGAACGTGCGCTCGCCCGCGAAGGGCGCGTCGGGGTCCAGCGCGAGCGCCCGCAGCTCGCGCAGGAACCACGGGTCGATCGCCGTGAGCTCGTTCAGCCGCTCGACCGAGACACCCCTGCCCAGCAGCGCTAGCACGGCCTCGAAGCGATCGGGTCCGGGTGTGCCGACGTTCTCGAGCAGCTCCTCGTCGCTCGAGCCCTCGAGGCTCGGCTGCTTGTCGAGCTCGCGCGAGCGCATCGCCTTGGCGAAGGCCTGCCCGAACGTGCGCCCGATCGCCATCGCCTCGCCGACGGACTTCATATGCGTCGAGAGCGTCGGGTCGGTGCCGGGGAACTTCTCGAAGGCGAAGCGCGGCCACTTGACGACCACATAGTCGATCGTCGGCTCAAAGCAGGCCGGCGTGACTCCCGTGATGTCGTTGTCGATCTCATCGAGGCGATAGCCGACGGCCAGCCGGGCGGCGATCTTGGCGATCGGGAAACCGGTCGCCTTCGATGCCAGCGCGGATGAGCGCGAAACGCGCGGGTTCATCTCGATCACGAGGATCTCCTCGGTGCGCGGATTGACCGCGAACTGCACGTTGGACCCCCCTGTCTCGACGCCAACGGCGCGGATCACCGCGATCGCCTGGTCGCGCAACTGTTGGTACAGGCGGTCGGTGAGCGTCTGCTGCGGAGCGACCGTGATCGAGTCGCCCGTGTGGACCCCCATCGGGTCGACGTTCTCGATCGAGCAGACGATCACGACGTTGTCGGCGCCGTCACGCATGACCTCGAGCTCGAACTCGCCCCAGCCGAGCACCGACTGGTCGAGCAGCACCTGGCCGATCGGCGAGGCCTCGATGCCGCGTGCCGCGAGCGCCGCGAGCTCCTCCTCGGAGCGCGCAATCCCACCGCCGCGGCCGCCCAGCGTGAACGCCGGACGCACGATCACCGGCAGGCCGAGCTGCGAGACGGAGTCCATCGCCTGCGCGACGCTGGTGGCGATCGAGCTCTTGGGCATCCTCAGCCCGGCGCCTTCCATCGCCGCCCGGAACAGCTCGCGATCCTCGGCACAGGCGATCGCCTCGTAGTTGGCCCCGATCAGCTCGACGCCGAAACGCTCGAGCGTCCCTTCGTCCTGAAGATCCTTCGCGAGGTTCAGCGCCGTCTGCCCGCCGAGCGTGCCCAGCAGCGCATCGGGGCGCTCGCGCTCGATCACCTTCGCGACAGGCCCCGGGAGAAGTGGCTCGATATAGGTGGCCGCGGCGAGCTCAGGGTCGGTCATGATCGTCGCCGGGTTGGAGTTGACGAGCACGACCTCATAGCCCTCTTCGCGCAGCACCTTGCACGCCTGCACGCCCGAGTAGTCGAACTCGGCTGCCTGTCCGATCACGATCGGCCCCGAGCCGAGGATCAGGATCTTGTGGATGTCGTTACGCCGCGGCAATGCGCTCGAGGAAGCGGTCGAACAGGTAGAGGCTGTCGTGGGGGCCCGGCCCCGCCTCGGGGTGGTACTGGACGGTGCCGCCCGGCACCTCGAGCAGCTCGAGCCCCTCGACCGTGCGGTCGTAGAGGTTCACGTGCGAGAGGGCCGCCTCGCCGAAGTCGGTCTTCCAGCGCACGGGCTCGTCGGTGTCGATCGTGCGTGAGCCGCCCGGTCCGACGGCCGCGAAACCGTGGTTCTGGGAGGTGATCTCGACGCGCCCGGTCTGCAGGTCGCGCACCGGGTGGTTCGCCCCATGGTGGCCGAAGGGCAGCTTGAAGGTCTCGAGTCCCACCGCCCTGCACAGCAGCTGGTGGCCCAGGCAGATGCCCCACACGGGCTTCACCCCGACGAGCTCTCGCACCGTGTCGACGATGTAGCCGAGCGCCGCCGGGTCTCCAGGGCCGTTGGCGAGGAAGACCGCGTCCGGCTCCTCGGCCAGCAGCTCGGCGGCAGTGCTGGCGCACGGGTGCAGCGAGACCCGCGCGCCCCGAGCGAGGAGCTCGCGCACCATCGAGGCCTTGATGCCGGTGTCGATCACGGCGATCCGGGGTCCGTCGCCGCTCCCGTGTCTGCTGAGCTGCTGCGGCGTGACGAGCGCCGCGAGATCCTGGCCTGCCATCGGGGGCTCGGCATCGATCAGCTCGCGGGCGCGCGCCTGGTCCATCGCTGCAGGGAACACGCCCCCGCGCATCGCTCCGGCGGCGCGGATGTGGCGCACGAGCGCGCGCGTGTCGACGCCGGTGATGCCCCGCACGCCGCCGTCGGCGAGCCAGTCGAGCCAGCCGCGCTCGGCGCTCGGCGCATCCTCGCGGTTACCGGCCTCGCGCATGATCGCTGCACGGGCCCAGGCGCGATCGGACTCCATCGCCTCGCTGCTTGCGCCGTAGTTTCCGATGTGGGGGTAGGTGAAGGCGATCAGCTGGCCGGCGAACGACGGGTCGGTGACCGACTCCTGATACCCGGACATGCCGGTCGTGAAGACGATCTCCCCGACGGCGTGGCCCTCGGCGGCGCAGGCCTCCCCGTCGAAGCGCGTGCCGTCCTCGAGCAGCACGTACGCGGTCGTGTCGGGCATCTCAGATGATCAACTTCTGTACGGCCTTGAACTCCGGCGTCCCGGCGCGTTCCAAGAGCTCGAAGAGCGCCGCCTCGACGGTGCTCACGACGGCCCCGGCGCGCTCCATGCGCTCGAGGCCCCGCTCGTAGTCGATGCTGTGGCGCGAGCCGACGGCGTCGGCGGGCACGTGGACTTCGACGCCCTGCGCGAGCAGGTCGTGGACGGTCTGGCTGACGCAGACGTGGGTCTCGATCCCGCAGACGATCGCCTGCCCGCGCCCGTTCAGGTCGAAGCCGTCGGCGCGAGCCGCCGAGAACACGGTCTTCTCGATCCGCGGCTCCGCGCCGACCCCGACCTCGGGGGCGGTGTGGCCGAGACCCTTCGGATACTGCTCGCTGACGAGCGCCGGGACCCCGAGGATCCGTGCCGCCTCGAGCAGCTTCGCGCTTGCGCGCGCGACCCCCTCGAAGGCGGCGTAGGGCCGGAAGCCCTCCTGGACGTCGACGACGATCAGCGCGGCGCGGTCCCGTTGCAGCAGCGCCATCAGGCGGCCACCACCGAGAAGGCTCGCTCGCGGTAGACGACGGCGCCCGCGGCGACGGTCAGGAGCACGCGGCCGCGCATCGGCCGACCGGCGAAGCAGCAGTTCTCCGAGCGGCTCTCCCAGCCGTGCTCGCCCGCGACCCACTCGGCGTCGAGGTCCACGAGCGTCAGGTTGGCCGCCTCGCCCGGCGCGATCAGCGGGAGCGGGAGGTCGAACAGCGCGGCGCCCGCGGTCAGGCGCTCGACGAGCGCGTCGAGCTCGAGCGTGCCGGGGATCACGAGCCCGGTGTGAAGGGCCGCGAACGCGGTCTCGAGCCCCGTCGTTCCCATCGGGGCCTGCTCGAAGGGCACTTCCTTCTCCTCGCGCGCGTGCGGCGCGTGGTCGGTCGCGATGCAGTCGATCGTGCCGGCGCGCAGCGCCTCGACGAGCGCCTCGCGGTCGCTCTCCGATGCGAGCGGCGGGTGCATCTTCATGCGGGTGTCGAGCTCGCGCACGTCCCGCTCGGTGAGCAGCAGATGGTGCGGGGTGACCTCGGCGCTGACGTTCCAGCCATGCGCCTTCGCGTCAGCGACCGCCTCCACGGAGGCACGGCAGCTGAGGTGCTGGAAGTGCACGCGCGCGCTCTCATAGCCGGCGAGAGCCGCGTCGCGGGCGACCATCGTGGACTCGGCGATCGACGGAATCCCCCTGATGCCGAGCGCCGCGCTGACCGCGCCCTCGTACATGCTGCCGCCGCGCGAGAGCGTGCGGTCCTCCTCGTGCAGCGCCAGCACGCCGCCGCACAGCCGCTGGTACTGCAGGGCCTTGCGGAGCATGCCGGCGCTCTGGACCGGCACGCCGTCGTCGGTGAAGCCGAGCGCGCCCTCGACCCTCAGCTCGGCCATCTCTGTGAGCTGCTCGCCTGCGAGCTCGCGGGTGATCGCCGGCAGAAAGCCGACCGCGACGCGCGCTTCCCGGGCGGCCGCGTCGCGCAGCGAGCGCAGCAGCGGGGCCGAGTCGATCACGGGATCGGTGTTGGGCATCGCGATAACGGCGCCGTAGCCGCCGGCCGCCGCGGCGCGGGTGCCGGTCTCGAGGTCCTCCTTGTGCTCCTGCCCGGGCGTGCGCAGGTGCACGTGCGGATCGAAGAACGCGGGCAGGAGCCGCAGACGCCCGTGCCCCTCGACGAGCTCCTGGCCGTCCCGGGGCTCGAGCGTGCCGGCGGCGGCGAGCTCGGCCACCCCTCCGCCGCGCACGAGCACGTCGTGGCGCGAGTCGATCTGCGAGCGCGGGTCGAGCACGTGAACGTCGCGGAGCAGAAGCTCCGCAGGCTGCTGCGGACAGCGGACGAGCGGATCGATTCTGCTCATGCCAGCTGCGGGGCGATCTTTTGGCGGCCTGCGACGGGCCCGGGATCCCTCGCCCCGGCCAGGAGCTCGTAGAGAACGGCCATGCGCACGACCACGCCGGCCTCGACCTGGGCGGTGATGACGGCCTGCGGCGAGTCGACGACGTCGCCGGAGAGCTCCACGCCGCGGTTGACGGGGCCGGGATGCATCAGCACCTGGCGCGGGCCCAGGCGGCGGCCGTTGATCTGGTACCAGGCCGCATACTCGCGCAGCGACGGCACCCACGTCTCGGTCATCCGCTCGTGCTGCATGCGCAGCGCATACACCACGTCGGCCTCGGGGAGCTCGTCGAGCGTGAACCGGACCTCACAGCCGAGCTCCTCGATCTGGCGCGGGATCAGCGTCGGCGGCCCGGCGAGCGTGACCTTCGCGCCCATCGCCTGGAAGGCGAGGATGTTGGAGCGCGCGACGCGCGAGTGTGCGACGTCGCCGACGATCCAGATCGAAGCGCCGTCGAGGCCGCCGAGGCGCTGCTTGAGCGTGTAGACGTCGAGAAGCGCCTGCGTGGGATGCTCGCGCTGGCCGTCGCCCGCGTTGATGATCGCCGCCGAGCACCACCTCGAGACGAGCTCGGCTGCTCCCGCCCAGGGTGTGCGCAGGACGATCGCGTCGGGCTTGTGCGCGCTCAGCGTCAGCACCGTGTCCTTCAGCGACTCGCCCTTCTCGACGCTCGACCCGCTTGCGGCGAAGTTGACGACGTCAGCGGACAGGCGCTTGGCGGCGAGCTCGAAGGAGCTCCGTGTCCGCGTCGAGGCCTCATAGAAGAGGTTGAGCACCATCCGGCCGCGCAGAGCTGGAACCTTCTTGATCTCCCGGTCTGAGACCTCCGCGAAGCGAGCAGCCTGCGCGACGATCCGTTCGATGCCGGCCCTGTCGAGATCGCCGATCGAGAGCAGATGGTTCATGCGGAGGCCTCCACGGCGGTCGACGGGGCGATCGCGACCTCGTCGACCCCATCGAGCTCTGCCACCCTCACGTGCACATGCTCGGCCCTGGAGGTCGGGAGGTTCTTGCCGACGTAGTCGGGCCGAATCGGAAGCTCGCGGTGGCCTCTGTCGGCGAGCACGGCGAGCTGCACGCGCTCGGGACGGCCGTAGTCGAACAGGGCCTCGATGGCGGCGCGCACCGTACGTCCCGTGTAGAGGACGTCGTCGACGATCACGACGGTGCGCCCGGTCACGTCGAAGTCGATGTGGGAGGCGTGGAGCACCGGCGCGTCGGGCCGCGTGCCGACGTCGTCGCGGTAGAAGCCGATGTCGAGGTCTCCGAGTGGGATCTCGGCATCGAGCAGCTCCTCGAGAAGGACGTGGACGCGTCTAGCGAGGAATGCGCCGCGGCGATGGATGCCGACGAGCGCCGGGACCGGAGGCTGGGGATTGCGCTCAACGATCTCGTGAGCGATGCGCGTAAGCGCTCGCTGCACTTCCTCCTCTTGGAGGACGACCTTCTCGTCGCTGTCCATCTTTTTTCCTTCCCGGCCTCTCAGGACCTGGTTAAAGGATCTGCGGGCAATCTATCAGGGCAGGGCGACGGTCTCGGCGGCGTTCGAAGGTCCGTTCTGCGCGCGCTCGCGCGCCTGACGGTCGGCCCATCTTACGAGGACCGGCCCGCCGCGCTCGGGAAACGGAACGTCGATCGTGTCGAAGTCTCGCGGAGCCTCGGTCCGAGCGAAGACCGCACGCGCCTCCTCGAGCAGCTCCCCGCCGGCGTAGCGGGTGGAGAAGTGCGTCAGCGCGAGCAGCCGGACATCCGCCCGGCGGGCGATCTCCCCTGCCTGACGCGCGGTGCTATGGGAGGTCTCGCGAGCCCGCTCGGCCTCCTCCTCGGAGAACGTCGCCTCGTGCACGAGCACGTCGGCCTCGTGTGCGGCGACGGCCAGCGGCTCGCACGGGGCCGTGTCGCCGGAGATGACGATCTTTCGCCCTTCGCGCTGCGGGCCCATCACCTGCTCGGGTCTGACCCCTGACACGGTCTCGCCGCGCTGCAGGCGACCGAAGTCTGGGCCCGGCTGGACGCCGAGCTCCTCGGCGAGCCGCGCGTCGAGGTGGCCGGGACGGGGATCCTCCACGATCGCGTACCCGAACGACGCGTCGGCGCGGTGGACCACCGGGATCGCCGCCACCAGGTAGCCGTCGCGCTCGACGGTCTGCGCCGGCTCGAGCTGGACGATGTTCAGCCGGTAGGGCAGGCGTCCGTAGACGACGCGCATGACGCCCATCAGCTCTGAGAGCCCGCGGGGCCCGTAGACGGTCAGCGGCTGGCTGCGCTCGCGGAGCGCGAGCGACTTCAGCATCCCGGGCAGGCCCAGCCAGTGGTCGGCGTGGAAGTGCGTGATGAAGACGCTGTCCATGTCGATCAGCCCGACCGACCGCAACAGCTGGCGCTGGGTGCCTTCGCCGCAGTCGAACAGCAGGCGGTCGCCCCCGCGTCGCACGAGCACGGCCGGCAGCCCCCGGCGGGCGCTCGGCACCGAGCCCCCGGTGCCCACGAAGAACAGCGACAGATCCATGGCCGCTACGGTAGCGGCGCGGGGCGCCCACGCGTCCGCAGCGACCTCACGCAGCAGGCGGCGAGGGCCAAGTCGCCGCCGCGACGTCCACCCGGCCGCGGACCGTCGTCACGTGGGTCTTCGTTGTCGTCGTTCTCATCCTTGCCTTCTTCCTCGAGATGCCGCGATCGCCGGCTCCTCGGCCCGGATGGGCCGGTGGCTCTCGATGTCTTCGACGAGACGAGACACGCGCCCCGCCTCGTCCCATATCACCTCGGCGAGTCCCGTCAGGGCGTTACCGTCGCGGCTGTGCGCGTTTCCCAAGTCCGCAGCGGCGCCCGCCAGTGCGGTTCCTGCAAGGTCCGTGCGCCTGGCGGCGCGTGCGATCAGCGCATCGTCTGTCATCGCAGCCGCATTTCCTTGAGTGGGACAGTCGGTCTCGGTGCCGGACATTCCGCCGGCCCCTTCCTCGCCCCTCTCTTGAGCGTTGGACAGCGCACAAGAAGGAGAGAGACGGATGAGTCCCGTGCAGGCTGCTCGCGCTCCCTGATCCACTCGGCCTCTGCCGGGCGACCCAGAACTCGCGTTGAACCAGCATACCCCAGGCGACGCGAGCGGCTCCGCGGCCGGCGTCGCGCGAGCGCAAAGAGAGCATCGCGGCGCTGCTCATCCATCGCGTGGGCGACCTATCTAGCCGCTCGTGAGACCGGCGGGGGCGGCCGTTTGGCTCAGGAGGGCAATGCCCGACGCGTAGACGCCTTACGCTCGGGAGCCGTGAGGAGACGACGGCGCAGACGCATCTCGCTGATACTCGTCGTGCTTGGCATCTCGGCGTCGGCGACCAGCGCGCCCCCAGCGGCATGGGCGGACGGCGACCCCGCGAGCGACGTCCTGCCCGCTCAAGACATCTTCTTTCCCTTCCAGCCGCACGTCAGCGGTCCGGTGGAAGCGGCGGCCTTCAAGACCGTCCGCGCCGCCGCTGCGGCAGGCGTGCGCGTCAAGGTGGCAATCATCGGCGCTGCGCTGGAACTCGGCCTCGTCCCGAATCTCTTTGGACATCCTCAGGTCTACGCGCAGTTCCTCGACCGCGAGATCGCCTTCAACCGGCCTCAGCCCCTGCTCGTCGTGATGCCCGGTGGTTTCGGGGTCATACCAGCCGGCAACGCGAGCGCCCTCTCCGGAGTTCGAATCGACGCTCGGCATGGCACGGACGGACTCACGAAGTCGGCGATCCTGGCTGTTGTCGCGCTCGCCCGCTACCAAGGCCACCCGATCACAGCGCCGTCGATCACCTCCTCTTCCTCGTCGAGCTCGGCACCCGCCCTGCTTGTGTTCGGGCTGCCCGCGGCCCTGCTGATCCTCGTCGGCCTGGGGCTCTTTCTCAGGGGTCGAGACCGAGCCCGAGGACCGCTCGGGACCGAGGAGGACTAGCGCGGTCTCGCGGGCAGAGGATCAGCGAAGGATGCCGGTGTGTCCGAGGGAGTAGCGGCCGGGTTGTGGCCAGACGCACAGGCCGTGCGGGCCTTCTCCCACGGGTATACGGGCGCGCAGCGCTCCGGTTTGCGTGTCGATGACGTAGACCTCCGAGTTGTAACGCCCGCTGAGCCAGAGCGTCTTCCCATCGTTGGATACGTTGCCCATGTCGGGACTCGAGGAGCCCAGGTTCCACGTTTTCACGATCTGGCGAGTGGCGAAGTCCACGACCGAGATCGTGCCTTCTTTGCGATTGGACACGTACAGGTAGCGATCGTCGCGACTCGGGTACAGGCCATGGGCTCCGCTGCCGGTAGGCAGGAAGCCGACGACTTTGAAGGTGTTGGGGTCGATCTCCCAGAGCCCCCCGCGGTCTTGGTCGGCGGTGTAGATGAGCTTCCCGTCGGGTGAGAGCTTCACGTCCTGGGGGCTGGCGGGCTTTGGCTGAAGATCCAGCGTGCGTATGACCCGAGGCTGGCCCTGCAGATCCAGCTCGATCATGGCGCCGAGGAACTCGCAGCTGACGTACATGTAGCGCCCGTCCGCCGAGAAGTCCGCGTGGTCGACCCCGGGACAGGTGGGCACGCTGACCGACAGCCGCAGGGCCATCGTGTGCGGATCGCGGAAGTCCAGGCGCTTGAGCCGCTCGGCCACCGTGATCGCGTAGCGACCGTCAGGCGTGAAGTACATGTTGTACGGGTCGGGTACGGGGATCGGACCACCGGCCGGTTTGCCCGTCGCCGGGTCGATGGGCTGAAGGCTGTTCCCGAGATCGCTCACGGCGTAGAGCGTTTTCAGGTCGTAGGAGGGAACGACATGCTCTGGCCGTTCCTTGACCGGGAAGCTCCGAATGACCTTCAGCGTCTGCTGGTCGATCACGTCGACATTGTTGCTGCCGCTGTTGGGCACATACACGAGCGCGGGAGCCTGCCGCGCGACCGGATTGAGGTTTCCGGGGCTGTCCGCCGCGTACACGTTTGCCGGGTTGAGCAGCGGCGGCACACCTTCAAGCCCCGTCGATGTGGCGCTCCGGCGCTGCGCGGAGGCCGTGCGGGCGTGGCTGCCGCCGCAGGCTCCCAGCAACGTGCCCGAAGCGAGCAGGCACGCGGTCACTGCGGCGGCTCTTGGGAGTGAGACTCGCATGTCGGGCCCACCAGAGGCGAGGCGTCGCGGATTGTGTCAGAGGACCGCGGCGAGCGCCTTGGCGCGCAGCTCCGGCCGCGTCCGGCGGTCGTGCGCGGGCGCACGGAGCGCGGGACCGCGAATGCGGGTCGCTCATGATGGCCGCCGGGCCCCTAAACTCGGGGCCTGGCGCCCGTAGCTCAGTGGATAGAGCGCTCGCCTCCGGAGCGAGAGGTCGGCCGTTC
>DASZIU010000018.1:0-1605 GCA_035948815.1 Solirubrobacteraceae bacterium | reverse complement strand
ACATCCTCGGCCTCTCGCCGCTCGGCTCGGGCCTGCGCCTGCTGACGCTTTCGGGCGCGATACTCGTCACCTCGTTTGTCGCTGGACGCCTCACGACGGTCGTTCCGGTACGGCTGCTGATGGGCGCTGGGCTCGCGCTCGTCGGGCTGAGCCTGCTCTTGATGCGCGGACTGACAGTGACGTCGCATTGGACGCACCTCCTCCCCGCGCTTCTCGTCGGCGGCGTCGGCGTCGGCCTGATCAACCCGCCGCTCGCGTCGACCGCGATTGCCGTCGTCCCGCCCCGTCAGGCAGGCATGGGGTCGGGGATCAACAGCACCTTCCGCCAGCTCGGCATCGCCACCGGCATCGCCGCGCTCGGCTCGATCTTCACCAGCGAGGTCCGCGCGCACGTGAGCTCCGGGCTGTCCGCCGCGCACCTGGGCGGCGCACACGCGATCGCGACGGCGATCTCAAGCGGTCAGACACGCCAAGCGATCGCGCACTTCCCGCCGCAGGCGCGCGGGATCGTCGGCGAGGTGGCGCGCGCCAGCTTCGTCGCGGGCCTCAATGACATCTTGCTCGTCGCCGCGGTCCTCGCGCTCGCGGGCGCGATCGCTGCACTCGTGTTGATTCGCTCGAGCGACTTCGTTGCGCAGACCGAGGGACAGCGTGACGGGCGACCCGCGGAAGCGCCAGAGCCGGTGCGAGCATGAGCAACGACGGTCGACGGGTCGGGTGGTTGAGCGCCCCATCCGCGTGTACGGGACTGGCGCGGAAAACCGGACTTGCCACGCTCACGGATTCACCCCAACCAGAGACAGGAGGCTGATCAGCCATGAAAGTCACGCTCACAGGTGCGAACGGGTTCATCGGATCACACATCGTCGCGGAGTTGCAGGCGCACGGCCACGACGTGACTGCGCTCGTCCGCGGTACCGCGCAGGCCGACGTCGCCGTCGATCGCGGCGCCGCAGCCGTCGTGACCGACCTCTATGACCGACCGGCCGTCGCGCGCGAGTTGGCGGGCGCCGACGCGGCGATCCACACTGCGGGCCCCAACGACGAGACCAGCGCAGAAATGGACGCCGCGGTCGCGGACGCTGCGATCGACGCATTCGCCGGCACCGGAAAGCCCTACCTCCACATCGGCGTCCTGCAGATCTACGGGGCGAATACGTCGATCACAGAGGACTCGCCACTGTCGCCGCCTGCGCTTGTCGCGTGGAGGGTGCCCGTCGAGCAGCGTGTACTGGACGCGACGGGTATGCGCGGAGTCGTGATCGAGTCGAGCGTCGCCTACGGCGACGGCGGCGGCGGGCTCCCAGGCCTCCTGCTCGGCTCCCCCCGCGACGAAGCGGGCAACCTGGTGATGCTCGGCGCGGGCCGGCAGCACTGGCCGACGGTCCATGTCGCGGACCTCGCGGACTTCTTCCGTCGCGCGCTGGAAAGCGAGTCTGCTCGCGGCCGCTATATCGTCAGCGACGGACTGAACCCGACACTCGCGGAACTCACGGAGGCCGCCGCCGTGGCTGCGGGGTCTCCGGGGGCTGTCGCGGGCTCGGAGGAGGAGGCCCGCACTCGGCTCGGTGACCACCTCGCCGAGGTCGTGCTTCTCGACCAAGC
>DASZIU010000017.1:0-5097 GCA_035948815.1 Solirubrobacteraceae bacterium | reverse complement strand
TCAAGACATAGAACGTTGCAAGTCGTGACGGTCCCGCCGCTAGGCCGGCTGCCGGATACGAGCGACCCGAATCCGCCGCATGACCGGAATTACATCCCAACCAACGAAACATCCGTTACGCTGTCCGCGTGGGAGAGAGGTTGGCCAGAGTCCGCGATGAGATGCCCATGCGTTCACTCGTCAACTGGGCCCTTCTCGGGCTCGTGATCGACCGCCCCAGCTATGCCTACGAGCTTGCCCAGCGGTTCGAGCGAACCTATGAGGACGCCCTCACTCTGAGCAGCGTCTCGCACGTCTATATGGCACTCAGCGCGCTGCGCTCGAGAGATCTCGTCGAGGAGATCGCGGGCACGCGCTCGGGGAGGCAGCCCAAGCCTCACTACCGGGCCACCGAGAAGGGCGTGCGCGAATACCGCGACTGGCTCGTCGAGCAGATATCCGAGGACCGCCAGCGCCAACGCCTGTTCGTGCTCCAGCTGGCGGCGCTGTCCCGCAACCCGGCGATGGCCCTCGAGATCATCGACCGGTTCGAGCGGAGATACCTCCAGGAGGCCGCTGGGACGCCGCTTCCGGCAGGCGATGCAACAGCTCCCGACGGAGCCGCACAGCTGACCACCAGGCTCGTGAGCGAGCAGAATCGTCTGGCGATCGGCGCGAGGCTGTCGTGGATCGAGTACGCGCGCCAGCAGTTCAACGCGCTCGCCCACGGCAACGCGGCGAGATGAGCCTTCTCGAGCTGAGCAATGTGAGCAAGCGCGGGCGCGGCGGGATGCGCGATCGGATCGTGCCGCGCGACGTCTCGCTGGGACCCTCGGCGGCAACCTGACGTACTACGAACGGATCCACGGCAGGGTCCTGGCGAACCGGCCCCACGGCATCGGCCTACCGAGAACCTGTCCCCGCAGCGGGTTCAAGTTCGCCGCGACGTTCTCGTTTCGAGACGGGACTCACGCTGTCGCGCGAACCGCCCTTCCGTGCCCGCGGCAGACCCGACACTACGTGGCGCACGTCCCGTTCGGCCTAGCCTCCTCGCCGCCGCCCCAAAGATGCCGCGGCGCCTCCCGGCCGATCACTTCGTGAACGCGCGCCCCCGTCGCAGTGAGCACCCACGCATTGCGGCCGTGACGGTGCGCGCCGTCTGCGCTGCTCTCGACGAGCTCGGCGGCTCGCAAGCGCGCGAGCAGCTTCGAAATCTGACCCTGATCACGGACGCCGGCCGCGCGAGCCACCTCGCGATTGCTTGCGTATGGGTTTCGCGCGATCGCATCGAGGACGGTGATCGTCCTATGTGTGAGCCGGGAGGTATGACGGACGAGAGGCTCATCGCACCGCTCAGTCACCATCGCGTCAGCGCGCGGCGCCGGCGGGGGAGCCGGACGCAGGAGCTCGCGTCGGGCCGCACCTCGCCCGCGATAGGGGAGCACGACGAGCGCCATCAGCTGGGGCAGCACCTCACAGAGCGGGTCGGCGCCCCCCTTTTGAAGCCAAGTAGCAAGGGCCGCATAGATCGCGCCCACCGTCAACTCATCTGCGAGCGCGGGTGGCCACTGCTCCCTTGCCTCACGACCCTGGCCGAGCGCTGAGGCCAAGTGAGCGAGGATCCGAACGCGCCGTGCTGCGACCTGGGGCTCATCGCTGTACGAGTACGACAGGCACACCCTCGCGAGATCAGGTTCCTCTTCAACGAAGGCGAACAGCTCGAACAGGGCGGACCGCAGACGGTCGACCCATCGAGCGTCGCCTGCGTATGCGGCGCTCACCCTCGCCGCCGCGCGTTCGACCGTCTCGTCAAGGACGGCGAGAAGACAGTCATTGCAGTTGCTGAACAGCTCGTAGAACGTGCGCCGCGAAACCCTCGCGCGGGCGATCACCCTCCCGACCGTAGCGGCCGCCAAGCCCTCCTCGCGGGTGACCTCGATCATGGCGGCCAGGATCCGGGCGCGCTGCACCCTCGCGACCTGCCGGGACAGCGGGGGCCGTTGCGAACCGAGTGCGAAGGCCGGACGGCTGCGTCCCGCATGTGAGGCCAGCGCCGCCCTCATATTCGTGTGGTGCCGCCGAGACGAACCTTCACGGATGCCGCGACGTCGCAGGACCACGGCATCCGCGAAGGCCCGACCTTCGAGGGGATGAGGGGCAGGGCCTCTGCGAGCGCCATCGCCGGGTGCGCGATGACGCTCGGACAAACCCTGACCAATCTCGTCTCGATCCGGGCCGTGTGTCGGTCCCGGCTCCTCGCGTAGTGAGCCATGGCAGGGCCCATCATCGCGCTCTGCCACCGCGCCCGACAGTCACGAGCTAGAACGTTATATCTCGCGAAGGTGCCGCACGGCCCGACTCGCGTTCACGGATAACCACGCGCCGGCTGCCGTCATCGATAGCCCAGATGCTCGCCTAATCAGGCAGCCGACCCGACCGCCGGCGATCGGTGAGTTGCCCGCGATCCAAGCGAGCCGAAGTTGCCTGCGTAGGAACTCAACCGACGTTGCTGGCCAAGGGAAAAGTGAAAAAGTAAAAAGGTGCCGCTTTTCAGGCACTTCCAGAGGGGTGAGCGATGGGGCTCGAACCCACGACCGCCTGGACCACAACCAGGAGCTCTACCAACTGAGCTACGCCCACCACGGGGTGCGAGACAGGCGAAGTTTAGCGAGCGTGTCCTCAGCCGGACTGTGCGCGCGAGGACCTGAGCCCCTCTTCGGCGCGCGCGAGCGCCTCGCTCGGTGCAAGCTCGGGCGACTGGGCTGCGGCCTGCCGCCAGGCGGAGAGCAGAGCGGCGGGATCATCGCCGAGCAGCGCGGCGAGCTGGAGACCGACCGCAAGCGGGTCCGCGGGGGCCACGGCCTCCGTCCGCGAGCCGCCGGGCTCCTGTTGCAGCGGAGCTGCGGGACTCGCAGTGCCGGCAGGCATCGCCATGCCGGCGGCCGCCGCGGCCTGGGCCTCCTCGGCGATGGCTGCGATCACCTGCGCCGTCACGTCCTCGCTCTCGCGTTCGGCAGCGCGCCACCCCCGCCCCATCGAGAGTTGCTGGACCTCCAGACGGGGCCCCTCCAGGACAGTCAGCTTCGCCTGATGGGGACTCCACTTGCGTTCGCCGAGCTCGATCGGCTTGTCACGCACCCAGGGCGCGAGCAGGGCGTGGAGCTCCTGCTCGCTCAGGTTGAAGCGCGACATGTTGTGCGGGAACTGGCGGAACTCGAGGTGGTACACGACCCAAAGGCTCGCACGTCCGCGCATGCCTCGCCGCTGAGTGGCATAGTCCGACGGCAGTGGCCTTCGCTCAGACACAGGCCAGAGGGGCAGAGCTTCCTCTGCAGGGGGGAGACGGCACGGCGACGCTGACCCTGCGCCCACTGCTGTGCGCCGATATGGGCGGCCCGAGGGGATGGTTCGAGCGCGGCCAGGGACCCGGGGCGTTCCTGAAGGCGATCGGCGTGGGCGTGCCCGCGGAGGATCGGATCAGGGTGCCGATCGTGGCGTTCCTGCTCGAGCATCCGAGCGCCGGGCTCGTGCTGGTGGATACGGGCTTTCACCGATCGATCGCCGAAGGACCGCCACAGGAGCGCGCTCGCAACCTCGGCCCGATCGGGCGGGTGATGGCCCGTGACGTGCGCATGCGGCCCGAGCAGTCGGTGGTTGCGCAGCTGGGGGCGCTCGGCATCGACCCGGCCGAGGTGCGGCTCGTCGTGATGACACACCTGCACTTCGACCACGCCAGCGCGTTGAGCGACTTCCCCGGAGCGACGGTGCTCGTATCCGAGCAGGAGTGGAACTCCGCCACGGCACGCGCCGGGATCGTCCGCGGGTACTCAAAGGCGCAGCTCGATCCCGGTCCCCGGTACACGACGCTCGACTTCGCCGGGCCGAGCGCGGCTCGCTACGGACCCTTCGAACACGCGCTGGACGTGTTCGGGGATGGGTCGCTGATGCTCGTCTCCACGCCCGGGCACTCGGCCGGGCATCTCTCGTTGATCGTCCGTCTCTCCGAGCGCGAGGCGCTGTTGACCGGAGACGCGACCTACACGCTCGCGACGCTCCGGGAGGGCCGCAGACCGTGGCGCTCCGAGGACGCGAAGGCCTTCGAGCGAAGCGTCAGCGAGCTGGCCGCCTGGGACCGCGAGCACCCCGACGCGATCGTCATTCCCGGGCACGACATGCCGGCCTGGGAAGGCCTCGCCGAGCTCTACTCCTGAGCCGCCGTGGAGGGCGCAACGGCGGCAGGTGTCACGCCTAGGCGGGCGCGCATGACCTCGACGGCCTTGGGGTTGGAGTCGATCAGGACGTAACGGCGCCCGAGCTGGGCGGCGACCGCCCCGAGCGTCCCACTTCCGGCGAAGAAGTCAAGACACCAGTCGCCGGGCCGCGTCGACGCCTGCACGATGCGCCGGAGCACCCCCTCCGGCTTCTGGGTCGGATAGCCGGTCTTCTCATGCCCCGCGGTTGGCACGATCGTGTGCCACCACACGTCCGTCGGCAGCTTGCCCCTCGCGGCCTTCTCGGCGGTCACGAGCCCGGGTGCCATGTAGGGCTCGCGGTCGACCTGCTCGCCGTCGAAGAGATACGCGCCGGGGTCCTTCACGTATACGAGGATCGTGTCGTGCTTCGCCGGCCACCTTCGTTTCGTGCGCGCGCCGTAGTCGTAGGCCCAGATGATCTCGTTGAGGAAGCACTCGCGGCCGAAGATCGCGTCGAGCGCCACCTTGACGTAGTGCGCCTCGCGGTAGTCGAGGTGGACGTAGAGCGTCCCCTGCGGCGCGAGCAGCTCGCGCGCGCGCTCGAGCTTGGGCGCGAGGAACGCCGCGTAGTCCTCGAAACGATCTGCGTAGGCCATCTCGCGGCCGCGCGGGCTCGCCGCATAGCGGTTGCCGCCGAAGCCGGCCTGGCCGCCCTCCTCGACGCGCGTGACCTCGAGGCGCGTGTGCCGTCGCGTCTGGCCGGTGCCCCACGGCGGGTCGATGTAGATCAGCTCGAAGGCGCCGTCGGGAAGGCGCGGCAGGACCTCGGCACAATCGGCCTCGAGGACGAGGTCGTCGCGCAGCTCGATGCGGTCCCTAGAACTCGATGACGCTGCGAATGCCGTCCTGGGCCTCCATCAGCTCG
>DASZIU010000016.1:0-16379 GCA_035948815.1 Solirubrobacteraceae bacterium | reverse complement strand
CTGACTACCTCCATGAGTAGTTGCAGGTGTCCTGCATTGCGGGGACCCCGTGTCCCTCGCCGAAGAGGCTCTCAGACGTCCGCGTCGCTGACGTTACGCTCGTGTTCTGCACTTGTTACGATCCTGCTAACGGGCTCGGAGCCCGATGAGGCCGTCGCGGAACCCGATGAGGCCCTGAGAGACGCAACCGCGCGCATCGCGAGCGACCCGGTGGCGCCGGCTCGATCTCCGCGGTCGGTCCTGCAGGGCGCTGACCTCAGTGCTTGCGCTTGGCCTTGGCGAGCGTGAGCGTGACCACGCTCAACGCCGTGTTCGATGCACCGGCCGGGTCGTGCGCCAGGACCGTCGCGCGAGCCCGCAGCTTGTGGGCTCGGGCGAGCAGCCGCCGCGCCTTCGCGGACAGGTGCAGGGTGACGAACTTGACGCTTCCCCCGGAAACCGAGAAGGACGCGGAGGCCAGTGTCAGGATCGCCTTCTTGCTCTTCGTCTTCGCCGCGTGCGCGCCAGCGCTGACGGCGGTCAGCGTGCGAAGCGTCACCGTGCCCGAGCACACCGTCTCACCCGCCGGGCAGCTGATCTTCACGGGCACCGCTCCGGCCGCGTTCACGGTCAGGGACACCCCCGAGATCGTCGCCACCGGCATGTGGTGTTCCTGGACTCCCTGCACTCCGCCCTGCGGACCTGGGCCGCTCCCGTTACCCGGCGGCGGCGGCAGAGGCGGTGGCAGTGAAGGCGCTTTCGCGTTGACCGTCAGCGTCGCAACCGGGCTCGTCGCCTGGTGTTTGCTCCCCGCAAATTCGTTCGTGAACAGCGCCCGGTATCTCAGGCCGTTCTGGGCCGTTGTCGTGTGCGAGATGACGAGCTGCGGCGCTTCGGCTCCCGGCACGGCGGCCCAGGTCACGCCGTTGGGCGACACTTCCCACTGAACCTTCGGTTGGGGCGCGCCGCTGGCAATCGCTTCGAACGACGCCGTCTGGCCTTCGGTCACCGTCACGCTCGACGGAGCGACGACCACTGTCGGCGGCGCCGGCGGCACGACCTTTAGTTTCGCCCAGCTCGATTCGACGGGTTTGCCATTGGACGGCGTGACCGTGACGCGATATTCGCTGCCGCTGTCGGCCAAGCTCGTTGGCGGCGTGGTGAGCTTTTCACCCGTCGCCCCTGGCACGGCTTCTTCCTTTTCTGTTGGAGTCTTCCGCTTTTCCCACTGGAATTTGATCGGGGTTTCCCCGCCCATCGTCTTTACTTCGAACGTCGCGGGTTCGCCTACGACGACTTCCCGGTTTGTCGGCTGTTGGACGATTTTGAGCCCGGGCCCCGTGACTTCGATTGGCGTGGAGACTTTGATTTCGGGCGTCGCGAGGTCGTCGGTGACGATCGTCGCTTGAACGGTGATGGTCCCGGTTTTCGCGAACTTGTGGTTCATTTCCGCGGCCTGGCTCTGCTGGCCGGGCACCGCCGTTTCGGTCGCTTCGGGCGTTCCGTCGCCGAAGCTCCATTTCGTGCTGAGCACGTTCGCGCCCTGCACCTTGGCGACGAGCGTCACAGGGGTCGTCGTGTCCGGTTTGACCTTGCCGCCGTTGATCGTCGGTTCGATGGGTTCTTTGACGACCGCGCCGGGACAGCCGCCGCCACCGGGGCCGAACTTCACGACCTCGGACTCTTCGGATTCGAGCCTTCGGCCCGAGGTGAGCGCGAACACCGCGGTGTTGGTGCCGCCGCCCATCGCGACCTGGGTGTAGCCGTGGCCCCCGAACTCGATCGCGCAGGGCTTGGCTTCTTCGCTGACGGCTCCCCCGGTCCACCCCAGCTCCGAGGTTTTGACCGTTTCGCCTTCTTCGGTGAACTTGACCCCGATGGCGATGTTCCGCAGCGTCGTGACTTTCCCTGCTTCGTCCATTTCGCCACCTTCGCCATATGCGAAGAACGTTCCAGCATTTGCGCCTTCGTTCTGTATCGCCAGCGCGCCGCCGTAGAAGGTTTCGAGGTTGCCGAATTTCAGGATTTCTTCGTGGAAGACGCCCTTCAGGCTGTTTTCCGCGAACGTGAACACCGGCTTCGGCGGCGCGGCCGCGAAGGACTGCGGCACCTGCATGATCTGGTTTTCGCTCTCGAAGTAGACGCGCCCGGACGTCGAGGCGACCGGGGAGTTCGACCCCGCGGCTTCTTCGATCACCGGCGTCGGGTCTTCCCAGGTTCCGACGAGCGTTCCCGTCGTGCTGACCCGGTCGATCGCGACGTGCATTTCTCCCGAGGGCGCCGGTCCCTTGTCGACCTGGCCAAGGATCAGCACTTCGTGGGTCGCGGGATCGACGGTCAGACCGGAGGGGTTCAGCAGCGGCTTGCCCGGCACTTCGGATTCGGCGTTCAAGTCTTTCGGTTCGGCGACGACGCCCCCCGGTTTGGTGCCTGCTGCGGGCACGAGTTTCCCGCCGACCGCGGTCGTCGAGAACGCGTAGAGGGTCCCGGCCACCGGGACTTCGGGATCGATCGTGGCGCTCCCGCTACGCGCGTAGGTCACCAGCAGGTAGAGACGTTTTTCCGCCGAGTCGATCGCGATGCCCTCGAGCTGTTCGATTTTTTCGAGGCCCGGAGGTCCCTGTTTCTGGCCTGGGTTGACGATCCCTTCCGCTTCGAAGGTCCCGGCTTCGTTGTACTGCTGCAGCCGGAATTCCTGGTTCGCTTCAATTTCGTTCTTTTCGTCCCCGACGTACACCGTGTTGCTCGTCGGATCGATGCCGAACGCGTGCGCTTCTTCGAGCAGGAACTTGTGACCTTTTTTGCTTTTTTTGTCGACTCCTCCGAAGCGCCCGAGCTCTCCCCAGCTGCTGGCCGCCCCCGCCGTGCCGGCCGTGACCGCCAGCGCGAGCGCGGCGGCGATCAGGCCCATGGACAGCCAGCGGAAAGTGCGAATCGGCGACATCGTGCTCCGGTCTCTCGGTTGCGGGATTGGAAGCTCGCGCCGGCCGTGGCAGGACGCCGTGGTTTCACCCTCCCGTTGCATGGCCCACGTGAGCAGTCGGCGCACATCCGAGCGCCATGGCGATTGTCATGGCAGCGTGCCCAGGCGCTGTGAAGAACCGGTGAAGCCGACTGCTCCCACTGTGAACAAAAGGTGAATGCGGCCCATGCGAGAACGCCGGCACTGACCAGCGTGGGCGTCGGTCGCGGGGCGGCGGCTCAGCGGCGCGGGCCGCGCGAGGCGCGGGAGGCACGCCGCTGGGATTCGATCGTCGAGATGCTCGCCGGCGCCACCCGAAGCTCGCGATCGCCGCGCCGGGGCCGGCGGACCGACGCCCCGGCAAGCGCCGCGAGCACGACGATGCCGAGCAGATAGGCGGGCCACGGCTGCTGTTCGTTGGATCGGTAGGCGACCGCCTTGTTGCTCACCGACTCGGGCGCCTCTTCCTGCTCTTCTTCTTTTTCGGGCGCCTCGACCGGCTGCGTCACGGCGGAGGTGCCGCTCGGAGGCGTCGGGCGGGCGGGAGTCGGCACCGGAGGCGGAAGCGCTGCCAGCAGCGGATTCGCGACTCCGGGCGGTACGAAGAAGGTCGCGGGAATCGGGACCGGCCTGGCCGCGACCGGCGGCGCCGCCGCGTTCGCCGGGGCCGCCGGCGGGAGCGGGATCGGCGTGGGCGCCGGGCTGCCTCCTGGGGTCGACTGGGGCGTCGGCGAGGGACCGGGCGCCGGCGCCGAGGCGGGCGTGTTGATCGGCAGTTCTTTCAGCCGTGTGGTGCCGCACGGGCGGCGCACGCTGCCCGCCTGCACCGTCACCGGCAGTGAGGCTGTGAGCCCGCCCGTGGTGATCGTGACGATCGTCGTCCCGGCGTTGTAGGCGCAGAAGAGACCGGAGTGTTCGTTTGCGATCGGTTCTTCGGTCGGCCCCAGCAGCACGGCGTGCTTGTCGGGCGACGCGAGGTTCGGAGTCACGAAGTTCCCGATGTCGGGGCGCGATGAGGTGAACCTGTACTCCGGGAAGATTCCCGCTCCGCATGTCGCTCCAACGCAGTTGGAGGGGATCGGTATGTACGGATCGGTGTCCGGTTCGACCGACGAGCCCGAGCCTCGGCTGCCCGCCCGGGGGCGGCGCGCGAGCGCGCTGAACAGCCCGGACTGGCTGCGCCGCAGCAGCAGGCCGTCCTGGGCTTCCATCGCCAGCTCGCCGATGTTGGGGATCAGCCTGACGTTGACCGGCCAGCGCCCGGTGTGGGGGTCTCGGGCGGCGGACTGCGCGTTGACTTCGACGACCAGGAAGCCGCTCGCGCCGAGGAACGCTTCGCTTCGCTCGTGCGTGACTGTGACGTAGCCGAGCGTGCCGGAGCCGTACGCGGGCACTTCCCCGCCCCCGGCGCGAAGCGGGATCGCGACGTTTTCTTCGGGCGAGTCATAGAAGTAGGCGGAGGCGTGCCCCTGCACGATCGTCTGCGCGACCTGGAAGGCGCGCGCGCTCCCGCCACGGATTTCGCCGTTGAGGTCAGCGCTCCCCACGACGATCGCCGGGACGTTCGCGCCTTCTGCGGCCTGTAGCTGCGAGGCGAGCCACGCGAGCTGCGCGTCGTCGACCTGCGCGCTGTTGTCGAGCACGATGATCTGGACCCGTTCTTCCGCGCTCCCCGACGTGAAGCTGTAGTAGGCGTGCTGGCATCCCGGGCACGGTGATTCGGGGAACGGGAGACCCGTCAGGGCGCCGGTGAAGGCTTCCTCACCTTTGGCTTCGTTGAGTTCCGAGGAGGTGGCGACGGGATACGCGGGGACCACGGGATCGGAGTGCAGCACCCCGGCGTACCTTTCGAGCTCGTAGCCGTAGAGGATCCGATCGGACGCTTCTTTCGGGCCGTTGATCGCGCGGGGGCTGGGCAGCCGCGCACCGGTGTACAGGAAGCCCCGCACCGACGGAGACCCGCCGCTCGGCCCCGTGATCCCGCCGGCGCGGGCGAGCGCCGCCTGCAGCCACACGTCCGGCCCGATGCCGGCTTCGGCGCGGTTCGCGCAGGGAGCGGCACACGTCGCGTTGCCGCCCACCGCGAACGTCGCCATTTTTTCGCCGGTCGTGATCGCCACCGGCGAGACGCCGGGTGCCGGCGTGGCGTCCCGGTAGCGGGCGATGTCCGCCGTGTCGAGCAGGCCGCCGTTTCTCCCCGCTTCGACGAAGCCCCCGACCGCCCAGCCCTGCGATCCGTTCGGGTCGACGAGCATGCCGCTGATCGGATCGGGCTCATAGACGGTGTCGTACTGGGCCCAGTTGCCGGGCGGGCGGCGGACGTTATTCAGTTCGTGCTGCTCATCGCTCCAGCCGTTGGCCGTCTGTCGCAGCACGGCGCGTTCTGTGTTGTTCCCCAGCGGGTAGGGCTGGATTCGCAGTCCCGGAAAGCCGGGGGGCGGTTCGGATTCGCTTTCGACCGCATACGTTTCGGGCATGCTGCCGCTCGCCACGACCCGCACGGCGCCGCCTTCACGGAAGGGGGCGAGCGAGCCCGGTTCGCCTCCGCCGGGCAGCGGCGCGGCGGACGGGTGCCACTGGGCGCCGGCCGCGTCGCGCTCGAACACCATCCCCGAGGCCGCGAAGGCGGCACCACCGTCCGCCAGCCCCGCCACGGCCCACGGCACGCGGCCGGCGATCTGTTCGGCCGCGCTCTGGTCGATGTGCCAGCCGGACCCGTCGTTGACGATCACGCCGCCCTTGTAGCTGTTGGTGCTGCGCTTCGGAAGGACCCGGTAGGCGACGATCGCCTGGGAGCCCGCGAACGCGACCGAGGTGAAGCTCGCGTGGCTCCACGATGAGCAGGCCTGGGCTTCTTCGGCGTTGCTCGCGTCGTGCGGGGCGCACGGAGCTTCGGAGGGGTACTGGTCCTGCGTCCAGCTCTTGCCGAAGCGGAGCAGCACGCCGCTCTGGCCGACGGCGTAGCCGCGGGTCGTGTCGCCCGGGTCGAAGGCGATGCCGAGCAGGTTCCCGCGAAAGTTCGGCGGGACCGCCGGGTCTGGTTCCCACAGCCCGGTCTCGCCCCGCCACAGCCACATCTGACCCGAGGGAGTCTGGGAGGAGTAGTCGCCGACGGCGTAGGCTCGCCCGGACGTCGGCCAGGCAACCGCGCGGAGGCGGGGGGTTTCGAACCTTCCCCCGGGCCCGAGCAGGCTTTCTGGAACCCAGCCCTGACCGGGGTGGTAACGGGCGACCTCGCCCAGGTCGCCGACCGCGAGCGCTTCGCTCGAGAGCGCGCCCACGGAGACGCCGGGCTGCGGCGCGACTGCGACCAGCGCGTGACGGAAGGACACGGGCCAGGGCGTGATCCGCGAGGGCGCCGGGTTGGCCGTGATGTGCACTGGCAGCAGCTGGTTGCCGAGCCATCCCTCGCCCGGGCTCGAGAAGGCCGCTCCGTAGGTGCCTCCCACGTCGGAGGAGCCCGGTTCGGATCCGCCGAGAGCCAGCACCCGCGCGAATTCGCCTCCTTCCAGCCGCAGGGTGACTCCGCCCGACAGGCCCGTGATCACCCTTTCGCCGTAGGGCATCGAGGAGTTGGCCCAGGCGATGCTTCGTGACGCGCCGGTTGGAAGGGCTTCGGGCAGCCCGCGTTCGCATGGGGCCGTGCCTTCGGGCGAGCGTTCGATCGTGCACCAGAACGTCAGCGAGGGTGGCGTTCCTTCGCCTTCGGGCCTGAAGAAGGCCGTCGTCGAGGCGCGCGCCTGCGGTCGTTCGCCGTCGATCCAGACCCCCTGTTGCGTCACGGTGAGCACCTGTGTCTTGACGCGGCGCTGTTCCTGACCGGGTATCAGGATCTCTTCGCCTTTGAAGGACAGTGGTTCGCCGGGTTCGCCGCCGCCTTTGAGCGCCACCGGTTGCCAGCTCGCGGCTCCGCCGCCGCTCGGCTGGCGGTGGAAGAGCCCCACCGTGGTCGAGGACAGCGCCGCCAGCAGCCACGCGTTGCCGGGAGAGCTCGCGCCGATTCCGAGGACCCTGAATTCGGTGGCGCTCGCGCTGGCCGGCTTTTCGATCGGCTCCCGCTTCCATTCCTGCGTCTGCCCTTCGTAGTGGAGCACCCACGCTTCCACCGCCGAGCCCTGGTCGATCACGGGAACGACCAGCGCCCCCGCCGATCCGCCGCCTTCGTCCAATGGCGCGACGAGCGGCGCCCTGCTCTGGCTGAAGAGGACTTCGGCGCGTTCGGGTTCGAGGTCCGCTTCCGGCACGGGCTTCGTTTCCTGGAAGGCGTTCCCGGGGTTTCCCGGGTTGCGCACGAGCACGACGCGCTTGGTTTTGTTGACCGAGCCGACGAGCACGCCCGCGCCCGTCGGGGTGAGCTGTCCGGAGAGCGGGCTCGGAGCGTTCGTGCGGAACGCTTCCGGGGTCGCCAGTTCGAAGCCCGCGAGCGGCTGTCCCGTCTGGTCCTGAAGCGGCGGGCCCAGGGACCATTCGCCTTCGCCGCCGTTGCGCGCGTAGCGGACCATGACGGTCCCGCCGCCGGACTGGCCGATGCCCCACGTCTCCTCACTCCCGGCGCCGGCTTCCGACGGCGTGGCCCCGATCAAGGTCACGTTGCTCGCCGGCACGCTCGCGTCGGTCTGGCGCGTGACGCCCGACCCTCCTGTCTGCCCGGTGGCGCGCGGCGGGCCGCCCGTCCCCGGCGGACCGCCGAAAGCCGCAGCGAGCGTGACGGCGACGACGAACGAGCTCACGGTGAGCAGTCGCCGGCGAGACCGGGCGAGCTTCGTCCCCGGAGTTCTCAACTCAGGGTCCTGTCCCGAGCAGTCCGCGCGTGCGCGGGAAGGCGAGCGACGTGCCGACGGTTTCGACCGCCGCACCGCGCGTGGAGATCGTCGGCAGCGCCGCGAGCGGACGTGTCTGGAGATCGAGCTTCGTCGGCCAGCGGTGCAGGTTCAGCCGCAGGTCGAGCTTTCGCTTCCCGGCGCGCAGCGTCAGCGTCGGCGTGCTCGCAACGACGCTCTTGTGGCGCCTGGCCAGCAGCCGGACGCGAGCCTTGACGGCGAGCTGGAAGCTCAGCTCGAGCGTCGTCCCGTGCACGAGCCTGACATGCAGGTGGCTGACGAGGGGCACGCTGATCATCGCCGGTTCCTGGACTTCCGGCTTGATGACCTGCGACAGCGGGGGCGCTTCGCCGAGCCCGGAGGTGTCGGCCAGCTGAGTGTCGTTCTGGACCTGAGGGATCCCTTCATCGGGCGGCCTGAAGGTGATCAGGGGCCCCTCGATCGCGGGGTCGGGGTTGACGATGGGGTGTTCGCGCACCTGCGGTTCGGCGAGGTGGAAGAGCCAGCCCTGCGTCGTGACCAGCCAGCAGTCGTTCTGGGCGGGACACGTGATCAGCGCGGCCGCCCCCTTTCCGCCGACGCCTTTTTCCCGTTCGGCCCGGGTGGGAAGTTCTTCGAGCGTCAGCGACCCTGCGGCCGTCACGTGGCCGACAAGGGCGAGCGCGCCCGAGTTCGGGCTCGTGTTGTAGGCGTCCTGGCCCGAGTCGAGCGCGATCCACGCGGAGGAGCCACCCGGTTCGGCGGCGACCGAGGTGACGACGTCTTCGGGCGGAGGCCCTTCCGATTTTTCTTCGCGCGTTTTGTCGCTCGCGGGGCCGAGGACTTCGCTCCAACCCTGGTCGATCGACCCGCCCGTGTGGCGCAGGACGGTGAGCATCCCGGGCGCCGACCGTTCCGGTGGAACCCGAGCGGAGCCCGCGGCCGCCCACAGGGTGCCTTCGCTCGCCGACAGGTGCAGGGGCCCGAGCGCCGCGGGGAACGATCCGTGCGCGTACACCGGCACCGGTTCTTCGCCGGAGGACCCGAGGCGCACAGCGCCGAACGTCGGGGCCGTGCCCGCCGGCGCGATCCGCGTGAGGATCGTCGGGTGCAGGAGTTCTTCCGGTGTGTGTTCTCCGGGCGGCGCCTTGAGCGGCAGTGACACGCTCGAGATGAGGCTGCCTTCGAAGGCGCGCATCTCCGCGACCGCGTTGATCGTCGTGTTGGGTTCCGCCTGCACGCCGGCCCCGCTCCAGTGGAGCTGGAAGGCGCCGTGCTGCGGTTCGGGCAGCGGGTCGCCCGCGAACCAGCAGTCGTTGGCGTCGATGCAGGCCGCGGCATGCATCGGCTGGTAGGAGGTGGGCGAGAAGGCCAGCGACGCATACGAGCCGACGATGCTCGCGCCGAGTTCGCCCGGGTGCTGGTTCAGTTTCGCGAGCCCGACGAAGTGGCACAGCGTGTTGTCTTCGAGCGGGGGAAGCAGCCCTTCGCTGTTGGACGCCTGGCCCGAGCGCCCGTCGGAGACGGTCCAGAAGTCTTCCGGGCCCGCCCATGCGAGGCGCCCGTCGGTGGCCCCGCATTCGCTGGCGATCTCATGCCAGCCCGCGCCGTTGTATGCCCACACGCCGGGCTTGATCGTGTCGCCGTTGCCGCGCGTGCTCAGAAGCGCGAGGTTGCGTTCGAGGAACGCGATGTCCCCGACATGGCCGAGCCCGACCGGCACCGGGGAGCCTTCGACGCCGGCCTTCGGGGGAGGCGGCGGCGGCTGTTCCAGGTGCCACTGCGGCGCTTCGGTCGCACTCGCCACACTCGGCGCGGCCGCGAGCGCGAGCAGCAGGAGCGCGATCGCGTGCGCGAGCCGTCGAGGGCGCTCGCGGCTCATCGGCGGTGGCCGCCCTTGGCATGCGTCCGGGCGCGGCGCGCGCGGTGCGCAGGGACGCGTCGCAGGAACGTGAGCGCGATCGTTTCGGTCAGCCGAGGATGCCCGGGGGCGCTGAACGTGATCCGCGCTGACGCCGACAGGCCGTTGCTTCGTTCCGCCAGCGAGTGGAATCTGGCCGGCGGCGTGAGCACGAGCTGCTGCACCGCGTCAGGTGATGAGACGCCGTGGGAGGCCGACGCGAGCTGGCGCGTCACGACGATCGTCGCGCGACGTCCGCGCCCACGCTTGGCCCGCCGCGCGCGTGCGGCGGTCACGGGCACCCCTCCGTCCGCCGCGGCGCTCAGCGTGCCGGGGCCGGGCGCCGTCACGTACAGCATCACGCTTCCATTGGAGAGCGACCGGGCTGTGACGCCGAGGCGCCATTCGGGCGTCACGCCCGGGTTCGGCGGCGCGGCCGACACGTAGCCTTCGACGGGGAGCGCCGGGAACTGCCTGCGTTCGACGGCAAAGGCGTCGGCGCCGTCGGCGGAGCCCACGCTGTTGCGCGAAGGCGGCGGCGTGTTGCCGTCCCCGTAGACGAGGTTCGAAGCGGTCGAGGAGAACGCGATCAGGTTCCCGTCGGAGGAGAAGCTCGGCGACTGGGCGCCGTCGGCGGGGGACGGGTAGGGAGGTTCACCCGAGTGCACCGTCTGGTGGGGGTGTTCGCTCGGGCCGCCTTCGAAGCTCGAGGTGACACGGGTCAGCGTCTCGTTGGCGAGATCGATGTCGAACAGCTCGGCCATCCCCGGTATCGCGGCGGCGCGGCTCACGAAGGTCGGGACGCCGAGCGGGAACGCCGTTCGCTGGGTCGAGAAGGCGATCTGACGACCGTCGGGAGAGACACCGAAGTCGACGATCGGCGCGCTCCCTGCGTGGCTGCTGACACCGCCCGCGAGCTCCGTGAGCGCCCTTACGACCTTGCGTTCGGGGTGTTCGCGCATGTTGGCGAGGTAGATGTCGTCCGCTTCCCCTTCGGCGCCCCTGCCGAAGTTGGCGCCCCGTTCGACGAGCTGTGCGGTTGCGAGGAACACGACCGTGTAGCCGTCCGCGCTGAGCTGTGGAATCGCGTTGAGGTTCTGGGCGACGTAGACGCCCCCGCCGTGGCCGATCGCGAATGGGCCCTGACATGGGTCGCCCGGGGATCTCCCTTCTTCGGGGAGCAGGGTCTCGCCGCTGGAGGCGCAGCCCGGGTTTTCCGGTTCTGAGCCGCCGGTGATGCGCTGTGTCGCCGCGAGCGGGCCGTCGCCGATTCGCCTCCACAGTGGCTCGGCATAGCTGGCGACGTTTTCCTGGGCGAGCATCGGCGCCTGCTTGAAGACGTCCCGGCCCATCCAGGCTACGGTCGATCCGTCGCCGCTGATCGAGGCTCCGACCGCCGGTGCGAGTGCGTAGGGACGGTTCTGGCTTGGAAACAGCGGCGGGCCTCCGCCGGGGCTGAAGACCGCGCCGTAGGCGATCCCGCCTTCGTTGACAAGGACCGGCTTGCCCGGTATCGCCTGGCCCGTGGCGGGGTCGCGTTCGACGCTCACCAGCTGCGTGCTGCGGCTCGTCGCGTCGCGGACCGCGACCTGCAGCGACGGCGTCGCCGGCCCCGCAAGGTTCGAGATGGCCGTCGTCACGAACGCCACCTTGCTGCCGTCGGCGCTGATCGCCGAGCGTCCTGCGGCAATCGAACCGTAGGAGGAGCTCCCACCTTCGTACGAGAGCCCTTCCGTGCCGCCGTTCACGGCCGAAGCGAGCGTGAACGCACAGCGCGCCGGTTCGACCGCCTGGGGTCCTTCGGCTTCGCAGCGTTGTGCACTCGGCGCTTCCATTTCCGCGAGCCCGACCGGTATCCCCATGTTGCGCACATAGACGTCCGGCGCGCTGTTGTGGTCCTCGAGCGCGGCCAGCGGTGCGGCGGTCGTGAAGCTCACGTAGTTGCCGTCGGCGCTGATCGACGGCAGCTCCGCCTCACACGGCGCATGCGCCGATTCGCATGCTTCGCTGCCGGGGACCTGGCGCCCGACCGCGACCGGCTGGACTTCGCCGGTCTGCAGGTCCCGCCTCCACACACCGGAGATCCCGCCGATCGCGCCGTCGAACGCGACGTAGCGGCCGTTGCCAGAGATCGCCGGGTCGTGCGCGTACTGGGCCTGCTGCGAAGTGCCTTCTTCGCCGGCCGACAGCAGGACGTTTCCGGCGGACGCGAGCAGGCAGCACGTGTTCGATTCGCCGCTCGTCGATTCGCTCGAGGGACGTGCGGGCGGCCCGAACACGTCCGCGGGCGCCTGGGCGCAGACCACGAGCAGCGCGACCCAGAGGGCGCCGAGCAGGGCGGGCAGCGAACGCGTCCTCATCGCACGCTCACCACCCTGTGCACCACGCCGGCGTTTCCGAGCTTGTCGGCCGAGCGCACGACGATCGAGTACAGGCCGGCGTGAGCGAAGCGGTGACGGAAGGCCTTGCGCCCCGACCCGCCCTGGCCGTCGCCGAAAGTCACGCTCACGCGGTGAACGTTCAGCCCGGCGTAGCGGTCGCTGACCCGCACGACGACGCTCCGGCCCTGCACGGCGACGGTGACGGCCGGCGCGCGGCCCGCGACGTGCAGCGGTGAGATGGCACTGAGCGTCGACTGTCCGTAGATGTCGGTCGCCAGGACCTGAACCGGGTGTGTCCCGTCACCGAGGCCACGCGGGTCGATCCGCACCGAGAACACCCCGTGAGGCGTTGGCAGGCGGCGCCCGTCGAGCGTGACGGCGTAGGTCAGCGGCCCGTTGGCGCTCGGCGCCGCTTCCCAGCGGACTTCGGCGGCGGCCGGTTTCACCCAGCCTCGCGGCACGGTGATCGCGAAGCTCACCGGGGGCGCGGTCACCTGCGCCGCGAGGATCGCTGCGTTCCCGAGCGGACCCTGCTGAAACGCGACGAGTCCGTCGCCGAGACCCGAGCGCCCGACGGCCAGGTCGCCGATCGGTCCGCCTGACCCGCCGGCCACGAGGGCGGTCTGGACTGCGCCGCTGGGGAAGTCCTCACGCACCGCCACCGCGTTTCGCCCATGCCGGTCTTCGCTGGCCCACGCCGAGACCCCGCCGCCGGCCGGGTTCATCACGCTTGCGGAAGGCAGTTCGGTGGCGGGGGAGAGTTGAGAGCCGACGAACGGGGGGCCGAGTGTGAGCGTTCCCGCCAGCCCGCGGTCGTTTCCTTCGACGACCCGCGGCGTGCCGCCGCTGTCGTACAGCAGCCGCAGGTCCTGCTTTTCGTCGATGTCGATGCTCGGCCTTCCGATCGCGGCGCCCGCGCCCCCCGGCACCTGCGAGTCGGCGACCTTCGCTCCGGAGAAGGAAGCGCCGTTTTCCGATTCGCCGTCGGGGAGGATGTTCAGGAAGATCCGTGGTCCGGGCAGCGGCGAGCCGGCGCCGGCGACCTGGCGGTATGCGACCTCGGCCTGGCCCGTCCGCGAGAACGCGACGCTGGGCGCGTCCGCGTCGGCGGTGATCGGCGCGCCGTTGAAGGTCGCGGCGGTCACGGGCATCACATAGTTGACCGACTGCCTGAAGATCCGACGGGCCCAGATGCGTGCGACGTTTTCGTTGTCCGGCTCCTGCCAGACGACGATCGCGTTGCCCGTCGGCCCGATCGCGATGCGCGGCGCGTTGGCTTCGGTCGGCGCGCGCATCGAGATGCCCGCGTTGCGGTTGATCGCGCCGAGCCCGATCCATCGTTCGCCGTTGAAATGCGCGACCCGGACCTGCTCGACGACATCCCCCGGGCTGCGGAGCGGGATGCTCGTGCGCTGGCCTTCGTTGGTTTCCTGCACGACGCGGTAGACGACGTCGGCCTGGCCGGTGGAGCTCATCGCGAGGTAGGGGCTCGTGCCGGTCCCTTCGCGAATGTCTCCGTCGACGATCATCGCCGGCCCGAAGCTCGCCGAGCCGCGTCCGAGCGTCGCCCCGAGCAGCTCCTGGACGGGCTTTTCTTTTTCGGTCGCGAACGGCGTCGTCCACACGACCACCAGCTCGCCCCCTTCGCCGGCTCCGATCCGCGGCTGGCTCGCCGCGAACGGCTCTTCGGTGTCCACCCTGATCGGCGCCAGGAAGCGCCCGCCGACGTAGCGCGAGACGAACACGTGGGCTACGCCGCCGACGCGCTTCAGGTAGACGACCCCGCCCGTGCCGTCTTCGGCCATCGCCACGCCCCCGAAGCCGACGATGTCTTCGCTGGGGCCGTCGATCGGGACCGCCGGCATGATCACGGCGTCGGCCCGGCAGACGTTGAACGCGAGGGCGACCGTCGCGAGCGCCGGCGCGACGAGGGCCGCTCGCCGCGCGGCCCCGCGAAGGCGTCGCCTCGACAGCGACTCAGCACACATCGAGAGAGCCAAGATAGATGCCGCCGCCGTGGTTGACGCTCGCTCGCGACGCGGTTTAACAGAAAGGTCACGATCGCGCCGGCGTGCTCGACGGGGCCTCATTCGGTTTTGTTCAGCGCACCGGGAGCCTTGTTGAAGGCGCAGCGGAAGTTCTCGGGCATCCGGACCGGCTCGGATCCCGCGAAACCGCCCTGCTGCCCGTTGCTGTAGACGGTCACGTACTGAAGCGATTCGGGAAGCGGGTTGGATGGCAGCGGTACCGGGTTGGGCTGTCCCTGCCGGGGGTTGCCTTTCGCGCCTTCGCTGACGCCCTCGGAGCCTGCCGCCGCGGATCCCGCCTCGGTGGTCACGAGTGTCGAGCTCATCTCCCGCTGGTCGAGCAGCCCGCGGGTGGCGTCGAGCGGCACGGTCGCGGTCAGCGGGGAGTCGTGGATCGTGGACTCGAGCTTCACGCGGTCCGCCGCGCCGAGGAGCTGGGCCGCCGTGGGCAGCCATCCGCCTTCGGTCTCGCACGCTTTGCTCGCCCAGATGTAGTTGTTTTTCCCGAGCTGAGCGTTCGTGAGGGGGTAGGGCGCCGTGTCCAGGCACCACGTGCCGAGGTCAACGGTCTGCGGGGGGCAGGTGCCCGCAAGCTGTTCGGCCGTTTTGCCGCCGACGTGCGAGGCGTTGTTGACCGTCGGGATCGCGGAGGCGGGGAATTTGCGGTTGCGCCCGAGCAGCAGCACGCCGCCGGCGTAGGGCCTCGCGCTGACCGGATGCCCCGCGAAGGCCGCCACCACAGCGTTGCGCGCGGCGTCCGCGAGGCCGGTCGTCGAGAGGACCAGTGCGGTCAGCGCCACGACCATCGCGGGCGATGGCAGGCGGCCCCGTCTCACCGCGGCGGGTTTGGATCGCGTGTCGTGAAGCGCGGAGTCGAGGTCCGGCGCACGTTGCGGAGCTCCTCGATCGAGATCTCCTGGACGGTCGACAGGACCGCGTCCAGCGCGACGCCCGAGAGCGTCTCCTGCTCGAGCAGAGCCGCCGCGGTCTCCTCCACGGTGCTCCAGTTGCGATCGAGGACCGTGGCCGCGCGTGCCTCGGCGTCGCCGACGAGTCGCTCGACCTCGTTGTCGATTAGGTTGAGCGTCTCGGGCCCGACCGAGCCGAGGTCCTGTAGCGACGCGCCGAGGAAGACCTCGCCGCTCTTCTCGCCGATCGTGACCAGTCCGAGCGCCTCGGACATCCCGAAGGAGGTCACCATGCTGCGCGCGAGCGCCGTCGCCGCGTGCAGGTCGTCGTTGACGCTCGTGGAGGTGTGACCGAACGCGATCCGCTCTCCTGCGAGCCCCGCGCTGATCACGACCAGCTGGCTCTGGAGGTCGGGCTCGGACATGATCAGCTGGTCGCGGTCGGAGAGCATGTGCGCGGCGGTTCCCAGCTGGCGCCCGCGGGCCACGATCGAGAGCTTGCGGGTCGAGGTCGCGTGCCCGAGCGCCTCCGTCACGACCGCATGCGAGGCCTCGTGGATCGAGATCAGCCAGCGCTCGTTTTCGCTCAGGATGTGATGCTTGGCGGGCCCGGCGACGACTCGGTCGATCGCCTCCTCGAGCGTCGCTTGGTCGATCTCGCCACGACCGTCGCGCACGCTGAGCAGCGCGGCCTCGTTGATCACGTTGGCGAGCTCGGCGCCGCTGAAGCCGGGCGTCTGGCGCGCGACCTCCTCGAGCGAGGCGTCGGGTGCCATCGGGCGTTTGCCGCCGTGCAGGCGCAGGATCTCCAGGCGGCCGTGGACGTCGGGGTTGTCGATCACGACCTGCCGGTCGAAGCGGCCGGGGCGCAGGAGCGCGGGATCGAGGATGTCGGGGCGGTTGGTCGCCCCCATCACGACCAGGCCGCCATCGCCCGCGAAGCCGTCCATCTCGACGAGGATCTGGTTGAGGGTCTGCTCACGCTCGTCGTTGCCCTGCCCGATGCCGGCTCCGCGCTTGCGACCGGCGGCGTCGAGCTCGTCGATGAAGATGATCGCCGGCGCGGTTTTGCGTGCCTTGCGGAACAGGTCGCGGACGCGCGCTGCTCCGACGCCGACGAGCGACTCGACGAAGTCCGAGCCCGAGAGCGAGAAAAACGCGGCGTCGGCTTCGCCGGCGACGGCCTTCGCGAGCAGCGTCTTGCCGGTGCCCGGAGGCCCGACCAGCAGGACGCCCTTCGGCGCCGCTGCTCCAACGGCCAGGTACTTCGAGGGGTCCGCTAGGTAGTCGCGGATCTCGCGAAGCTCGGCCACCGCTTCGCCTGCTCCCGCTACGTCGGCGAAGGTGACCCGGTCGCTCGAGCCCTTGCCCTTGCGCCGGCCTTTGCCCGCGAACTGGGAGAAGGCGGCGATGCCACCCGCCG
>DASZIU010000015.1:0-13824 GCA_035948815.1 Solirubrobacteraceae bacterium | reverse complement strand
CTACAAAGGCAAGGTCTACTGCGTCAAGGTTCCGAACGGGTTGCTGTTCGTACGACGAAACGGCAAACCAGTGGTCTCCGGAAATACCCACGAGCTGATTAGGCATCGCGCCGGCTCTGCCTTCAGCCAGGAGAGCCTGCGCTATGTGCGGTTGACCGACATCGGCTTCCGCGTGCCTCCCGCGCTCGAGCCCGTGCGCCAGCAGGTCATATCGATCGTGGAGCAGCTCGAGGAGTTTCAGGTGACCGCGGCCAAGGAGCTCGGGATCGACGAGGACGGCGTGCCGTTCCACGTCAAGAAGGAGGTCACCTCGGCGCTGCGCCGGCTCGCGCCGACGGGCCTCAGCACTGACATCGTCTGGACCGCCAACGCCCGCACGCTGCGGCACGTGATCGAGATGCGAACCGCCGAGGGAGCCGAGGAGGAGCTCCGGCTCGTGTTCGACAAGATCGCCCGCATCATGCAGTCAGAGGCCCCGGGCCTGTTCCAGGACTTCTCGCGCACCGAGGACGGGTCCTGGGTGCCCGAGCACCACAAGGTCTAGGACAGAGCGGCGCCTGCCGCGGTGACGGCGGCCTAGCGCACGGCAGGGATGACGACGGCCAGCGAGATCAGCGTGGCCAGCACGGTCGCAGTCGGCAGCAGCCACCGTGGCGTGGGCAGCGCCCTGCCATGGCTGTCGAGGACGACCGTCGTGCCGGCCGCGACGTCGCCGATCCGCTGGCGTCGGTTGCGTCCCGTCCGCATCACCGATATCAGCCCCGAGGCATACAGCAGCGGCAACGCGTCGAAGATCCGCAGCACGTTGCGCACCGCGATCTGCCTAGCCGTGGGGCTGGCCCCGCCGAGCGTCGCGACGCGAACGTGGAAGACGCGCTTTCCAACCGTCTGACCGCTTCGCGCCTCCAGCGCGAAGAAGTAGCCGAACTGCAGCCCCCAGAAGAGCAGCACCTCGGTTCCCGCCGTGACCGAGCCAGCCAGAGCGCCCGCCAGCAGGCGCGTGAGGAGGCCGAGCAGGACCAGGTCGAGGATGATCGCGTTCAGTCGCGCCCGGATCGCGACCTGGGGAAGGGCCGTGCTCTCGCGCACAGGCGAGCTCTCGCCCGCCGGTGGTTGCTCGCGCGCGGCAACGCGGGGGCTCGGCAGCGTGGAGGCGCCTCCCAGCCGCAGCGCGCCAACGAACGGGTCCTCGGCCATGGCGTCTTATCGGCATGGCCGCCGCCCCGCTTTATGAGGCTGAGCTCTCAGCCGACGGGCGTCGCGGCCTGCCCGGGGCGGCGCAACGACCGCCGCCCGCGGTCGCGGGCGGCGGAGCTTTGCGGGGCTTCGGCGGCAGCCCTCAGGTGTCCATGGTGCGCGTGCGCCAGGCGCCTAGCCCGAGCAGCACGGCAAGCCACGCGGCGATCACGAAGATCGCGAGTCCGTGCGACATCGCGATGGTGCCGGCACGGTCGCTCACGTGCACCGGGCTGAACCCGACGAGCGCCTGGCTCAGGAGGGCCTTGCGCGAGCTGCCGAGCGAGCTGATGCTCGCAAGGATCGGGCTCGCCACGAGCTGCCATCCGATCAGGACTGTGAGCGCCGTCGGCCTCGAGGCCGTCAGGGATGAGAACCCCACCGCGACCGCGCAGATGACGCCTGTCGCCAGCAGCGTGAAGCCGAGACCGTTGAGTATCGTCGCCGCGCTCGGGTCAGGCGAGCCCGAGGCGAACGCGAAGGTGCCGATGACGAGCACCGCGTAGGCGGCGCCGATGACCGCCCAGCAGAGCGCGAGCGCCGCCGGGACGCGGGTCGCGAACAGGGCCAGGCGTGAGCGCCCGGTCACGACCAGGTCGCGAAAGACGCCGGCCGAGGAGTCCCCGGCGCCGGCCTCGACCCCGATCAGGATCGCGGCCAGCGGGCCGAAGAACAGCGCCACTGCGCGCAGCGCGTCGGTGAACCCGCTGATCCCGCCGGCCGGCCCGTGCTGTGCCGGTTCGGAGGAGTGCTGCACGGCGCGGAAGATGAAGAAGACGAGCAGCGGCAGGACGGCCAGCACCACGGCCCATATGACGGTCCCGCGCTTCTTGCGGAGCTTGAGAAGGTCCGCTCCGGTCATCTGTGCGGCGATCGTTGCGGCGCTCATGCGTGTACCTCCATGGCTTCGACGTTGCCATCCAGTCTCGACGTGATTTCGAGGAAGCGCTGCTCGAGGCTGAAGCGAACCGGCTCGAGGCGCAGCACGCCGACGCCCGCGTGCACGAGCCTCGCGTTCAGCTCGGCGGCCGACTCTGGGCCGCCGTCGAGGATCACGCGCAGGCCTCCGTCCTCGCGAACGAGGTCGCGCACGAGATCGCTTCCGGCCAGCGCACCCAGCGCGAGCTCGACGTCATCGACGGTCAGCAGCAGCTCGTGCCTGGCTCCCCCGCCCCCGGCGAGCTCGGCGATCGGACCCTGGGTGATGACTTTCCCGCGGTCGACGATCGCGGCGGCGTCGCAGATCTTTTCGATCTCGTCCAGCAGGTGCGAGGAGAGGAAGATCGTCCTGCCCTCCTGCTCGACCATCGACCGGATCATCAGACGGAACTCCTGGATCCCTCCGGGGTCCAGACCGTTCGTCGGCTCGTCGAGGATCAGCAGCGCAGGGTCGGCAAGCAGGCAGCGCGCGACGCCCAGACGTTGACGCATGCCGAGGGAGTACTTGCGCACCTTGTCGTCGGCGCGCTCGGCGAGACCGACGCGCTCGAGCGCCGGCTGGATCCGCTCGGCTACGTGTGGACCTCGCACGGCGGCGACGATCTTCAGGTTCTCGCGACCCGAGAGCTGCGGGTGAAAGCGCGGCTCCTCGACGATGGCGCCCACTCGCTCGAGCGCCTGCGCCCGCTCGCGCGGCACCGGGCGGCCGAGCAGCGACATGCTGCCCGCGCTCGCCCTCGTGAGGCCGAGCAGCATCCGGATCATCGTGGTCTTTCCGGCGCCGTTCGGGCCGAGAAAGCCAAAGGCGCTTCCGCGGGGCACGTATAGATCGACGCCGTCGATCGCCGTGCGCTCGCCAAACCGCTTGGTCAGGCCCCGCGTCTCGATCGCCGCCTGTGGGGAGTTTTGGCTGTTGGTTGTTGGCATACCCCGACTGTGACCCATTGGGGGCGGCGGATCTATAGGGAATCGCCCCTAGGTCATCGGTCCGTCAGGAGCGTCGAAGCTCACCAGGCGTCGCTGGACGGCCCAGCGGCTGAGCTCGTGGCGGCTCGAGAGCTGGAGCTTGCGCAGCACGGCCGAGACATGAGCCTCGACGGTCTTCACCGATATGCCGAGCCGCTGGGCGATCTCCTTGTACATGTAGCCGCGGGCGATGTGGCGCAGGACCTCGCGCTCGCGAGGCGTCAGCTGCTCGAGCTCGCGATCGTCCGTCGGCGGCGCCTCGGCCGCGAACGCGTCGAGCACGAAGCCGGCGAGCCGCGGCGAGAAGACCGCATCGCCTGCCGCCACGCATCGCACGGCGTCGGCCAGCTCCGTGCCGGAGATCGTCTTGGTCACATAGCCGCGAGCGCCCGCCCTGATCACCGCGATCACGTCCTCCGCCGCGTCCGAGACCGAAAGCGCCAGGAAGCGGACGCGCGGATGCTCACCGCTGACACGCCCGATCAGCTCGACGCCGCCGCCGTCGGGCATGTGCACGTCGAGCAGCACCACGTCGGGTTGCACCTCGCCGATCACGGCGACCGCCTCCTCGACGCTGCCGGCGTCGCCGACGACCTCGACCTCGCCCCGGAGCTCGGCGCGGACGCCCGAGCGAAACAGATGGTGATCGTCGACGATCACCACTCGCGGGGAGCTCACGAAGCCGACCCGCGTTCCATGATCAGCTCGACCTCGGTGCCGCCGCCCGGCTCGCTGTTGACCGCTGCTTTGCCGTGGTGGCGCTCCATGCGCCCGATGATCGAGTCGCGGACTCCACGCCGGTCGCCCGGTATCGCCGCCGAATCGAAGCCGATGCCCCGGTCGCGCACGAAGACCTCGACGCGCTCGGGCTCGACCTCGGCATACAGATCCACATGGTCACTGCCGGCGAACTTCGCCGCGTTCGTCATCGCCTCGCGGGCGGCCTGGACGAGTGCCTCGAGCCTCGAGTCGAGCGGCCCGTCGCCCACCGTGACGACCTCGATCGGCACGCCATGCAGCTCCTCGACCTCGGCGGCGGCCTGCTCGAGAGCGACCGCGACGCTCCGCTGGCCGGTGTGGGTCGGTCGCTCGAGCAGCCAGCGGCGAAGCTCTCGCTCCTGGCGCCGCGCGAGGCCCGCCACCTCGCGTGGGTCGCCGGCGCGCTTCTGGATCAGGGCCAGCGTCTGCAGCACGGAGTCGTGGAGGTGGGCGGCGACCTCCGCCCGCTCCTGCTCGCGAATCCGCGCCGCTCTCTCGAACGCCAGCGTGCGACCTAGCCGCAAGAACCAGGGTGCCGCTAGCAGCCCCAGGACGGTCGCGATGATCGTGACCGCTCCGATTCCCTGGCCGAGCGTGTGCAGGACGCCGACGATGTGAAGCAGCGCGGCGGACGCGAAGGCGACGAGCAGCGTCCCGATGACAAGGCGCGGGGCATCGACTCGCTCTGAGCGGCGAAGCAGCTCACGCGGCGACAGCCGCCTGCGCGGTGAGCCCGGCGGCGCGGGGTCCACCGCCGGCCTCCAGACGAGCGCCATGCCGCAGGCGCCGAGCACAAGCGGCCAGATCACCGCGTCCGCGACGCCCAGCCCGAGCAGCCGTAGACCGATGAGCAGGCCACCGACACCGAGCACGATCAGCACGGCCTCGCGCCACGCCCCCGGCCGGCGTGCCGTTCCCTGGCTCTCGGGCGCGACGGGGATCAGGCCCCACGCCAACGCATAGATCGCTACGCCGATCCCTCCCACGGCGATCACCAGCGCCATCGCGAGTCGCACGACGAAGACCTCGACTCCGAAGTACGCGGCCAGCCCCGCGCAAACGCCGCCGAGCAGGCCCCTGTCGGGGTAGCGGCGAAGGCGGCGACGGTCCGGCGTCTGATCGGGCACGCCGGGCGCGGCCGGGTGATCCTCCAGCGCGGGGGCGGCGGGTGGCGCCTGGACCGAAGCCATCGTTCCAATCATGGCACCGGAGGATGCCCCGGCCATAAGGGATGCCCCCTAGTGGTTGGGGCGGGCAGCGCATGGCTCGCCGAGCCGCCGGGCGGCCACGCCGCGCCGACGCGTGTTCAGTCCTCCTGTGCCTGCAGCTCCCGGACGCGCTCCTGCAGCTGCGCTGTCACGGTCGGATCGCGCAGTGTCGTGACGTCGCCGAGCTCCCGCCCCTCGGCGATGTCACGGAGCAGCCTGCGCATGATCTTCCCGGAGCGCGTCTTCGGCAGGTCATCCGACCAGATGATCCGCTTGGGCCGTGCGAACTTGCCGATCCGCTCGGCGACCGCCCCGCGGATCCCCTCGACCGTGTTCTCGTCGCCCTCCAGCTCTCCCTGGAGCGTCACGAAGGCGACGATCGCCTGTCCGGTGTCCTCGTCGTGCTGGCCGATGACCGCCGCCTCGGCGACGTCGGGATGGGCGACGATCGCCGACTCGACCTCGGCGGTCGAGAGCCTGTGCCCGGAGACGTTGACGACGTCGTCGATCCGCCCGATCACCCACAGGTAGCCGTCGCGATCGCGGCGGGCGGCGTCTCCCACGAGATAGGTGTCCCCGCCGAAGCGCTTGAAGTAGGTGTCGATGAAGCGCTCCTCCTCGCGGTACAGGGTGCGCAGCATGGATGGCCAGGGCCGCGTGAGCACCAGCAGGCCCTGGCCCTCACCGACCGGCTCGCCGGTGGACTCGCCGAGCACGTCCGCCTGCACCCCGGGAAACGGATGTGTCGCCGAGCCGGGCTTCGTCGCGGTGATCCCCGGCAGCGGCGTGATCATGATCGCTCCGGTCTCCGTCTGCCACCAGGTATCGACTATCGGGCAACGTTCTGAGCCGATCACCTTGTGGTACCAGAGCCACGCCTTCGGGTTGATCGGCTCGCCGACCGAGCCGAGCAGCCGCAGCGAGGAGAGGTCGTGCCTGTTCGGCCACTCGGCGCCCCACTTGATGCACGCCCTGATCGCCGTGGGCGCGCAGTAGAGGATCGTCACGCCATAGCGCTCGACGATCTCCCACCAGATGCCCTTGTGCGGGTAGTCGGGCGCGCCCTCCCACATCACCGACGTCGCGCCGTTGGCCAGCGGCCCGTAGACGATGTAGGAATGACCGGTGACCCAGCCGACGTCGGCCGCGCACCAGTACACGTCGGTGTCGGGCTTCAGGTCGAAGACATAGCGATGGGTGGCCGTGACCCCGGTGAGATAGCCGCCGGTCGTGTGCAGGATCCCCTTCGGCTTGGCTGTCGAGCCCGATGTGTAGAGGATGTACAGCGGGTGCTCGGCATCCAGCGGCTCCGCGGGGCATCTCGGGTCGGCCGCCTCGAGGACCTCGTCGTAGAACACGTCTCGGCCCGCGAGCATCCGGCACGGCGTGCCGCTGCCGCGCACGACGACTATTTTCTCGAGCGTCGGAAGGTCGCCCATGACCTCGTCGACGCGGTCCTTGACGGCCGCCGTCTTGCCCTTGCGCGCGGCGCCGTCGGCGGTGAGGAGCAGCTTCGCCTCGGAGAACTCCATCCGCTCGCGTACCGCCTCCGCGGAGAAGCCGCCGAAGACGACGTTGTGCGGCGCGCCGATGCGAGCGCAGGCGAGCATCGCGACGACCACCTCCGGAATCATCGGCAGGTAGATCCCGACGACGTCCCCCTTCTTGATGCCGAGGTCCTTCAGCGCATTGGCGAAGCGCTCGACCTCCGCCAGCAGCTCGGCGTAGGTGATGTCGCGCTCGCGGCCGCCCTCGCCGCGCCAGTGCAGGGCGACGCGCTCGCCCCGCCCCCCCAGCACGTGCCTGTCGAGGCAGTTGTAGGAGGCGTTGATCTCTCCCCCCATGAACCACTTGTAGAACGGAGGATTCGAGTCGTCGAGCACCGTGTCCCACCTGCGAAACCAGTCGAGCTCCTCGGCCTGGCTCGTCCACCAGCCGAGCGGGTCGCTGCTCGCCTGCTCGTAGACCGCGGGGTCCTTGAGCAGCGCCTGCTCGCGGAACTCGGCCGATGGCTCGAACGTCTCCACCTCGAGCAGGTCCGCGAGCTCACGGTCGAGCTCGGCGCCCTCGGCCTCCCCCGGTCTCGTGCTCATTTCCTGACTCTACCGCCGTCCACCGATGCGGCTGCCGGCGACTCAGCGCTTAGAGCGGCGCTTGCGTTTGCGCCTGGCGCCGCCACCGCCGGCCGGCCGGGAGGGCTCGGGCGCGACGTCCGCCGAGGGCTTCCCGTTGCTGCGCCGCTCCGCCTTCGCCGTGGCCGTCGCTTCGCGCGAGGCCCGCACTTCGGCACCTGTGGGCCACGGGACCGCTTCGCCTGCAGCCCATGCCGGCGGATCGCCTTTCGACCATTTGCCGATGAGCAGGAGGCCGATCATGACCATCCAGAAGGCGGGCACGATCTGCAGCTCCGCCCCGCCCAGCGGCAGGAAGATCAGGATCCCGGTGAAGATTCCGAGGACGCCCATCCACCGCGGCAGCAGGCCGACGCGCTGAGCGTTCAGGCAGACGGCGATCATGCCGGCGGCGAGGGCGAGCGCCGCCACGAGCGCGACGTAGACGATCACCGAGTTGACCGTGCCCTTCGTCAGCGCCTGGTCCACGGCGTGGTTGGAGAAGTCGTGACCGACCGCGAATTTGTGCGTCTCGATCGCGCCGACAATCTGGTGTCCGAGGCTCACGACCGCGAACCCGATCCCGCCGACGAGGATGAGTGGCCGGGCGGTGGCCCAGGTGGCCGGGCGTCTGAACCGCGTCGCGTCGAAGAGCAGCAGCAGGACCAGGGTCAGCGCGATGATCGCGATCGCCGCAACGGTGCTCCCGGCGATCAGGCCGAGGGCATGGTGGCTGATGAATTTGACCTCCATCGTGCGCGGGCTCACGGCGGGACTGCCCTGACCGCGAAGCGCCGGTTCAAGGCCCTGCAGCAGGCCGGAGGTCGGCGCGCTGTTGAGCGTGGTGGCGATGATGATCGCGCTCAGCAGGTAGAGAATGCCGCCGGCGAACGCCGGAACAGCCAGGCGGCTGCGACGCTCGGACTCGCTGGCGACCTGCTCGCGGATCTCGCTGGTGGTGGGCACGAGCAGCGCAGTCTATGATCTGGCCATGGAGGGCGGCGGCCTCGGAGATCTTTTCGGCGATCCGGAGGAGCTACAGCGTCGGCTTGCCGAGTTCGCCGAACAGATGCAGGGGCAGCAGCGCCTCGTCTGGGCGGACAACGCGATCAAGCTCGCTGTCGACCTCACGGTGGCGGCGATCGCCCGGGTGAACGTGCAGGGAAACGCCGACGCTCAGGCCGAGGAGATCCGCACCGTGATGGCGAGGGTCTTTCCCGAGGCCGTGGCCCTCGTGCGCGAGGCGCGCGAGGGGCTTCAGTAGCGGGCGCGGGCGCCGCGCGGGGGCCGCGGGGCAATCGGCGGTCCGCCCTCCTCGCCCACGGCGCCGCGATCACCCCCGCCATCCTCGCCGGCCCGCTCTGATTCGCGCTCAGCGTCGCGCGAGGCCTGTCCGGCCTGGATCACTTCCTTGAATGAGCGGAAGCGGAAGATGAAGATCACCGACGCGAGCCCGATCAGCGCCGTGAAGGCGGCGATCGCGATCTGCTGTCCGACCGAGTAGGCGGCCACGACGGTCCCTGTGGCGCTTGTTGCGAAGACCTTGACCAGCAGCGCCTGTTGAACACCTGCGCCGCCCGGCGTGAACGGCACCGCCCCGGCCACCTGGTTGACCCCGAAGACGAGCAGGACGTTTTTGACCGATCCCCCGACGCGAAAGGCTTCGAGCATGAACCAGAACGCGGTGAAGCGAGAGATCCAGGCCAGCGCCTGCAGGGAGGCCACCTGGCGCAGGTACCGGGGACGGTCGCTGAGGATCGTCAGGCCTTGGCGAAGCCGTGCCCAGAACGCCTTGACGCGCACCGAGAGCAAAGCGAATGCCGTCAGTCCGATCACACCCAGCGCGGTGATCAGGAAGAGCGTGAAGCGAAAGTTTTCGGCCAGGTAGGCGATGTCGAAGGAGTTCAGTTTCGCGAACGACGGGGGCTTCGGGAAGACGCCCTGGCTGAAGGCGAAGATCAACACGAACACGCCGACGAACGCATCGAAGACCGACTCGACGAGAAAGGCGGCGTAGACCGTCGGGAACGTGGCGCCAGGAATCGAGGAGCGCGTCAGGAACAGCTTGATCACGTCGCCGCCACGCGCCGGCACGACGTTGTTGAAGCCGACGGCAGCCCAGTAGGCACCCCAGATGCGGCGAAACTGGAACCTGACGGCCGGATAGGCGGCGCGAAGGCTGTTGAAGTACGCGCGAGACCGCAGCGTGAGGTTCAGCGCGAAGAACAGGAGCGCCAGCACCAGCGCTCCCCAGTGCACGGCGGCGAGGTCGGAGAAGAACTTCCCGACCGCATCTAGGAAGGTCGTGATGCTGTGACCGATCGAGGCTGAGGCAAGCGGCGCTGTCACAACCCCAAGCCTAGGGCCGTGACCACACGTCGTGGACGATCAGATGCGAGACCGGCGAGCCGCGCGAGCCACGGTCACGGTGCGACGCCGCGTCTCAGAGCGACGCGCCGGAGCGAGACGACAACCGCCAGCGAAGCGGCCAGGACGCCCGCGATGAGGGCAAGCAGGAAGGCGTCGCCTCCCGGCCAGCTGGCTCCCGCGCCCTCGGCGCCCCAGAAGACGCCGAACGCGCACAGCATCACGCCGACGCCGAACTTCAGCGTGTTCTCTGGCACGCGAGCGAGCGGCGCCCGCACGGCGAGTCCGGCGGCGATCACGGCTGCCACGGCGATCGCGGCGGCTGCCGCTGCCAGGCCGACGCGGTGCTGGTTCGCGCCGAACGTCACGACGATGAGCGCCACCTCCAGGCCCTCGAGAAGCACGCCTTTGAGCGAGACCGCGAACGCATAGCGGTCGAGCCCGCCGAGGCGACCCCCGGCCGCCCGCGCTGCCTGCGCTTCGGCCTCGTAGATGCTGCGCTCGTCGTGCAGGGCCTTCAAGCCGGCCGCCCGTAGCACGGCCTTGCGAAGCCACTGCAGCCCGATCAGCAGCAGCACGACCCCGATCGCGAACCGAAGGTTGTCGATGGGCACCGAGGTCAAAGCGCTGCCAAGGCCGGCGACGATGCCGGCAAGCAGCAGCGCGCCGGCGCCGACGCCCGCGAGCGCTGAGGGCCAATGGCGTGTCTGCCCGACCGCCATCACGATCGTCAGCGCCTCTACCGCCTCGACCGCGCAGGCGAAGAAGACCGAGATCGCCAGTCCGAGTTCAGCTCCCGTCATCCGCTGAATCTACCGCCATGCGATACAACCCCTCGATGCCTTCACGCGCCGCAGAGCCCACAGGCCTGACCGTCGCCGTGACCGGCCCGACCGGCGAGATCGGCCAAGCGGTCGTCTCGGCGCTCGAGCGCTCGAGCGACGTCGGCCGCATCCTCGGCATGGCCAGGCGGCCGTTCGATCCGGCCGAACGCGGCTGGAAGAAGGTCTCCTACCGTCGCGGAGACGTGCTCGACCGCTCGGCCGTTGCCGAGCTCGTAGCGGACGCCGACGTCGTGATCCACCTCGCCTTCATCATCATGGGCAGCGAGCAGGAGAGCAGAGCGGTGAACCTCGACGGCTCACAAAACGTCTTCGAGGCGACCATCGCCGCGGGGGCGAAGCGCCTGGTGTATGCCTCCTCGGTCGCCGCCTACGGCTTTCACCGCGACAACCCGCAGCCGCTGACCGAGGACGTTCCCGTGCGCGGGACCGCAAGCCACTACTACTCGGCGCACAAGGCCGAGGTGGAGGCGCTGCTCGCGGAGACGCTCGCGGGAGCGAGCACGCAGGCCTATGTCTTCCGGCCCTGCATCGTCGCCGGTCCGCACGCGCCGTTGCTGATCGACAGCCTGCCCTACACCCAGATCTCCGAACGGCTCCCCGCGCCCGTGCTCCGGCTGCTCGACGGAGTGCCGATCCTCAAGCCGGTGCTGCCGGACCCCGGTATCTCCTTCCAGCTCGTGCACCACGACGACGTCGCGAGCGCGATCCGCGCGGCCGTGCAGGGACGCGGGGCGCCGGGCGCCTACAACCTCGCGGGTCCCGGCGAGCTGACCGTGGCGGAGCTCGCCAACGAGCTCGGCTGGTACGCGATCCCGGTGCCGGAGCTTGCCGTGGACGCCGTCGCCGAGATGGTGGCGCGGCTCGGCTTCCTGCCCGCGCAGGCGCAGTGGGTCGCGGCGTTCCGCGTGCCGACGATCATGGACACCGCCAAGGCACGCCGGGAGCTGAAATGGCGCCCGCGTCACGACGCGCTGGAGACGCTGCGCGAGACGGTCACCTCGACCAAGCTGGACTCCCTGATCCGCTAGCCGTGGCGGCTGAGGACGACCTTCCGAGGTTCACCTTCGCCTCCGCGGAGGAGTGGGAGTCGTGGCTGGAGGAGCACCACGCCTCCTCGGAAGGCCTGTGGATCATGATCGCCAAGCGCGGCGCGGGGATCGACAGCGTCCGCTACCCGGAGGTGCTCGAAGGCGCGCTCTGCTTCGGGTGGATCGACGGGCTGCGCAGGGCGCTCGACGAGACTCACTTCCTGCAGCGCTTCACGCCGCGGCGCCCCCGCGGCAGGTGGTCGCGGATCAACCGCGATACGGCTGAGCGGCTGATCGCCGGGGGCAGGATGCGCCCGGCTGGACTGACCGAGGTGCACCGCGCGAGGGACGACGGACGCTGGGCGGCCGCCTATGAGGGTCAGCGGAGCATCTCGGTCCCGGAGGACCTGCAGCGCGAGCTCGACGCTCGCCCGCGGGCGAAGGCCTTCTTCGCCGAGCTCTCGAGCCAGAACCGCTACGCGATCCTCTACCGGCTGCAGGACGCGCGCCGCCCGCAGACGCGCGCCCAGCGGCTCGCGAAGTTCCTCGCGATGCTCGAGGCCGGCGAGACGATCCACCCCTAGCCCATGAGCCGCGGGGTCGACTATGAACGCTACGGGCACACCTACGCGCGCTACCGGCGGGGCGACCCACGCATCGCCGCCCGAATCCGCGCGGCGCTGGGAGGCGCGCGCACGGTGCTCAACGTGGGCGCCGGCACGGGCTCCTATGAGCCTGAGGACCGGTGGGTGTTGGCCGTCGAGCCCAGTGCGACGATGCGAGCCCAGCGGCCCGCCGGCTCCGCGCCCGCGATCGCGGCGCGGGCGGAGGCGCTGCCGCTCGACGACGACGCCGTCGATGCTGCGATGGCCTGCGTCACGATCCACCACTGGCACGACCTCGGCGCGGGCCTCGCAGAGCTGCGCCGCGTCGCCCGCGGGCCGGTCGTCGTGTTCACCTTCGAGCTCGAGCACCTGCCCGCCTGGCAGCACGACTTCCTGCGCGAGGGGTTGCTTCTGGAGCGACCGCGGTTCCCCGCGATCGACGACGTGGCGGCCGCGCTGGGCGGGCGAACGCGCGTCGAGCGCATCCCCACGCCCGGCAACTGCATCGACGGCTTCTTCGAGGCGTTCTGGCGCCGTCCCGAGGCGCTTCTGGACGCAGATCTGAGGAGCGCTCAATCGATGTGGAGACTGCTCGAGCCAGGCGTGGAGGAGCGGATCGTCGCCCGGCTCGCCGCGGCCCTCGACTCCGGCGCCTGGGATCGCGAGCATGGCCACCTGCGTGCACAGGACAGCTTCGACGGCGCGCTCAGGCTCGTGATCTCAGAGGCGGCGTGACGCCACGCGCGGGGGTCTCTGGGTCGAGCCGCCCGGGAGACCGGCGGTGCCCACCAGCTCGCGTGACGGCCGCGCAGGACCGCACAGGGGGTTGACGATAGGCTGCGCGCGGATCGGGTATCGCATGAAGCGACGCCCGGATTGGGGGTGTGCGCGGTCGACCGGGGACGGCCGGCCGGCGTTGCTCAACTCGAACTGGAAGGGAGAGCATGGACGTGTCTGGAATTCGACGAGCCATGACGTGCGCAACTGCGGCCGCGGCCGCGTTGTGCGTCCTCGGGGCCCTCGCGGCCCAGTCCTGGGGCGCGACGGTGACCACGATCGCCAGCGGGCTCAACAACCCGAGAGGTCTCGCCTTCGACGCCGACGGCGACCTGTTCGTCGCCGAAGCCGGAGCCGGGGGCACAGAATGCGTACCGGGCCCTCGCGGGCCGCAGTGCGCCGGGTTGACCGGCGGCGTCAGCAGGATCGACCGCTCCCATGTGGTCCACAAGGTCCTGAGCGGGATGATCTCGGTGTCCGGTGAAGGCGGCCGGGGCGCCGAAGGCGTCGAGGGGGTCGCAGTCGGCGAAGGTGCCGCGCTGTATGCGCTCCTGGGCCTCTCCTCGCAGCAGGTCCCGCCCTCCGGGTTCTCGAAAGCAGCGACCGAAAAGGCGAAGGCCCAGCTCGGGCACCTGTTCGAATTCAACCGCTCGGGCCAGTCCAAAGCGATCGCGGACGTCGGCGGCTACTCCTGGAAATGGACCGGAGAACACAAGTCGCTGGTCCCGGGACAGTTCCCCGACGCCAACCCCTGCTCCGTGATCACCAGGGGGGGCGAGCAGTGGCTCGTGGACGCCGCCGCGAACACGCTCGACGAGGTCGAGCACGGCGTCGTCAAAGAACTCGCGTTCATCCCCAGCCCCGAAAAGAACGGCAAGGCGGTCTCCGACGCGGTGCCGACCTGCCTGTCACGCGGCCCAGACGGCGCGATCTACATCGGACAGCTGACCGGCGCCGGCAACGGTCCGGGAGCGGCGAAGATC
>DASZIU010000014.1:0-1867 GCA_035948815.1 Solirubrobacteraceae bacterium | reverse complement strand
TTCACCATCTGCGCGGTTGCCGACGTGACCGGCGGCGTCTACTCCCGCGAGGGACTCGACATTCCCAAGCTGCTCGCCTACCGGCAACAGCACGGCGGAGTCAACGGGTTTCCGGGGTGCGAGCCGGTCACCAACACGGAGTTGCTCGAGCTCGAGGTCGACGTCCTCGTGCCCGCGGCGATGGAGAACCAGATCACCGCCCGCAACGCGGGGAGGATCCAGGCTCGGCTCATCGTCGAGGGCGCCAACGGCCCGACAACACCGGACGCGGACAGCATCCTCGAACGCCGCGGGATCACGGTCGTGCCCGACATCCTCGCCAACTCGGGCGGGGTGACCGTGTCGTACTTCGAATGGGTCCAGGACCTCCAGTCGCTCTTCTGGGAGGAGGACGAGATCAACGTCCGCCTCAAGAAGATCCTGCAGAAGGCCTTCACCCAGATGTGCGATCAGGCCGATCGCCATCACGTGTCGCTGCGCCTCGGCGCCTACCTCGTCGCTGTCAAACGCGTCGCCGACGCCACGGCGGTGCGAGGCATCTACCCGTAAGGGCGACCCCGCCCCCGGCCTGGTGATGAAGCTCCTCGATCGGGTGCGCGCGCTGCCCTTGCCGGTGGGGACGATCCCGGTCGCCATCGGCCTCGGGCTCGCCGGTCTGATGCAGTACGGCTTCCTGGTGGTCGCGGCGCGCGCCCTCGGGACGGCTCGCTTCGCGCCGCTCTCGGTGTTCTGGGCGCTGCTCTTCGTGTGCGGCCCGGGGTTCTTCCTGCCCCTCGAGCAGGAGACGGGGCGAGCCATCGCCGCGCGACGCGTGCGCAACGAGGGCGGACGCCCGGTCTTCGCGCGCGCGGCAATGCTCGGCGGCGTCCTGGCGGTGGTCCTGATCGTGGTCACGCTGGTGTTCGCGAGCCCGCTTGACCAGCACGTCTTCAAGGGCGATCCGGCGCTGCTTGCGGGGCTGGTCGGCGGGTTCGCGGCGTATCTCTGCGAGTTCCTCGCCAGGGGTGCGCTCGCCGGCAACGCCCGCTTCGGCGCCTACGGCGTCCTCCTGGGAGGCGAAGGCGCGCTCCGGGTTGTCTTCGCCGCCTTCCTCGCCGTCATCGGCGTCAAGACCGCCGGTCCCTACGGGATCTCGCTCATCGTCGCGTCGTTCGCCGCGATCGCGCTCGCAACCATCGGTCGTCGCGGGCTGCTGCGTCCCGGCCCTCCGGCGCCATGGGGCGAGATCACCCACGCGCTCGGTTTCCTGCTCATCGCCTCGGTGTTCACGCAGCTGCTGCTCAGCGTGGGCGCCGTGGCCGTCCAGCTGCTCGCGACACCCGCGGAGCAGACCGCGGCGGGCAGATTTCAGCTGAGCCGCATCGTCGCCTACGTCCCGATCTTTCTCTTCCAGGCGGTCCAGTCGGCGCTCCTACCCAAGCTCTCCACGCTGGCCACCGGCGGCCGGCACCAGGAGTTCCAGGCCCTGCTGAACCGCCTTCTCCTGCTCATGGCCGGTGTCGGAGGGGTCGCCATCGCCGGGTTCACGTTCCTCGGTCCGACGGTGACCCGCATCCTCTTCGGTCACGGCTTCGAGCTCAGCAACCTCGACTTCGCGCTGCTCTCGGCGAGCGCCATCGGCTTCATCTTCACCCAGATCTTCGGCTACGTCCTGATCTCGCTCTCCGGGTACAGCCGGGTCGCGATCGGGTGGACGTCCGGTGCGATCGTGTTCTTCGTCGTGACCGCCTTCGGCTCGTCGCTCTTCCTGCGTGTCGAGCTCGGGCTGCTCTGCGGCGCGATCGCGTCCTCGGCGGTGATGGCTGCGCTGCTCCTCCCCCTGTTGCGAGCGCGCGGCGCTATCGAAACGGACCTGCGAATTTACGAT
>DASZIU010000013.1:0-6609 GCA_035948815.1 Solirubrobacteraceae bacterium | reverse complement strand
GGCTGGGCGGGGATGCACTGGTCGCCGGCGATCGGCGCCGAGCATCTCGCCACGCGCGAGCGGGCCGGGCTGTTCGACGAGTCCTCGTTCGCGAAGCTTGAGGTGGCCGGGCCCGGGGCGGCGGAGTTCCTCGAGCTGCTGTGCGACAACCACGTCGCCCGCGACGTCGGGGCGATCACCTACACGCAGATGCTCAATCGCCGCGGCGGAATCGAGTGCGACTTCACGGTCACACGGGTCGAGGACGAGCTCTTCTCGATCGTCACCGGCACGGCCTTCGGAAACCACGATCTCAGCTGGATCCGCCGCCATCTCCCGGCCGACGGAAGCGTCGGCTGCTCGGACGTGACGGCCCGCTGGGCGTGCTTCGCGCTGTGGGGTCCTCGCGCCCGCGAGATCCTGGCGCCGCTCACCGACGACGCGCTGGACTTCGGGTACATGCGGATGCGCGACATCGCGGTTGGCGATGTACCGGTGCGCGCGCTGCGAGTCACGTTCGTCGGCGAGCTCGGCTGGGAGCTCTACTGCCCGACCGAGTACGGGGCCGGGCTGTGGGACACGCTCTGGAGGGCCGGGCGCGAGCATGGCCTCGTCGCCGGGGGCTACCGTGCGATCGACTCGATGCGCCTCGAGAAGGGCTACCGCGTCTGGGCCGCCGACATCACACCCGATGAGACGCCCTACGAGGCGGGGCTCGGCTTCTGCGTGAGGAAGGACGGCGGGTTCCTCGGGGCGGCGGCGCTCGGGATCGGATCGAACGGCGCGCGCGCCGAGCCGCGCCAGCGGCTGCGCTGCGTCGTGCTCGGGGATCCCCGCTCGGTGGCACTCGGCAACGAGCCTGTGCGCGTGGACGGCGAGATCGTCGGGCGCGTCACCAGCGGCGGCTACGGCTACTCCGTGGAGCGCTCGATCGCCTACGCCTATCTCCCCGCCGAGGTCCCGATCGGGACGGCCGTGGAGATCGACATCTTCGGACGCTGGGTCGCGGGCGAGCTCGCGAAGGAGCCGCTGCTGGACCCGAAAGGCGAGCGCGTCAGGGCCTAGCACGACGGCCGAGGGCGGCGGGGGCGTAAGCTGGCTCTGATTCGGCCGCCGACAGCGACGAAGGGACATCGATGGCAGCTTCGTTCACGCTCATGAAGCTCACAGAGGTCGAGGACTCGGCCCCGAAATTCGGGCTCGGCGAGGACCTCGAGGCACGGTTCGCCAAGACCGACCTGGAGGCCGAGCGCACGGGGTTGAGCCTGCTGCGGCTCAGGCCGGGTAAGCGGGCGCCCTTCGGCCACCGGCACGACGCCGCCGAGGAGGTCTACGTCGTGCTCTCGGGCTCGGGCCGCCTCAAGCTCGACGACGAGATCATCGGCGTGGAGGCGATGGACGCGATCCGCGTCGCGCCCGCGGTGACGCGTGCGTTCGAGGCGGGGCCCGACGGGATCGAGGTGCTCGCGGTCGGGGCGCGCGCCGACGGGGACGGCGAGGTCGTGCCCGGCTGGTGGTCTGACTGACCTGGAGGAGTGCCGCGTCGGACCCAGGTCGCGACGAACCGCGCGGGCCGAGCCGTCGCTGCTGACATGATGGTCACGAGGTCGATGCCAGTTGCCTGAACACAGTGGTCGCGAGTTGCTCGACGAGTGGCGCCAGGTCATGGAGTCGGTGATCGGGTCCGCGAGATCGCGGGCGGGCGGGACGGCGCTGCCAGGCGAGCTCGTGCGGGGCCTGCAGCGCCAGCTCGAGGTGGTTCAGGAGCTGCTCGAGCGCGAGAGCCTGCCGAGGGCTTTGGGGACTCGCCTCGCCGCCCCCGTCGACGCGGCCTTTGATCTCCTCGAGGAGACCGGGGCGACGCTGCGCCGCCAGGCGGAGGCGCTCGAGGCGGCCGGGCGCGCGCTCGAGGAAACGGCGGGTTTGATGAAGAGCCAGGCCGAACTCTTCGAGCGGGCGATCGGCGCTCTGCGCCAGCCCGCGGACCTGGCCAAAGCGGCGACGGGGCTCGGTCGGCGCCCCAGCAAGAGCGTGCCGCGCAAACCACGATCCGCGGGTACCGACAAGCGCTAGCGTGGCGCCCATGCGCCGGCTGCTCTTACTCGTGTCCGTGGTCGTGTTCGTCGACACGATGCTCTACGCCGCGCTGACGCCGCTGCTGCCACGGTTCGCGCACGAGTTTCACCTGTCGAAGTCGGGCGCCGGAGCGCTGGTCGCGGCCTATGCCGCCGGAGCACTGATCGGTGGCCTGCCGGGCGGAGTCCTCGCCGTTCGCATCGGCGCGCGCAGGGCCGTCCTCGTGGGGCTGACGTTGATGGGCGTCTCAAGCGTCGGCTTCGCGCTCGCCGGGAACGTCGAGCTCCTGTTCGCCGCGCGCGTGGCCCAGGGTCTCGGCAGCGCGTTCACGTGGGCGGGCGCGTTCGCGTGGCTGTTGCTGGCGGCCCCGCGCGATCGGCGCGGCGAGCTCATCGGGGCGGCGATGGGCGCCGCTGTCGTCGGAGCCCTGTTCGGCCCGGTCGTCGGCGCCGGCGCGGCGCTCGCGGGACGCGCGGCGATCTTCTCCGCGCTCGGGGGCCTTGCGGTGGTGCTCGTCGCCTGGGCGCTCAGGATGCCCTCGCCCGCACCCGAGAAGCCGTCGCGGTCGCGGTTGGCGGGCGCCCTCGGCAACGGGCTGTTCGCGGGCGGGATGGCGCTGCTGATCGTCGCGTCCGTGCTGGCGGGCGTTCTCTCCGTGCTTGCCCCTCTCCATCTCGCGGCCGGCGGCTGGAACGCCACCGCGATCGGCGCCCTGTGGCTGCTGAGCGCGGGAGTGGAGGCTGCCGCGTCGCCGTTCATCGGGCGCCTCAGCGACCGACGCGGCGCAGTCCTACCCGCGCGATACGCGCTCGCGGCCGGCGGCGTGGTCTCGATCGCGCTGGCGCTTGGCGGACGGCCGCTCCCGTACGCGTTCTTCGTGCTCGTCGCCTCGGTGGCGTACGGGCTGCTGTTCACGCCCGCGTTCGCGCTGATAGCCGACGGAGCCGAACGCGTGGGCCTCGCCCAGGGACTCGCCTTCGGGGCGATGAGCGCTGCGTGGGCGCTGGGCGCAGTCATCGGACCGGCCGTCGGCGGGCTGCTCGCCGGTGCGGTCGGCGATTGGGTGCCGTTCGTGCTGGCCGCCGCGGTGTGCGGCCTCGCGCTCATCGCCGCCAGGGGCCGGTCGTCCCGCCGTGTTCTGACCGGAGGGGTCGGCGCCGTTCGCTGACAACGGGGTACGCCTTCAAAGGCTCCGCCGGTACTACGAGCGTCAGTTGCAGACGCCGCAGCGCCCGATGGCGCAGGAGCAGACGAGGATCGTCGGCATCGAGCGGCCCGGGCCCCAGCGGCGGACCCACTCGAGCGCGGCGGGCTCGCTGCGGTCCCCGAAGCCCCCCGGCCAGCTGCGCCCCAACATCGCGGCCACCAGGCGCTCGGTATCGGGGTCCGCTCTCGCGGAGATCAACTCGATGTGCGCTTCGATGTGTGTGTCCCGAGGATCGTCCGGCATGGGGACACATAGATACCCCCCGCGGCGGCGGACGTAACGAGCGACCGGTCCCGGCGCCCCCGCCTGAGGAGGCGCCGGGAGATCCGGCCTCGCGTCACGTCGTCTGGGGAACGCGAGCGATGCTCTCCTGGTAGAGCGTCATCTGCCGCGCGATCTCCTCGTTGGTGACGCCGTCGGCAAGGCGCAGATCTTCGACGATCAGGCTCGCGTCGATGATGTTGCGCTGAAACTCCTCCTCCTCGCGAAGCGCGGCGAGCTGCGCCGCCGAGCCGTGCACCTCGATGTAGCCGTTGAGATCGCCGCTCGCGCCCAGCAGGACCACCTCGAACCGCTCGATACGACCCTCCTGCTGCAGGCGTCCGTACATACCTATCGTCTCGTTGAACACCTCCAGGCCGCGCTCCTCGCGCCCACGGACAGGGGTACCCCAGCTGATCAACAGCACCCGGTCGGCCATGCCGACCTCCTTCCCCTCACGGCCCGGCACAGGCACCGGGCCTGTCACCTGCACCGTAGCTCGAAATCGTGGCTCGTGTAGCGTGGGAGGAGTGAGCACGGTGGACCCACACCAGACCGTGACGGCGGGGGTGGAGAGCACCGCAGCACTGAGCGGCCACGCAGCGCGGATCGCCCGCGACCACTGCCTTGCCCCCGAGCGCGTCGATGCGCCGATCTACGGCGGTCGCTACCGCAAGCTGTTCCCGGAGTTGCCGGCACTCGATGTCGACGAGCAGGCGCTGCGCGCGCTCGGGAGGGCGGGCGGGCCGTGTGACGTCGGCGTCGAGCTCGCCGACGGCCCCGACTCGACAGTCGCCGCGGTTTGGCCCTTCTTCGGCCAGTTCGTCGCGCACGACATCACGGCGGACCGCTCGCCGCTTGGCCACCGTTCCGACCCCGACGAGGTACGCAACTTCCGCACGCCCCGCGCGAACCTCGAGGGCGTCTACGGCGCCGGTCCCGTCGGCTCGCCGTATCTGTACGCGAAGAACGATCCCGCGAAGCTGCTGCTCAGTCCATCCGGCTCGGATGTCGCCCGCAACCAGGAGGGCATCGCGCTCCTGGGCGATCCACGCAACGACGTGCACCTGTTCATGAGCCAGATGCAGGTCGCGTTCGTGAAGCTCCACAACCGCCTGGTCGACCGGCTGCGCGCGGATGGCGTCGAGGACGGGGATCTCTTCGACGAGGCTCGTCGCGCGGCGACGTGGCACTACCAGCACGTCATCGTGCGTGAGTTCCTGCCCCTCCTGGTCGGGGCGGATCTCGTCGAGGAGCTGCTCGAGAGCGGCCCGCGCCACTACCGGGCGGATGGTCACATCCCGTTCGAGTTCGCCGACGCCGCCTACCGTTACGGCCACTCCCAGATCCGCCAGCGCTACCAGGTCAACGCCGAGCTCGGCCCGTGTCCGGTGTTCCCGGACCTGCTCGGCTTCGGGCCGGTCGCGCCAGAGCACCTCGTCGACTGGTCGCTCCAGATCGATCTTCGGGACCGTCCGCCCGCACAGCGCGCGAAGAAGATCGATGGACGCCTACCCGCATCGCTGATCGCCCTGCCGACCGAGATCACCGGTGAGCGTGAGGGATCGGAGTTCGGTTCGCTGGCGACGCGCGACCTCGAGCGAGGCGAGGTGGTCGGGTTGGCCTCCGGCGAGGCGGTCGCCCGAGCGCTCGAGGTCGAGCCACTCAGCGGGGAGCAGCTGGCTCTCGCCGAGTACGGATGGACGAACGAGACACCGCTCTGGCTGTACATCCTCAAGGAGGCAGAGACCCGCCAGGACGGCAACCGCCTCGGCCCCGTCGGCGCGCGGATCGTCGGCGAGGTGCTGATCGGGATCATCGACGCCGATGCGGAGTCCTACAGAGCGATCGATCCGAGCTGGCAACCGACGCTTCCGGCTGGCCACGGCGATGTGTTCGGGCTCGCTGACATCCTCGAGCCGGTCGAAGAGCCCGGCTAGTGAACGAAGCCTTCATCGCATGAGCCAGGACGACTCGATCCCGGCGGGACGAGTTCGGCGCACCGCTGAGGTCGGCGGCCTCGTGGGTGGTCAGGCGGTGCGTGCCTACGCGACCAAAGCCGCCAACCTGACGCGCTCGACGGACGCCGGCCGCGCGGCCGCCGAGCGTCGCCAGATCAAGGCGGCCGAACAAATCGTCGATGTCCTCGGCCACATGAAGGGTCTCGCGATGAAGGTCGGTCAGGTCGCCTCATTCATCGACCTCGAGGGCCTGCCGCCGGATGCTCGTGACGGGTTTCAGGAAAAGCTCGCGGCCCTGCGCGACTCGGCGCCACGCGTCGACTTCAAGCAAATGCGCAAGGTGATCGAGGACGATCTCGGTGAACGCCTCGAGGATGTCTTCGACGAGTTCGACTCCGACGCGGTGGCCGCCGCCTCGATCGGACAGGTCTACCGGGCGCGCCTGGCTGACGGTCGACGCGTGGCGGTCAAGGTCCAGTATCCGCGGGTGGCGGCCGCGGTTCGTGCCGACCTACAGAACATCGGGCTGCTTCTGCGAGCTGCGAAGCGGATCGCACCCGCGCTCGACGCCAAGGCCGTCGCCGCGGAGATTCGCGAGCGCATCACCGACGAGCTCGATTACGAACACGAGGCCCAGGAGCAGCGGACCTTCGGGCGTCGCTTCGATGGCCACCCGTTCATCTTCGTGCCGAAGGTCATGACCGACCTCTCGAGCGAACGCGTGCTCGTCAGCGAATGGGTCGACGGCGCCGGGTTCGAGGATGTCAAGCGCCTCGACCAGGCCACGCGCGACCGCTTCGGAGAGATCGTCTTCCGCTTCTTCTTCGGATCGCTGTACCGCGACGGGCACTTCTCCGGCGACCCCCACCCGGGCAACTACGAGCTCCTCGAGGACGGCCGCGTCGCGTTCATGGACTTCGGGATGACCAAGCGCATTCGGCCGGAGCGGCTCGAGCACGAGAAGGCAGCGATCCGGGCCAGCCTCGAAGGCGACGCCGAGGGTGTGCGCGCCGAACTCGCGGCGCTCGGGTTCCTGGCGCTCGAGGACCCCCGGATCGACTCGAAGCAGTTACTTGCATACGTCCGCGCGTTCCACGAGTGGCACGCCGAGGATCGCCCGTTCAC
>DASZIU010000012.1:0-16940 GCA_035948815.1 Solirubrobacteraceae bacterium | reverse complement strand
CGGACCAACTCGTGAAAGCGCGAACCTCACGGAACGTTCCCTCGCGAAAGCCCGAAATCACGAATCCGAGTCGCTGACTGACCTCGGCCCGCGAGTACTTGATGCGACCGATCATGTCAGCAAGCGCGACAACGCGATCTCCTGCGTCGCGGATGTCGTGGACCTCATAGCGGAAGTCATCGAAGTTCTCGGAGAAGGCCGCCGCGAGCATTCGCATTCCGTCATGCCCACGGTAGGCGGAGTCGTCCAACCAACGATCGGTCGGATACCAGACGACATCGGGCGAGCAGAACGAGAGCGCATCGTCGATTCCTTCCTCGCCAAAACTGTGGAACGCATTCTGCACGATCTCCACGTTCTGCTGCGACATCGCCTACCGCCGCTCCCTCGCGAGGCGTTCGGCGGCAGCACGGGCCTCGTCGATGTCGCTGTAGTTCGTCATGCGCACGATCTTGCCGTCCTCCCACACGCCGACGGCCGCGTAGCGCAGCCGAACCTCACCGCTGCTGCCGACAGGACGGCCCTTCTGAATGACCACGCGAAAACCAACTCCATTGCCGAGGTCGACGGTCTCGTTCGCCTCGAACTCGAACTCCTCGTAGGAGCCCCACCAGTCCTCGATGAAGCCACGAGCCGCCGCCTGCCCTTCAAAGACGCCCATTCCGATCGGCGACATGTCGTACACGGCATCCGGCTCGTAGAAGGCCATCATCGCATCCAGATCGCGGCGATTGGCAGCTTCGGTAAGCCACCTCTGCCGCTCCACCAGGTCCGGGATCGTGGGCTCCTCGGGCATCACGGCAGCCAGTATCCCGGACTGCTGCTCTTGGATGAAGCCACAAAAAGCCCACATTTCGAGCGAACTGGGGAGGGCGGTGTGTGGTGCCAACTCATTGGCGACACACACTGTGATGTGTCGGGACATCGGAGACAGATGTCGCGACACATCTCAAAACGGAGAGGGCGGGATTCGAACCCGCGATGGAGTTTTCACCCCATACTCGCTTAGCAGGCGAGTGCCTTCAGCCACTCGGCCACCTCTCCCGGAGATGGAATCGCCAGTCTAGAGCCTGGCCGGAAGGGCCGCGCGAGCGCGTAGCATCTGACGCTGGCGCGGAAGGGTGGCAGAGCGGTTGAATGCGGCGGTCTTGAAAACCGTTAGACGGGCAACCCCCGTCTCGGGGGTTCGAATCCCCCCCCTTCCGTTGATTCGGTGTCGCGACGGCGACGTTTCCCGGTCCCGCCGACGGGTAAGCATTGACCTTGGCATGACAGTCGATGCCGGCTGGTGATGGCGGCCCGGACTCCAGGTCAGACATGGACGGGCTCGCGAACAGATGCCGATCGGTGGGGCGGCTCGGTATGTGGGTAGCGCCGCTCCGAGTCGCTCCCATCGGATTGCGATGGCTGGAGTGAGCAGTGGCACGGAAACAGGCCTGCATCCGGCGCGCGTCGGCTGCTCGGGATGGAACTACCGGTCGTGGCGCGGCGCGATCTACCCCGCCGGCGTCCCCGCGAGCAGTTGGCTCGAGCACTACGCGACGCTCTTCGACACGGTCGAGGTCAACACGACCTTCTATCGGCTGATAGCCAGCGACGCCGTCAAGCGCTGGGTCGAGCAGACGCCGGAGCACTTCGTGTTCGCCTTCAAGGCCAGTCGCTACCTGACGCACGTGAGGCGGCTGCGGGACATGGCAGACGGCGTCGCGCGCTTCTACGAGCGCGTCGAGCCGGCCCTTGAGGCCGGGCGTCTCGCGGTCGTGCTGTGGCAGCTGCCTGAGAACTTCCACCGCGACGACGAGCGGCTGGCCTCCGCGCTGGACCAGCTGCCGGCGGGCCGGCACGCCTTCGAGTTCCGCCATCCGAGCTGGTTCGCTGCGGAGGTCTACGCGCTGCTTCGCGAGCATGGCGTCTCGCTCGTGATCGGCGATCACCCCGCCCGTCCGTTCCAGAGCTTCGAGGCGACGACGGACTGGCGCTATCTGCGCATGCACTATGGGCATCGCGGGCGGCGCGGCAACTACTCGGCGCGCGAGCTTCAGACCTGGGCCCGGCGCATCCACGAGTGGCGCTCGCGGGGGTGCGTCTACGTTTACTTCAACAACGACTGGGAGGCCTTCGCACCGGCGAACGCGCTGACCCTGCGCCGCCTCCTCGACGGTCTGGCGAGCGGGGAGGCGATCTCCTGAGCGACTCCCTACGGGCCGGCCGGAACGCCCTGCTCCGACCTGACGCCGGACACGGCCATCGGGTGGCCGGCGGCGTCGAGCGCCTGGACGCCGAGATAGGGCCCCGTAGTACCGGGCGCCACCGTGATCGCGGTCTCAAAACCGCTGCGCCTCCCCTGAGCGACCGGCGCCATCGTCGCGGGGCTGCCGCCGGCGAGGACGCTCCAGGAGTCGACGCCGGTCGCGCCGTTCCAGCTTGCATAAACGGTCCCGCCACCGCCGGGCGCGGCCTGGAAGGCGAAAGTCGGAGGTTCGGTCGGCATGCCGGTCCACGGGAATCGGTAGCTGCGGTAGGACTGCGTCCAGCGGGGGAACTGCGCGTCGAACAGAAGCTGGCCTTGGGCATCGAACTCGGAGAACTGCGGCAGCTGTCCCCAGCCGATGAACCAGTCCCCGTTCGGGAGCGCCTGCAGGTCGCCCTGGCTTTCGGAAAGCAGCGGCGGCGTGTGGACGATCTCGCTGACACGCGTGACGGTTCGCTGCTGCGGATCGATGCTCAGCACGACGCCCCTGGACTGTGGGTGGACGGCGGGAGAGGCGCCGTTGTCGAACACGCTGATCGTGCCGTCGGAGAGCTCTCGAGGGTCGTGCTGGTAGGCGATGTCTGTGCCCGGTCCCATCGAGAAGCTGCTTCGCCGGCCGCCCACGCGCCATGCGATGCGGCCAGTGCGACCTTCGATCTCGTATATCGCACGCGTGTTTCGCGAGGATGTCAGCAGGCCCCCATCGCGCTGCAGCTCGATCGAGTTGATGTGGAAGTAGTCGAACGGCGAGCTCGTGGTGGAGTGCCTCGCAGATTCGTAGGAGTCGCCGAGGGCCACATGGTCGAGGCTCGTCCACTCCCGCTTGACAAGCCCCGTCCTTACGTCGATCTCCTGGATCATGCCGTCGGTGACGGCTCCGAATGCGGGGCCGCCGACCCTGGAGAGATTGCAGAGGATTGGGGAGTAGACGGTGATCAGCGCCGTCCCGCTCGGCGTCAGATCGAACTCGTGCAGGTCGGCCTGGTAGCCGTTGCCCGCCTTGACGCGGGCGAGCTGCGAGTAGCTGCTGCTCTCGACTATGTCCTGACCTACGCCGTAGCCGTGGACCGTTATCGTGCCCTGCCACCAGGTGAGCACCGGCTGCCCACCGTATTCCTGAAGGTTCAGGTCTGTCGCCGAGACATGGGCGGACAGCGGGTTGAACCACACGAGGCCGCCGCCCTGGTCGAGGATCATCGGGCCCGCCTGGCCCGGGCCGCCATATGGCGCGACGAATACATCCCCGGGCGCGGCCGAAGCGGACTGGGCGGCGACCGTGACGACCGGCGGGTGCAGATCGGGACGCGACGGAAAGCTCTGCGCTTCGGACGGGGCCCCCGGATGTGTCGTCTCGGGAGTGAGGGTGAGCCCGTCCCGCTCGGCAACCACGAACTGGTCGAACAGGGGGGTAACGGACCCTCCGTGCGTGAGCTTCGCGCGAACCGCGACGCGCTCTCCCGGAGCGAACGGGCGAGACGGGACGAAGCTGGCGCCGTCGCCCTGCGAGTAGGGCAGGAGGCTTCCGCGATGAAGCCCGGTTCGCGAACCCATCACGCTCAGGACCGAGAGCTCGGTCGCCGGCACTCCGAGCATGCTGATCTGCGTCCACGGCGAGGCGTCGCGGCTGCCGGGCAGAGGCGCGACCGCCACCGTTCCGGCGAGCACCGCCGAGTTGTTCAGGGCTGCCGGAGTGCAGCTCGGAGCAGACCGTGCAGCGGCCGCGCCGGCAGACGCGGCGCCGACCACGAGCGCCGCGACCGGCCCTAGGATGAGGGCGCGCATGGCCAACATCGATCCAGACCAGGATAAGGCGGTAGACCGGCGGACATTCCTCAAGCGCGGACTGCTCGCGGGCGGCGTGATCGCCGGAGGTATCGCGCTCGGCGAGCTCGCACAGGACGCGACCGACTCGGAGTCGCGTCCGGGGCCGAGCGCCCCTCGCCGCGTCACGCCCCTGCCGAGCGGCGAACGGCCACCGAACATCCTCGTGATAATCGTCGACCAGCTCCGCTTCCCACAATGGCTCGGCCCGACGCCCGGGGCCTCGGGGCTCCCCGCCAACCTCGCGCGGTTCAGCCGCGAAGCGGTGTCGTTCGCGAGGCACTACACCGCCTCCAACGACTGCTCGCCCGCACGCGCGGCGCTGCTCACCGGCCTGTACACCCACCAGACGGGCTGCATGATCACGGGCGCAAGCACGCTCGACCCGGGATTCCCGACCTGGGGCACGATGCTGCGCGAGCGCGGCTACCGCACGCGCTGGTTCGGCAAGTGGCATCTCACGCGCCGCGACAACTGGTGGACAAGGAGCTCGGGCGAGCGCGCCTTGGAGCGCTACGGCTTCGCGGGAGGCATCTATCCCTCCCCCGATGGCGCGCCGGGCCAGGGATGGCGCAAAGACCCCCACATCGCCGGGCGCTTCGCGGAGTGGCTTGCCCAGGAGCACGGCGCCGAGCCCTGGTGCACGACCGTCTCGTTCGTCAATCCCCATGACATCGCCTGGTGGTACGTGTGGAGCGAGCGCGTGGCAGCGGAGGCGACCGCCGCGCGCGTAGCGAGGGGGCTGCCTCCGAACTACGAGACACCCGAAATGCTGGTCGAGCGCAACAAGCCGCGCCTGCAGCGATCACTGCAGGACACGGCGGCGAGCTCCTTCGGGCCCGTCCCCTTCTCGGGGCCGGAGGCCACGCGCCTGTGGACGAACTTCCTCGACCTCTACATGAAGCTCCAGCGGGAGGTCGATCGCCATGTCGGCAACGTCCTGCGCGCTCTTCACAGCTATCCAAAGGTGGCGGCGAACACGGTCGTCCTGTTCACCTCCGACCATGGCGAGTACGGCGGCTCGCACGGATTGCGGGGCAAGGGCGCCGGCGTGTACGAGGAGGGGATCCGCGTGCCGTTGATGGTCCGCGACCCGCGCGGCCTGCTGACGAGAGCCCCCGAAAACGTCCGCACGCAGCTAACCTCGAGCGTCGACGTCGCTCCGCTGCTGCTGACGATCGCGACAGGGTCGAGTGAATGGCGGCGCGAACCGCATTACGCGCACCTCGCCGGGCGGCTTGACCTCGCAAGCATCCTCGCCGATCCCGCGGCCGCCGGCCGTCGCCACGTGCTGCACGCGACCGACGAGATCGTCACCGAGTTCGCGCTCGAATCGTATGTCGCGTCGGCGCCGCTACACGTCGTCGGGCTGCGCACGATGGCCGCCAAGTACGCGACCTACTCGAACTGGAGTGCGGGCGCGATCGACCCTCTCTACCAAGGCACAGAAAGCGAGCTCTACGACTACCGCAGCCAGGCGGGCCGGCTGGAGCTCGCCAACGTCTCGGGCCGCAGTCCCCTCGAGGATCCGCTGCGGGCAAGGCTCGAGCGTGCGATAGCGGAAGAGCTTCGCGCACCCCTGCCGTCACACCTGACCGCGCCGCAGCGGCGCGGGATCGCCGACTACCACGCTGCCGCTGCGCGATCCGCCAAGGTCGCGGCGAGGGCGCGCAGGGAGATGTCGGCCCGCGATCTCGGCGACCTCGAAGGGTCGGGAGCGGTCGTCGGTCGCGATCATCCGGGCGGGTTCACACCTGAAGGACGCGCGACGCGCCGATGACCGCACCGGTGCGGTCGAGCGCCTGGACCGAGACATAGCGCCCGCTGAAGCGCGCGAGGATCTGGGTCTCGAACCCCGTTCGCGGAGCGGTGGCCAGCGCGACGAGCCTGCGGGGCGAGCTCCCCCCGAGCAGCCGCCAGCCGGCGACCTCGGTTGCACCGTTCCAGCTCATCGACGCGGCCAGGCGAGCGCCGGGCAGGCGGCTCGCGACGAGCGCCGGCCGGGTGAGCGGCCGAGCTTCCCAGCGCGACAGGCTCGCGCTGTAGTTTTGAACGTTGCTGCCGAGGCTCGCGTCGAGCAGGACGCGTCCATCCGGGCCGAACTCGGTCAGCTCGGGCAGCCGCCCGTATCCGAGAAGCCAGTTCCCACCGTCGAGCCGCCTCATCGAGCCCTGGCTCGGCGATAGCAGGACGTGGGCCGGGTTGGCGAATTCCCTGACGAGTGAGACGGACCGGCTCGCCGGGTCGACCCTCAGGAGCAACCCGCGCGACTGGTGCTCGCGTGGCGGTTCGGAGCCGTTGTCGAACAGCGAGATGAGCCCTCCCGGCTGGAGCTCCGAATCGTGCTGCCAGTAGAAACCGGCGCCGGCACCGATCGCCAGGCTGCTGCTCCGCCCGCCCACGCGCCAGCGGATTCTGCCGCTGTGCACGTCGACGTCGTAGATCGTCGAGGTGCTCCGGGCCGAGAGCAGAACCTCGCCGGGAGAGCGCGGGTCGATCGAGTTGATGTGCGCGTAGTCCCATGGGTAGCTCCCTTCTGCGAGCGGCACCTGTGATTCGGCGGGCGGCAGGTGCCCGAGTGCGTGCCACTCCCACATCACCAGTCCCGTGTCGATGTCGATCTCCTGTACGACCGAGTCGAGCACGACTGCCCTGGGCGGCCCGTTCACGGCCGACAGGTCGACCTCGACGGGGGCGAACGCGTCAAGCCATGCGGTCCCGTGCGCAGAGATCTTGATCGCGTGCAGGTCGGCCTGGTAGCCGTTGCCGGCCTTGATCGAGGCGACGCGGCGGTAGGAGCGGTCATAGACGACGTCTTCGCCCTCGCCGAAGCCGACCTGGATGATGCGGCCCTGCCACCAGACGAGCGCCGGCCGGCCGCGATAGCTCTGGACTCCCAGGTTCGTGGCCTGCTCCCCTGCCGGCAGGGGACGAAACCAGACGAGCTGTCCTCGCTGGTCGACGATCATCGGGCCCGGAGCCCCGTCGCCCTGGTAGGGCGCGAGGAACAGGTAGCCGGGCGTCGCGCCCGACGCCGGGCCGGTCGTCACTGTCACGGTCGACGGGTTGATCTGCGGCGCCGAGCGAAAGCGCTGGACGGCGCGGGCGTCGCCCGCGAGCAACGGGAACTCGCTCTGGTTTACGGTGGCGGGCGTCGCAATCGTGAAGCTCGTCGCCGCCCGCCGGGTTGAGGTCCGCTGGCGCACGAGCGCGTCGACGGCGACCCGCTCTCCAGGGAGGAACGGACGCGCCGGCAGGAAGCTCGCCCCCGTCCCGGTCGCAAAGCCACGCAGCCGACCGACGTGCGTGCCGGTGCGGGAGCCGATCACGCGTACCTCGGAGATCCGAATGCCGCGAGCGCCGAGGAAGCTGATCTGGGTCGCCGGAGATGCGTCGACCGTGCCCGGGAGCGGTGAGACCGTGACGGGGTTGGCCGCCGCGACGCGTGCGTCGGCTTCGAAGCGGAGCTTGCCTCGAGCGTACACGGGGCCCTTCCCGCAGCCGCACCACGCGACCGCGGCCAGGCATGCCGTCAGCGCGGCCGGGGACACGCTTCGCATGGGGCTAGGACGCCCGCCCGCCGCTTTCGTGCTCCCGCGTCGAGACCGTCATCGACCCGTCGGCGAGCGGCCATCTCCGTCCTGCGGTGCTCGAGAGCACAACGCGCGCGACGCGCCTAGCGGGCGGGCGGCGCCCACGGGCGGCGGGCCGGGGGCCCGCTCTGGAGAGCGGCGTCGGCGTCCCATCCGCTGATCGCCGATGTGTGCGGGCCGGGCCGCGCACGCTCTCGCCGCCCGTGTTGGAGATGAGGCGTACGGCAGGGCGCTCTCCCGCGCGCGACCGGGCGGTGCTCGCGCCCGAGATCGGTGCCGGAGTGGTGCGCGCAGCCTCCAGGGGCGGATCGCCTTCGCCGGGCGGCGCCGCCGAGAGCGGCGGACCGGCGGGACGGATCGTCGGCGGAAGCAGCCTGAACGCCACGAGCGCGCCCGCGGCCGCGAGGCCCGCTCCGATAAGAAACGCGAGCCGGAAGCCGTCGTCGAGGGCGAGGATCGGGGCACGGAAGTCGACGCTCGTCAGGTGTTTGGTGTAGAGGACGGCGAGTGAGGTGAGCAGCGCCAGGCCGAGCGCGCCGCCCATCTGCCGGGAGGTGTTCACGAGTCCCGATGCGAGGCCCGCCTCGCCCGGACCAGCCGTCGCGGTTGCCGCAATCGTCGAGGGCACGATCGACAGGCCGATGCCGGTCGACACGAGCAGGCTCGGAAGCATGAAGTCCGAGACGTAGTCGCCGCCCACGGAGACCCGGCCGAAGAGCGCCATCCCCGCAGCCATCAGGCTGAGGCCGGTGCCGAGCACGCGACCGGCACCGAACCGGCCCACGAGCCGCCCCGCATTCATCGCGCAGGCAAGGATCGTCAGCGACATCGGCAGGAACGCGAGGCCGGCATCTAGCGGGCCGAGGTGCAGAACGTTCTGCAGGTACAGGGATGCGAAGTACCACATCGGGAAGAGCGTCGCGCTGAGCAGCACGACGGTGATGTTCGACACGCGCAGCAGGCGGTTTGAGAACACCCGCAACGGGACGAGCGGCGCGCTGGCGATCCGCGACTCGATGATCACGAAGAGACCGAGCAGGGCGAGGCCGAGCAGGATCGGTCCCAGCGCTTCGGCCGACCCCCACCCGCCAGAGCCGGCGCTGACGATCCCGTAAACGAGCGCGAGCAGTCCGGTCGTGACCGACAGCGCGCCCGCGAGGTCGAAGCCGCCGGCGGAGCGCTCGCGGTGGCGATCGTCGACGACCGCGCGTGCGACGAGCGCCACGGCGATCCCGATCGGGAGGTTGATCAGGAGGATCCACCGCCAGCTCAGCTCCTGAGTGATCACTCCGCCGAGCAGGGTTCCGGTCGCGCCGCCCGCACCGTTCATCGCCCCCCACAGTGCGATCGCGCGGTTGCGCTCCGAGCCCGCGCTGAACGAGGAGGTGATGATCGTGAGCGACGCCGCGGCGATCATGGCGCCGCCGAGCCCCTGCAGCGCTCGGGCGCCGACGAGCACCTGACGGGTCGCGGCGGTCCCGCCCACGAGCGACGCCAGCGAGAACAGCAGCAGGCCCCCGACGAAGGCGCGCCGATGTCCGAACAGGTCGGCCGCCCGCCCGCTCAGGATCAGGAAGCCCGCGAAAGTGATCGTGTACGCGCTGACGACCCATTGCAGATCCGCGGCGGCGAAGCCGAGGCTGCTCTGGATCGACGGCAGCGCGACGTTGACGATCGCGATGTCCAGAATGACCATGAACTGGGCCAGGCAGCACGCCGTCAGCAGAAGCGACTGCCTTGACCCGGCCTCGGCCGCCGCCGGACGGACTGCCTCGAGCGATCGATCCCCGGAGGCGGTGGCGGGGTTGGCGCTCATCAGCCTTCGACCTTCTGGGCGGGCGAGGTGGCCAGCACCTGGCCGCCGTTGCCGATCGCCTGGACGGCAACGTACGCGTAGGGATCGGGCAGCGTGATCGAGCTCTCGAAGGCGCTGTCGGGCATCGTCGCGCGGGGCACGAGCGCGGTCGGAGAGGCCCCGGCCAAGATCCGCCACGACTCGACGTCGGTCGCGCCGTTCCAGCTCGCGAACACGGCCGTGGCGTCCTTTGCGGCGAGCAGACGGGCGCTCACGGCGGGCTGCCACAGCGGGTGTCCGTGCCACGGATAGCGGAAGGCGCGATAGGACGAGTAGCCGGGCGCCAGGTGTGCGTCGAGCAGCGGCGTTCCGTCCTTGGCAAGCTCGGTGACGCCGGGGACCGAGCCCCAGCCGATGACGACGCTGCCGTCTTGAAGCGTCTGCATGTTCCCCTGGCTGTCTGAAACCAGGGGATTGCCCGGATGGGGGTAGACGGTCGCCAGACTCGCCGTGTGACGGCCGAGGTCGATCGCAAGGCGCACACCGCGCGACTGATAGTGGACGCGCGGGCTCGAGCCGTCGTCGAACAGCGTGATCGTCCCGTCGGGCTGCATGCGCGCGTCGTGCTGCCAGGCCACTTCGGCCCCTGGGCCCATCGCGAAGCTGCTGCGCGTACCTCCCAGGCGCCAGGCGATCGCGCCGGTGCCGTTCCTCAGCCGGTAGGCGGCCCAGGTGCTGCGTGCCGAGATGAGCAGGTCGCCGTTCCCGAGGAGCTGGATCGAGTTCAGGTGGAAGCAGTCCCACGGCGTCGCGTTGGTCGGGACGGGCGCGTGAGACTCGCTGGCGGCGACGTGGTCGAGGCTGTGCCACTCCGAACGCACTAGGCCCGTCTTCACGTCCACCTCCTGGACGGCGGTGTCGACCAGCGCCCCGTTGCGCACGCCGCCGACCGAGGACAGGTCGCAACGGATCAGGTTGTAGACGGTGAGATAGGCGACGTTGTCAGGGGCGAGCTGGAAGTCGTGCAGATCTGCTTCGTATCCGTTGCCCGCGCTCACGGTCGCCACGGTCTGGTAGTTGGAGTCCATGACGACGTCCTTGCCCCCGCCGAAGCCCGACGAGTACACGTGGCCCTGCCACCACGTGAGGTCGTCCTGGCCTTCGTAGCGCTGGACGTTGAGGTTGAGCGCGTTGAGCCCGCCGGGGAGGCTCTGGAACCAGACGACACGTCCCTGCGGCGTGTAGATGACGGGCCCGTACTCGCCCGGCCCCGGCCCTGTCGTCAGCATCAGATCACCCGCCGAGGGGTCGCGGTCTGAGGCCGTGACGCTGAGGCTCGGGGGGCGCAGCCCGGGAGCCGAGACGAAGCTCTGGTAGGAGGAGGCGGCGGCCGGCGGGTTTGGGAAGCCGGGTATTCCGTCGGTGGGGTACGGCGTCGCGACGTCGAAGCTGTAGGCCGTCCTGCGTTCGCGGCCGGCGGGCCCGACGACGGCACTGACGTTGACCCTCTCGCCGGCGAGGAACGGCTTGTCCGGCACGAAGCTGCCGCCGTCGCCCTGGAAATATCCCGCGAGGTGCCCAGCGTGGTAGCCACTGCGCGAGCCCTGAACGGTCAGCTGCCGAAGCTCGGTCACGGGCACGCCGCGGAAGCTGATCTGCGTGCCCGGGCTGGCGGTGCCCGTGGCAGGCGCGGGAGAGACGGTGACGCCCGTGTCGGCGAGCGCCGCGCTGTGTTCCAGCGTCGAGGGCAGGCACCGCGGCGAGGGTCCGCTCGGCGGGATGGGGATGCGGGCGCCGGAGCTTTTGCCGGTCCCCAGCACGATCGCCACCGTCACCCATGCGACGGCCGCGACCAGCAGGACGATGTATCCGTTCCTTCTCATGTGAGGTGGCGTGCCCTGCCGGGGACGCAGAGGCTCGAAGGCCGCACGGTCTTCGGACCCGTGCCCCGCTCACCCCGCGGGGTGGTGCAGGACGGTCGAGCGCAGACATTATCGGTGCAGCCTCACGGCCTGACCCGTAAGCAGCGCAGCGTCTGTCGTTGACCACCCTGGCTGCCGGCGCTCGGAAGCCGTTCGATCGCTTACGCTCTTCGCGTGCGCATCAGAGGGATTGCAGCGCTGGCGACGGCGTTGATCGTCGCCGTCGCGCCGTCGAGCGCGGCGGCAGGACCGGCAGACGTCTCGGTGACGCGCACCTACGTGCAGGCCAACTACTCCCTCGTGCAGTATGCGGCCGCGCGATTCGGCACCGCCCGCTCCCTGCTGCTGGGCGTCCTCGACAAAGCCAGCGCCGAGTGTCCCAGCGCCGCGTCGGGGTCACCCCAGAACCCCGAATCGACGATGGTCAGCTACGAGATCATCGGCGCGATGGTCCTGGCCGCCTATCACCCCGCCATGCCCGCGATCAACGCGTACATAAGGGTGGCGTCGCACTCGCAGTGGAGCAACCACGCTCTGACCGCAGCCGTTCACGCTTACGCGAGCAACCTGCGCACGCTCTCCGGGTTGAGCGCTCCGAAGCTCTGCGCCGATATCCGCTCATGGGCCGCGAGCGGCTACAAGACGCTACCCGCGAGCACCGTCAGGTTCGATCAGCGATTCGTTCCGGCCTGGGTCACCCTGGGCCAGCTTCCGTCGCAGCTGCGAGCCTACGAGCGCCCCGATGAGCGCGGTGAGTTGCAGCGCACCGGGACGCTCGAAGAACGGATCTCCATGTTCGAAGCCGAAGCGGCCGAAACGTACTCGCGCCTGATGTTCGCCCTCAGCGTGTTCCCTTAGACACCTGCGGTCGCTACTGCGGCGCCACTCTCCGGCTCACGCCACTGCACGAAGATGCTTGTAGGGCGATCCGCGCAACTCGCGGACCAGCGCGTCGAGAACGCCGTCCTCATCCTCGGCCCGGCCGTCGGTGACCGCGCCGATGACCGACCGCTTGCGCTCGAGTAGCGTCGCGATCGTCTCGTCGACGGTCTCGGCAGCCAGGATGTAGGAGGCGTTGACGGCATCCTGCTGGCCGATGCGATGGCATCGGTCCTCGGCCTGGTCATGCTTGGCCGGCGTCCAGTCGAGCTCGAGGAACACGACGTTCGATGAGCGGGTCAAGGTGAGTCCCTGCCCGGCCACCTCCATCGAGCAGACGATCATCTGGTTGGAGACCGCGTCCGGCAGCTGAAACTCGCTCACCGCGCGGTCGCGCGCCAGGTGGGTGTCCTCGCCGAGGATGTGCAGCGCGCAGGGGAAGCGGTCGAGCACCGCTCGCTGGATCTCGCGGTGGCGCGCGAATACGACGAGGCGCTCTCCCGAGGAGCAGAAGTCGTGGATCCAGCTCAGTGCGGCGTGCAGCTTTCCGCGCGCAGCGAGCAGCTTGAGCGCGTTGAGCCGCACGAGCCGCTCGGCGCGAAGCGCAGCGGCGACCTTCGCGTCCAGCTCGCGCAGGTCGAGCGGCTGGCTCTGCAGCCACGCGATGACGTCTCGCTCGGCGAGCCGGTACTCAGCCTCGTTGTCGAGCTCCACGGGCACGATCGCCCGGGTCTTGGCCGGAAGCTGAGGAAGCACGTCGGCCTTCAGCCTTCGCGCGAAGCAGCGGGCCCTCAGGTGCCAGTGCAGGCGCTGGCCGGCGTCGGCCCCGCGGAAGCGCTCCCCGAACTGCACGCCCGAGCCGAAGTCCGACAGCCGTCCGAGGATGCGAAGCTGAGAGATCAGCTCGGTCGGGCGGTTGAGCACCGGTGTGCCGGTGAGCGCAAGGGCCAGGCCGTCGTCTGGGAGGGCCGCAGCCAGCCGCTGCACCGCCTGCGTGCGCTTCGCCGCAGCGTTCTTGCAGTAGTGGGACTCGTCGAGCACGAGCGCGCGCGGTGAGAGCGCGACTAGACGATCGAGTCGGCGGCTGACGATGTCGTAGTTGACGACCGTCACGTCGCACGCCGGGATCGCGGCGTCTGCCCCGCCGCCGGCGAGCGACTGGACCGTACGCCCGGGCAGCCAGCGCTCGAGCTCGCGCATCCAGTTGAGCTTGAGGCTCGCGGGACACACCACGATCGCCGGGTAGGCACCGTCCGCCTCCAGCGTGGCGACCGCCTCGATCGTCTTGCCGAGGCCCTGCTCATCACAGAGGAACGCGCGCCGCTGCGAGAGCAGGTAGCTCACGCCCGCGCGCTGGAATGGCTTGAGCTCCCCGCCGAGGCCCGGGACCCGAAGCGGCGCGTCCGTCGCAGCCGAGAGCGCGACGAGCCCTGCCGCACGAGCGTGTTCCTCGCGGATCTCCTGCAGCCTTGTGAGTGCTGCCGGCTCCACCCAGACCCCGCGGGTTGCGAGAAACGCGTCAAGCTCCGGGACGCAGAAGGGGTCTGCCGCAATCGCCGGGAGCTGTCGTTGCTCCGGCGCGGTCCGTCGCCTCGACTCCGCCCTGATCACGCCGCCGATCGCTCCGAACTCGGCCAGCAGGCCGGGCTGGTGTCCGGGCGCCAGCACGAAAGCAGGATCCTCGTCGGAGTGCGAGAGCTCGAGCACCGCCGGCGGAGGCGGGCGCCCATCCAGGAGCGCGGCGACGCAGCGCTTCGCGGCCCCGCTCATCCAGCCATCGAGGTGTCCGTCGATCAGCTCCCATGACTCCCGCGTCAACGGGAGCGTCGAGCCCCCGGGGGCGCTCGCCGCCCGTTCGGCGATGGCTCGAGGAAGCCGTGTGACTTCGCCGAGCAACACAAAAACCGGCTCCGACTCCGCGCCGTCGACCTCGACGTGGCCGCGCCAGGTCGTAGCACGCTTCAGCCAGCTCGTCACACGGGGATCGACCGTCACGTCCTCGAGCTTGTCGAGCAGCTCCGAGAGCAGCTCCGCGTCGCGCTCGACGGCCGCCAGGCCCAACGTCCCCGCCGGCCCCTCGACCGTCCTCAGCCCGAATTGACCCGCGAGCACCCGCGTGAGCGCCGCCCGCTCGGCCGCCACGAGGATCCAGTGCTCGCCGCGACGGTCGCGGCGGAAGGCGACGTCATGACGCTCATCTGCACCCACCGCCTCGGAGCCCGAGCGACCATTTGTCCCGGTGCGCTGCGCCCGTGCGAGCAAAGCGCTCCGCACCGCCTCGGTCAGCCGCAGGCACGCGTCCGCCTCGCGCACGCGCTCGACCAGCTCGGCCGAGCGGTCATCGAGGGGCACGAGCGCGCGGCCGATGACCGGCAGCTCGCGGGCCCCAGGGTGCTCCAGCAGGGCCTTTACGAGGTTGGGATCGCCGTCTGTTGCGAAGCTGAGCCACCAGTTCTCGTCCGCGCGGACGAGGTCGATGAGGCACTCCTCGCGGCTCCGCCTTCGCCGGCGCCGCTCGATTGCGCGGTGAAGCGTCCGCTCTATGTCGGGCTCACCGGGCAGGCTCTCGAACAGACGCGCGAGCGCCTCTGACTGGTCGGGCGCCAGGGGCAGGCACCAGGCTCGCTTCAAGGGGTCCCAGCGGCGTCCCGGGATCGCTCGCAACAGCATGCGCAAGGAGTCGTCATAGGGGAAGCGCAGGATGGCCTCGTCGCGGGCGAGGCAGGCGGAGAAGGGAGCCGAGGACATGAGCAAGGCACGATAGGCGCCGATGTGGATGGTGGCGTCCTCGCCGGCGATCGCGGCCGCACCGACACGGTAGGCTTGGAGGCCGTCAGGGAGAGGAGAGTTGGGTGTTCGAACCTGTGCTGTTGCGGGACCGTCCGCGGGCCCTCCAGATTTTGCTCGGAGGCGCGATTCCGGCTGCGTTCGGCGTGGCGGCCGGGGTGCTCGTGGGCGCGTCCGTCGGCGGATACTGGGCGCTCGCGGCGGTCGTGTCCATCGGTGGCTTCATCGCCGGATTTGAGCACCAGGACGGGTGGGGCGGTGCCGACCGCGGTCTCGTCGGCGGCGCGATCTACGGCACGTCGCTACTGGTCACCCATGCGATCGTCGGCACCCACGCGAAAGTCTCGCTGGGTAGCTTTCCCCCGTTCCTGGCGGTCGTCACGGCGATCATCGGAATGCTCCTGGGAGCCGCCGGCGGACGGCTGGCCCGCGCACAGCGTGAGCGCCGCCGCGGCGTAGTAGTCGAGGAGAACATCGACGTCTGATCATGGCCCCAGCGGGCCTGCCACCTCCGAAGACGAGCGTGCAGGATCGGCGGACTGGGAGATCGCCGCCGGGACGATCGAGGACCTCGCGGCGGTGCTCGACCTGTGGAGGAGGGCCGGAGTCCTCGGCGGCGTGACCGACACGCATGCGGGGCTCTCGCGCCTCCTGGCAACGGACCCCGCAGCGCTTCTGCTCGCCCGATCGGACGCGATCGTGATCGGTTCACTGATCGCGGCCTGGGACGGATGGAGGGGCAGCTTCTATCGCCTCGCGGTCGACCCGGGCCGCAGGCGTGAGGGGATCGCGACCGCGTTGCTTCGCGAGGGCGAGCGTCGCCTACTCGAGCTCGGAGCGGTGAGGCTCACCGCGATCGTGGCCGACGACGAGCCGCCCGCGATGGACCTATGGCGGTCGGCCGGATACGAGCGACAGCCGGGCCGCGCTCGATTCGTCCGGCACATTGGGCGCTCAGACGGCTCCTAGCACGGGAGCGTCGCTCCGCTCATGATCCGGGACGGGTGTTCGGGGATGCCGCTACGGAAGACGCCTAGCTAGAGGCCGATCAGTCCCGTGATCCCTGAAGAGGCCGGCACAGACCCGGCGGCGTTGGTCGCGGTGACAACGACCTTCACCGCAAGATTCAGCAGCCCTTCGAGGGTGAGCGTCGGTTTCGTCGCTCCCGGGATGTCTTTGCATTCTTTGAGGGGAACGCACGACTGCCACTGATACGTGAAGGTCGGTGGGGTGCCAGTCCAGGTCCCGGTGCCAGCCGTCAGGACCTGACCCAATTTGAGCAGCCCGGTAATCGTCGGCAATGCCGTGTTCGTCAGGGGGATGGCGGCGACCAGGCTGGTGGCTGCGGACGTTGCCGGAGTCGAGCCGGCCGCGTTCGTGGCGGTTACCACGACCCTCATCGTGGAGCCCACATTTGGCGGCGCCAGTTTCAGCGTCGAAGCCAAAGCTTCCGAGACGTTTTTGCAAGCTTCGCCGGCCGCGTTGCAGGTCTGCCACTGATAGCCGTAGCTGATCGGAGCGGTTCCAGACCACGTCCCCGTTGCCGCCGTCAGCAGCTGGCCGTCCTTCGCGGTACCTGAAATGCTTGGGAGTGCAGAGTTGCTCGGTAACAGCGCCGCGATCAGACCCGAGGCTCCCGAGGTAGCAGGCGTCGACCCAGCAGCGTTACTCGCCTTGACGACCACCCTCACCGTCGAGCCGACCAACGCCGGCGACAGTTTCAACGTCGATTCGACAGCTTCCGCAATGTCTTTGCATTCCCCGCCCGTCGCGTTACACACCTGCCACTGATAGCCATACGAGATCGGCGGCGTACCCGACCACGTACCCGCGTTGGCGGAAAGGAGCTGGCCGTCCTTCAACACGCCCGAGACACTCGGCAACACCGAGTT
>DASZIU010000011.1:0-10231 GCA_035948815.1 Solirubrobacteraceae bacterium | reverse complement strand
AGGGCGCGAAGCGGCTCGTGAAGGCCCAGCAGCGCCTCGTCGCGCTGCGGCTGCAGCTGGGCGGACAGCTCGGCGACGGCAAGCTCGGGCCGCCGCTGTGCGTGCTGTTCGAGGGCTGGGACGCGTCGGGGAAGGGCGGCGCGATCAGGCGCCTGGTGAGCCCGCTCGATCCGAGGCACGTGCGCGTGAGCGAGTTCGGCGCGCCCAGCCCGGACGAGCGCCGCCACCACTTCCTGCACCGCTTCTCCCCCTCCTTGCCTGGGTGGGGCGGGATGGCGGTGCTCGACCGCTCGTGGTACGGGCGCGTGCTCGTCGAGCGGGTTGAGGGGTTCGCGACCGAGGAGGAGTGGAGGCGTGCGTATCCCCAGATCGTCGAGTGGGAGTCGGGGCTCGCGACCGAGGGAATCGTGCTCGTGAAGTTCTGGCTCGAGATCTCCGAGGAGGAGCAGCTGCGCAGGTTTCGCGCTCGGGAGCGCGACCCCCTCAAGCGCTGGAAGCTGACGGACGAAGACTGGCGCAACCTGTCGCACCGAGCCGAGTACGAGGTCGCGGTGGAGGACATGCTGGGCGCGACCGACCACGCCGATGCCCCCTGGCACCTGATCGCAGCCGAGTCCAAGCCATACGCTCGCGTGACCGTCCTCGAGCTCGTGATCTCGGCCATCGAGCAGGCGCTGCGCGCCCTCGGGCGCGAGCCCGTCGAGGTCGAGGCCTCGCTCTAGGCTCGATCGCCGGCAGCGTGGCGCCCGTCACTGCCGCGATCGGATACGGTCGCCGCGAGCCGCTTCTTCGACTGAGCCGGGAGGTCGCGATGGCACACCTTGGAGGCACCGCAAGCACTGAGATCGACGCGCCGCTCGAGCAGGTCTGGACGGTCGTTGAGGACGTGATCTCCGCGCCCGAATGGCAGGGCGGGCTCGACCGGATGACGGCGCTCGAGCACGACCCCGACGGCCGCCCGACGCTCGTCGAGACCGAGAACGACATCCGCGTGAGGCGGATCAAGGCGCACGTGCGCTTCCGCTACGAGGGGCCGAGCCGTCTGGCGTGGACGCAGGAGAAGGGCGACATGAAGTCGGTCGAGGGCGCCTGGGAGCTCGAGGACCTCGGAGACGGGCGCACGCGCGCCACCTATACCCTCGACGCGGACCCGGGGCGGGTGCTCGGGCTGGTGATACGCGGGCCCGTCGAGGCGGCGACGCGCGCGATCTTCGTCAACGGTCGGCCGGGCGAGCTGAAGCGTCGGGTCGAGGCAGGCTGACCGCCGCGCCGGGGCTCAGACGAAGCGCTGGATGAAGCGCAGCGCCGTGTCTGCCACCTCGCGCCAACCGCTGTCGATCGTCAGGGCGTGACCGCGGTTGCGGATCTCGGTGATCTCGGTGACCGACTGGTTGCGCCTCTGTTTCTTGAACGACGCGTTGGCGATCGCCCAGGGGACCGTGTGATCCTTCTCGCCCGAGATGATCAGCAGCGGTTCGCGTCCCGGGTTGGTGCTGTCGACTTTCGCCTCGGTCCACGGATTCAGGTTCGCCATCGCGGCCTGGAAGAGCGGTAGGCCTGGAGCTGGCACCGAGTAGGTGGAGTAGAGATCCCTTGCCTCCTCCTCACCGACGGCGTTCGCCCAGCCGTAGCGGAACTGTTCGTAGGTGAGCGCCACGGCGCGGTTGCGATTCAGCGGGTTCGCCAACACCGGGCTCGCCGCGCGCAGCGCGGAGATCGGCAGCGGCAGGACGCCCCGAAACGGCGCCGGGTCGACCGCCACGGTCGCGGCCGAGAGCCCGCGACCGGCGAGGATCTGCGCGAGCAGGCCGCCGAAGGAGTGACCGACGACGGCGGGCTTCCTCTCGAGCTTCGCCACGACCTCGGCGAGGTGGTCGGCCACCTGCCCGACTCCCTTGCCCGCGAACGCCGACGGGTTGGCGTTCGCTTCCTCGACGGTCTGCGGGTCGTCCGGCCATCCCGGCTTGACGGTCGCATAACCCGCCTCCTCGAACACCGCGGTCCATCGATCCCAGCTGCTTGGCAGCAGCCAGAGGCCGTGCACGAAGACAACCGGCGTGCGCCCCGAGGCGTTCGCGCTCTCGACCTCGCCTGACTCGTAATCGGTGATGGTCGCCATCCTGCCCCTCCTGTCGGTAGCCGGTCCGTGACGATCGACCGTCGCGGCGGCCCAGCCACACCGCCACCGGCACCGCTGCGGTCGCGGCCCCCGGCGGCCGCCCGCTCGGCGAGATCCTACGCCCGACCCCGCCCGAGCCGGCACGCCGGCTCGGCGCGGCGCTCCAGCGGCCCGAGGAGAACTCCGCTCGGGCGCCGCGCATCCATACTGATCGGATGGACCTCGATCGCGCACGGGAGCTGCTGCAACGTGAGCACGCGCGCCTCGACGGCGCTCTGGAGGATCTGCGCCGCCGCGAATCCGACGAGGACCCCGACCCGTTCGAGCAGTCAGACGCGGGCGCGGACCTGTTCGAAGCAGAGCTCGGGGAAGGTCTGGCGGAGCGGCTCACCGAAGAGCTCGAGGCCGTCGAACGCGCGGAGCGGCGACTCGCGGAAGGAACCTACGGACTGTCGGTCGAGAGTGGCCAGCCGATTCCCGACGGCCGCCTCGAGATCATCCCCTGGGCAGAACGGACGGCCGAGGAGCAGGCCCGCTACGAGCAACTCGGGCGTTAGGTCGGCGGCCGCTCGCCCGCGACCGGATCGACCTCGAGGTGCTCGCCGGTCATCGCGCTATGGCGTGTGGCCCTTCACCGCGGCGGCGATCGTGCGGCCGTCGGCGGGGACCGGAACGCCGTCGACGAAGGCGGTGGGCGTGCCGCTCACTCCGCGCTCCGTTGCGCGGGCCGTTACGTAGGCGACCCATTCGAGGTATCGGCCCTCGCCGATACAGCGCTCGAGGCCCGGGTCGAGACCGAGCGCGAGACCCAGCTCCGCAAGCTCGGCGTCGCTCAACCCCGCTCCCCCCTCCTCCGGCTGGTTGCGGAAGAGGACGTCCTTGTACTCGATGAACTTGTTCCCGTCTGACGCACAGCCCGAGGCGGCCGCCGCGCGCGACGAGTAGCCGGTGCTCGACAGCCGGTCGAGGAACCCGAGCGGGTGGTAGACGAGGCTCGCCGCGTTCGCGGCGACGATCGCCGCCAGCACGGACGCGGAGGCTTCCTCGAACTGGCGGCAGAAGGGGCAGATGAAGTCGATGTAGAGGTCGACCGTCGCGGGACCGCCTCCGATGACGATGCCATCCCCGTCGGCCTCCGTTCCCGCCGGCACCCGCTCAGGGATGGACAGGTGGACGGGCTGACGCGCCACGGCGGCTAGAGCACCTTCACGGCGCAGGCTCGAGCCGGACGAGAGTCTTCTGCTCTTCGGAGTCCTCGATGTCGAACACCGTCACGTCGTCTTCCTCCTCGACGTAGATCTTCTGAGGGTGGTAGACGACGTGCTCGACGTTCTCGAGGACTTCCCCCGGCGCATCGAGCGCGATGACGACGATGTCGTCGCCGTCGTCGTAGGTGATCCCCGTCAGGCGGGGATTCTCGGCCTCGACCTGCGCGCCGATCTCCCTGCCCGCGACTTCGACGGTGGCACGCAGATCGGGCAGCTCCCGGCTGAAATCGTCGAAATAACCTTTCCACTCAGCGCGCGCGATCTCGCGCGTGGTACCGGCCATGCACGAAAGTGTAGGTCGATCTCGGCCAAGGGCAAGGGCCGGGGCGCCAGCGGACTCCCCGATGTGTGCGGCCGGCGGGCGAGCGGCGGCTCCTCGCTCGCCTGCACAACGAGCCCCGAAAGGGTCAGGGCCCGCTCGCGCGGGCCCTTTCCCTGTCTCACCGCCACCCGCGAGGGCTGCCAATGAACACCCTCGCGAGCTTCCCGTCACCACTACCCGCCGGGCGGCGATCTATGCCGGCCTGGCGACCGTCCCGCCGTTTCCACGGCCCGGCAGCCGGGTAGCAGCACTGTGGGCCTCCCCCCGAGGGCCCGACCGGGTCAGGGGAACCGCTCCGGATTGCTCCCTGTGTAGGCGTCCGGGCGCAGAACAGGGCGTCGAGGTTTGAGCAACTGGAGCGGGCCCGGTTCGCATATTCGATGAGTGTCGTCTAGGTGGTGTTTGCGCCGGGGGCCTACGGGTAGAAAGGGGGCGACGCAGAGCCCCGTGCCCCCCCGTCTCGCGGGTTCTGTGATGAGCGGGGCGCCTCGCCCACCAGCCCTTCACCTCCTGGGGGGCGGGCGGCGGGGCCGCCCCAAGTTGAGCTTGGGCGTGCGTCTTTTTCTCCCCCCGGGACCGCGCCCAAGCTATTTTCGTTGGCAGATGGGCACCCTGGCAGTCGTCGGCGCCGGCCTCGGCCGCACCGGAACCAACTCACTGAAGGTGGCGCTCGAGCAGCTTCTCGGCGGCCGCTGCTACCACATGTTCGAGCTCGCCGAGCGCGCTCAGGACATGCCCATCTGGCAGGCCGCCGTCCGCGGCGAGGCGGTCGACTGGGGCTCCTTTCTGCGCGAATACATCGCGAGCGTCGACTGGCCCGCGGCCGCCTTCTGGCGCGAGCTCGCCGAGGCCAACCCGCGCGCGCTCGTGCTGCTCTCGGTGCGCGACTCGCCGCAGACGTGGTGGGAGAGCATGCGCCAGACAATCGTGCCGACGATCAGCGGGGAGGTCCCGGTCGGCGACCCGTCGACGATGCGACGCCGGTCGATGGTCGCGGAGATGATGACCGCGCGATTCACGCCCGACTGGAGCGACCGCGACGCGGCGGTCGCGGCATACGAGCGACACAACGAGGAGGTACGCCGGACCGTGCCCCGGGAGCGCCTGCTCGAATGGCGCCCGACCGAGGGCTGGGGGCCCCTCTGCGCCGCGCTCGGGATGCCGGTCCCGGACTCGCCGTTTCCGCAAGCGAACACGACCGCCGATTTCCGGGCCCGCCAGGGGCTCGCGGGCGGCGGCTAGGGGCGCCAACGCCGAGCCGCGCGCGCGGCCGGCGCGCCCTCAACCGGTGTACATCGCCTCGATCTCCGCGGCGTACTTCTCGGCGATCGGCTTGCGCTTGAGCTTCATCGTCGGCGTCAGCTCGTCGCCGCCGGGCAGCCAATCGCCCGGGACGACGTGGAACTTCTTGATCTGTTCGACGCGGGCGAGCTTGGCGTTGGCGGCGTCGACTCCCTCCTGCACCGCCTCGAGCACGCGCGGCTCGCTCGCCAGCGACGCCAACGAGGTGTCCGCGATCCCCTCTTTCTGTGCCCAGGCCGGCGCGAAGTCGGCGTCCAGGATGATCAGCGCCGAGTTGTAGCGGCGGCCGTCTCCGATGCAGCAGGCCTGGCCGATCAGCGGCGACGCCGTCTTCAGTGTGGCCTCGATGTTCGCCGGTGACATGTTCTTTCCCGCCGCGCTGATGAGGATCTCCTTCTTGCGGTCGACGATCCTCAGATAGCCGTCGTCGTCGAAGGCGCCGATGTCACCGGTCCGCAGCCAGCCGTCCTCGGTGAACGTCTCGCGCGTCTTCTCCGGCATGTTGCGGTACCCGATCATCACGACGTCGGACTTGACGAGGACCTCCCCGTCGCTGTCGAGCTTGATCTCGATGCCCGGCGCGGGCGGCCCGACGGTGCCGATCTTGATCTTGGCGTTCGGGTTCACCGCGCCCGCGCCGCAGGTCTCGCTCATCCCCCAGAGCTCGGCCAGCGGCAGGCCGATCGCGTGGAAGAACTCGAGCACCTCGATCGGTGTCGGGGCGGCGCCGACGTTGATCGCCTCGACCTGGTCGAGGCCGAGCATCGCCCGCAGCCCGGCGAAGATCTCCTCATCCGCCGTCGCCACCTGCTCGGCAAGCTCGGCCGGCACGGGTTCGCCGAGCTGCTCGAGACGCACCTTCTCGATCGCCGCCTGCAGGGCACGCTCGAGCTTCTCGCGCTCGGCCTGCGGCTGCGACGCCACCATCGTCTCCAGACCGGCCTTCAGCTTCTCCCAGATGCGGGGTACGGCGAAGAACCAGCTCGGTCTCACTTCGGGCAGGTAGGCGAGCACTTCGCGCGGGTCCTCGCAGCAGGTGATCTGCAGGCCGAAGACGATCGGGAGGTAGTGGTGGGCGTTGCGCTCGGCGACGTGCGCGCTCGGCAGCCAGGAGATGACGCGCCCGTGCTCGGGAAACTCGATCAGCTCGTCGAGGCCCTCGACTGCCGCGAGCAGGTTGCGGTGAATCAGCTGCACGCCCTTCGGCGGTCCCGTCGTGCCGGAGGTGTAGATCAGCGTGAGCACGTCCGTCGGCTTGATCTGCGCCACCGACGCGTCGATGTCGAACTCGGGGTTCGAGCCCTCGACGTCAGACAGCGCGATCGTCCCGGCCGGTGGCTCGCCGTCCACGACGATCACGTGCTCGAGCGCCGGAAGCTGCTCGCGCGCCTCGAGCACCTGGGGCAGGAACTTCTGCTCGCAGATCAGGATGTGCGCGTCGGCGTCGGCGACGAGATAGCTGATCTGCTCGGCCGTGTAGGTCGCGTAGATCGAGAACGGCGTCGCGCCGAGCATCATCGCCGCGAGGTCGCAGATGTGGAACTCCGGGCGGTTGCCGATCATCAGCGCGATCGTCTGACCGCGCTCCAGGCCGAGCTCAGCGAGGCCGCCCGCCAGCGCGTCTACCCGGTCGCGGAGCTCTGACCAGGTGATCGTGAAGGCGTCACCCCGCGTGCGAATCGCAACCTCATCGGCGCGCTCGGTGGCCGTGATGCGGAACGCCTCGGCGAGCGTCGCGGCGCTGGCCGCTGCAGGCCTTCGAGCGGTGGACTCCCGTACTGCGGCCTCCATAGCCTCTCCTATCCTTTCACCCCTGCCAAGCAGCACGCGCTCGCGATCTGCCGGGCAGCCCTGCGCGATGATAACCCTCCGATGCCTGACGCGCCAGGCGCGGGGCTGGTTTGCACGGCTACGCTCGCAGGCGTGGGAACGGGCGAGCTCAGCTTCTGGTGGCGGTCGCTGGGTGGCGCGCGCCGGACGCGGCCGCCGCTCGAGGGGCCCGTCGAGGCCGACGTCGTGATCGTGGGAGCCGGCTACACGGGCCTGTGGACGGCGTATTACCTCAAGCGAGCCGATCCGACGCTCGAGATCGTCGTGCTCGAGCGCGAGCTCGCGGGCTATGGCGCGTCGGGGCGCAACGGGGGCTGGGTCTCCGGGTTCTTCTCAGGCCCTGCGCGCGTGTATGAGCGCCGCGGCGGTCAGCGGGGCTACCTCGCTCTGCAGCGGGCGATGTTCGAGACCGTCGAGGAGATCGCGGGCGTGCTCGCGGGGGAGTCGATCGCGGCGGACTTCGTCAAGGGGGGCCACCTCCAGGTCGCGCTGAACGACGCCCAGGCCGGACGGCTGCGCGAGGACGTCCGGGGCAGCCGCGAGCGTGGGCTGGGCGAGGAGGACCTGCGCGAGCTGAGCCCAGGCGAGCTGTCGGAGCGCCTGCGCGTCGCCGGCGCGCGGGGCGCCAGCTTCAGCCCGCACGTCGCCCGCGTGCATCCGGCGAAGCTCGTCGTCGGCCTCGCCGACGCGGTCGAGCGGCTCGGAGTGGTGATCCACGAGGGCACGGGCGTCACCGAGATCGGCCCGCGGCGGGCGCTCGCCAGCACCGGGAGCGTGAGCGCCCGCTGGGTCGTCCGGGCAACCGAGGGATACACCGCCGCGCTGCCCGGGCTGCGCCGTGCGCTCGTGCCGATGAACAGCTCGATGGTCATCACCGAGGCGCTGCCCGAGGCCGTCTGGCGGGAGATCGGCTGGGAGGGCCGCGAGGTGCTGAGCGACGGCGCTCACGTGTACGTCTACCTCCAGCGCACCGAGGATGGGCGGATCGCGATCGGGGGTCGCGGTGTCCCCTACCGCTTCGGCTCGCGCGCCGACGTCTCGGGCGAGACCGCGCAGAGCACGATCGCGAGCCTTCGCGCGAAGCTGGTCGAGATGTTTCCCGCGCTCGCCGGCGTCGAGCTGGAGCACGCCTGGTCGGGAGTGCTCGGAGTCCCGCGGGACTGGTGCATCTCCGTCGATGCCGATCCCGCTACCGGCCTGGCCTGGGCGGGTGGATACGTCGGCGAGGGAGTCGCCGCCTCGAACCTGGCCGGCCGCACCCTGCGCGATCTGATCCTCGGCGAGCCGAGCGAGCTGACGAGCCTGCCCTGGGTGGGGCGTGCTCCTCGCAGATGGGAGCCCGAGCCGCTCCGCTGGGCGGCGATCCACTCGGTCTACTCGCTCTACCGTCGAGCCGACCGCGACGAGCGCCGCAGCGGACGTGGCTCGCGGCTCGGGCGGCTGGTCGATGTGCTGTCCGGTCGCAGGTGAGCGGCTCGCCCCGCTCGCCAAGCCCGCCGGCCTCGTGCGGCGCCGGTCGCGTCCCGGGGCGAGATGCGCGAGGCTGCGCCGGACACGACAGCCGTCCGTCGATCACGAGGAGGCCCGATGCCCTACGAGACCCTGCTCTATGACGCCGCCGACTCGGTGGCGACGATCACCCTGAACCGGCCCGAGCGCCTGAACACGATCGTGCCGCCGATGCCGGACGAGCTTGAGGCGGCCGTCAATCGCGCCGTCGCCGACCCGGGCGTGAAGGTGATCGTGCTGCGCGGCGCCGGACGGGCCTTCTGCGCGGGCTTTGACTTCGGCGGTGGCTTCCACCACTGGGATGAGGCGCTCACGACCGACGGCGCGTGGGACGCCGGCAAGGACTTTGCGCTCGCGACCTCGCAGAGCCAGGGTGCCGTCCCGAAGTTCATGAGCATCTGGCGCTCGACGAAGCCGGTGATCGCGCAGGTTCACGGCTGGTGTGTCGGCGGCGGCAGCGACATGGCGCTGTGCGCCGATCTGGTGATCGCCAGCGAGGACGCGCGGATCGGGACTCCCTACTCGCGCATGTGGGGCTGCTACCTGACCGGTATGTGGCTGTACCGGCTCGGGCTGACGAGGGCGAAGGAATACGCGCTGACGGGCAAGCCGCTGTCGGGCGTCGAAGCGGTGCAGGCGGGGCTGATCAACGCGGCCGTGCCGTTCGCGGAGCTCGAGCAGGAGGTGTCAAGGCGCGCTTCCGAGCTCGCGACGATCCCGCTCTCGCAGCTGACCGCGATGAAGCTGATCGTCAACCAGGCCTACGAGAACATGGGGCTCTCCTCGACCCAGCTGCTGGGACCGATCCTCGACGGCCTGATGCGCAACACCCCCGAGGCGAAGGGCTTCATCGACCTGGCCTCCGGCGAGGGCGTGGGCGCAGCGGTGAGTCGCCGGGACGGTGCCTTCGGCGATTACAGCCAGGCGCCCGCCTCCCAGCAGCCGAACCCCGAGAACGTGATCGTGCCCTAGTTGCCCGACGGCGGGATCGGCCGCGTTGCCCGCCCGCCGCCGCCCTCAGGCGCAGCCGGCTTGACCGCCCCATAGCGGGTGTAGTGTCGATCGGGGATCGCGTCGGGGTCCTTGTACCAGTACCAGGTGCAGGGATCCGTCGAGTAGTCCTCCGGAGGGTCGGAGGGATACAGCGGATAGCCCGACCATTGGATCGGCAGCGACTCGTTCATGAAGCTGCAGTGCGTGCAGTAGAGCGGGAAGCCCTCGCGGCCGAAGGACCAGTCGTGTGCCTCGCGGGTTCGACCCCCGTCGGGGAGGTCCTCGTAGTGGCCGTTGCGGACGAGCCGCTGGCCGGAGCCGCACGGGTTCATCGTGAAGGTCACCTTCTCCTCGTCCTCGGTGATCGTGAAGCTGCCGGGGTTCGGGCCGACGCCCGAGCACGAGTGAGCGCGCCATGTGGCGGCCAGCAGCTCGACGAGATCGCGCCGGTCGAGCGCGACGATCGCATCGTGGTGGCGGCGCCAGCCGCGGCTCATGCCCTCCTCCCACGCTTCGGCGACGGCACCCTCGCCGAGTCGCTGCTGGATGAACGAGACGAGGTCGAGGACGCCGGAGGCCATCAGGTCGTGCAGCATCTGCCACTCGTGCTTCATCTCGCCGCAGAGGCGCCTGGCCTCTGCGAGCTCACCGGCGTCGATCGCCTCGATCGCGCGGTCCATCGTGGGCCGGGAGAGCTGCTCGAGCTCCTCCTCGGAAAACCAGCGGTCTGTCATCGTTCCCTCCTTCGATGCCGATCAGGCCTGAATTGTGACCGAGTCACGCAGGGCGCTCGTGACCGGAGCCGCACGCGGGATCGGCGCGGCGATCGCCGAGCGCCTGGCGGCCGACGGACTCGAGGTGATCACGCTCGACCTGCGGAAGGGATGC
>DASZIU010000010.1:0-46430 GCA_035948815.1 Solirubrobacteraceae bacterium | reverse complement strand
CCCGATCGCGCCGCAGGCGCGACCAGAACAGCTGCAGCGGCGTGCGAGCGCTGAACTCGACGCCCGCATCGGGAATCGCAAGGCCGCCTCCAGGCCCTGGCAGCAACTCAGCGGCGGCGCTCATCTGCGCACGCTCCGCGTCGCGGCGCGCAAGGCTGGATGACTGGGAAACACCGGATATGCATGTTCGACGTGTCCCGGTCCCCAACCTGCAGCGGTTAATTGTAAACAGCCGCACACCCCGGTACGCCGGTCCACGGCTACCGGCGTGTTTGTACCCTTTGTCACTAGCTGAGCAGCGATACTCGGGTCATGAACACGCTTTTCGACGACAGCCCCGGCGAGCACGGCGACGAGGAGTCGCAGCGGACGCCCGTGGCCGATGGGGCGCGACCGCTGGCGGTGAGGATGCGCCCCAGGGGGCTCGAGGACTTCGTCGGCCAGTCCCACCTGCTCGCGGAGGGCTCGTCGCTGAGAACGGCCATCGAGCAGGGACGTCCCCACTCGATGGTGCTCTACGGCCCTCCCGGGTCGGGGAAGACGACGCTGGCGCGGATCGTCGCCGAGCGCTCGGATGCGGCCTTCGAAGAGCTGAGCGCGGTGCAGGCGGGCCGGGCCGAGGTTCGCCAGGTGATCGACCGGGCGTCGCACAGGCGTGCGACCGGCGGTCCGGGAACGGTTCTGTTCCTCGACGAGATACACCGCTTCAACAAGGCCCAGCAGGACGCGCTCCTGCCCGCTGTCGAGGATGGTCTCGTGACGTTGATCGGCGCCACGACCGAGAACCCGGCGTTCGAGGTGATCGGCGCGCTGCTCTCCCGCCTGCGGGTGTACGCGTTGCGAGCGCTCAGCGCGCAGGAGGTGGCCTCCGTCCTGCGCCGGGCCGCCGCGGTCGGGATCGCGATCGACGATGACGCGCTCGAGTTCCTCGCGGCCCGCAGCGAAGGCGACGCGCGGACCGCGCTCAACGCGCTCGAGCTCGCCGCGGCAACCGCCGGCGAGCTCGGCGAGGAGCGGGTCACGCTGGCGCGCGCAGAGGACGCGCTGCAACGCCGGGCGATCCTCTATGACAAGAAGGGCGACCTCCACTACGACTACACCTCCGCCTGGATCAAGGCGACACGCGGATCGGATCCGGACGCCTCGCTCTACTACCTCGCCCTGATGCTGGAGGGAGGAGAGGACCCGCGCTTCATCGTCCGCCGCATGGTCATCCTCGCCTCCGAGGACATCGGCAACGCGGACCCGGCCGCGCTGTCGCTCGCCACCGCCGCCGCGCAGGCCGTCGAGCACGTCGGCATGCCCGAAGCGCGCTATGCGCTCGCCCAGGCGGCCATCTACCTCTCCCTGGCGCCCAAGTCCGACGCCGCCGGCCGCGCGCTGTCCGCGGCACAGCGTCACGTGCGCGAGCACGGAGCCGGCGCGGTGCCCGGCTGGCTGCGCTCGGGCCCCAGGCCCGGCCAGGACCGAGGGGGCTATGAGAACCCGCACGGGCATCCGGGCCACGTCTCATCCCAGGAGCTGCTTCCCGAGGGCGTCGTCGGCGAGCGGTTCTACGACCCCGACGAGGCCGAGAGGGAGCTCGCGCTGCGCCTGGAGGCGGTCCGCCGGGCGCGTGGGCGCGAGCCGCGATAATCGCTGCGCGATGAGCATCACCTACGAGGATCCGGCCGCGCGTCAGAGCCATCTCGTACGCGACCCCATCTCCGGGGACGCGCTCGGCAGCGTGATCACGACACCCCCCGAGCGAGTCGACTCGGTCGTCGAAGCCGCCGCCAAGGTGCAGCCGCTGTGGGCGCTGCTCCGCGTCCAGGACCGCGCGCGGTACATGCGCCGCATGGCACAGGCGGTGATCGACGACTTCGACCAGCTCGAGACGGCGCTGGCGCTCGAACAGGGCCGCCCGCGCGGTGAGATCGCGGCGCTCGAGCTGCTCGCGGCGATCGACGCGCTGATCTGGATCGCTGACGACGGAGCGAAGGTGCTCGGCGCCAGGCGGGTCGGGATCAGCCGCTCGATGTCCCTGCTCAAGCGGGCGCGCATCGCGTATGAGCCCTATGGGGTCGTCGGGGTCATCGGCGCCGGGAGCGCGCCATTCGCCCAGCCGCTCGGGCAGATCGCCGGCGCGCTGCTGGCGGGAAACGGGATCGTCTTCAAGCCGGCGCTGCGCTCGGCGCTGGCCGGCGAGCAGATCGCTCGCGTGCTGGCTCGCGCGGGCCTTCCCGAGGGGCTCGTGCGGATCGCCCACGGCGGCGCCGAAGTCGGCGTGGCGCTCGCTCAATCGCCCGTCAGCAAGGTGCTCTTCACCGGCTCGCCCTCCGTCGGCCGCGCGGTCGCGCGCGCCTGCGTCTCACGCGAGAAGGAGGTGACGGTCGAGCTCGGCGGCAAGGACGCGATGCTCGTGCTCGCCGACGCCAACCTGCCCCGCGCCGTCGGCTGCGCGCTCTGGGCGGGCTGTGCGGGAGCGGGCCAGGCGCGCGGGTCGATCGAGCGCGTGTACGTCGCGCGCGAGGTCTACTCGCGTTTTCTCGGCGAACTGGTCGGCGGGGCGCGGGCGCTCGCCGTCGGGGACCCTCGCGACCCACGCGTGCAGGTCGGGCCGCTCGCGTCCGCTCGCCGCGTCGAGTACCTGACCGACGTCGTCCGGGAAGCCGTCGAGCGCGGGGCGACGCTGCACTGCGGTGGCCCGGTCACGCCGCCGGGAACGACCGGGGGCGCCTTCTACGCCCCGGCGGTGATCACGGGAGCCGGTGCGCAGACGCGGCTCGCGCGTGAGCCGATCGACGGCCCCGTGCTCGTCGTCGCCCCCGTGGACTCGGTGGATGAGGCGATCCGTCTGGCGAACGACAGCGACTACGGCCTCGGCGCATCGGTGTGGACGGCAGACCGGTACCAGGGGTTGAGGATCGCCCGTGAGCTGCATGCCGGGATGGTCTGGCTGAACGATCACCTCCCGGCGCCGACCGTCTCGCGCGGACCGTGGGGGGCCGCCGCCGGAGGCGGGCTCGGGCGCACGCTAGGCGAGGCGGGGCTGCGGGCCTGCGCGCAGGAGAAGCTCATCACCTGGGACCCGCCCGCGACCCGAGGGCTGTGGTGGGGCCCCTACGACGAAGCCACGACACGCGCGGCGCGCGCCGTGGCGAAGCTGCGCTCGGGCCGCGAGATCGACCGCCACGACGCCTGGCGCAGCGGCGCGCTGTCGCTCGCGCGAGCCGGAGCCCGCGCGCTCGGACGGGGCGTCCCGAAGTCCTAGACGAGCGGCCGGGCGGCGAGGTCGCAGACCGGCCGGGCGGCGAGGTTGCAGCTACGCTTGATTCATGCCCGCCCAAGCCTACGCTGGCAAGGAGTGCGTCTGCCAGCTTCGCAGGGGGATCTGCGACCAGAGCTGCGTCCAGGGGATGCTCGACACCCCCTTCTACATCGCATGCCTGAGGCTCGTGGGCCGCCGCTGCGTGGTCGTGGGCGGCGGGTCGGTGGGGCTCGAGAAGGTCGAGGGGCTGCTCGCGTGCGGTGGTGACGTGACGCTGATCGCGCCCGCGGCCGAGCCCGAGCTCCGGGAGTACGCTCGCGAGGGCTCGATCCGCTGGGAGCAGCGCGGCTACGGCGGCGCGTCCGATCTCGAGGGCGTCTTCATCGTGATCGCCGCCACGAACGACACGGACACGAACGTCGCGGTCTACGACGACGCAGAGCGCCGAGCGATGCTCGTCAACGTCGTCGACGTGCCGCCGCTGTGCAACTTCATCCTGCCGGCGATCGTGAGAACAGGGCCGCTCGCGATCGCGATCTCCACCGCCGGCGCCTCGCCCGCGCTGGCCAAGCGCATGAAGCGCGAGATCGAAGGCCAGTTCGGCGAGCCGTACGCGCGACTGGCGGTGCTGCTCAACGAGGTTCGCGGATGGGCGAAGAGCACGCTGCCGACCTACCAGGACCGCAAGGAGTTCTTCGAGGGCATCGTCGGCGGCAGGCCCGATCCCGTGGAGCTGCTTCGCGAAGGGGACGAGGACGCCGTGCGCGAGCTGATCGAGCGAGCGCAGAGCGCGCACTCGATGCAGGTGTCGAGAGCCTGAGCGTGCCGGCGGTCGAGGTCGAGCGCCTCGCTCGGCGCTACGGCGAAAGGGAGGCCCTGAGCGAGGTATCGCTCTCGCTGCAGGAGGGTCAGACGCTCGTCGTCTTCGGCCCCAACGGCGCGGGCAAGACGACGCTGCTGAGGGTGCTGGCGACATTGCTGCGCCCCCACGGCGGCAGCGTCCGCGTCCTGGGCGCGCGCCTGCCCGACGAAGCCTGGGCGGTGCGGGGACGGCTCGGCCTGCTCGGCCACGAGCCGCTCCTGTACCGCGAGCTGACGGCCTACGAGAACCTCCGCTATCACGCCCGCCTGCACGACGTCGGCGATCAGCGCGTGCACGAGCTGCTCGAGCTGGTGCGGATGGACGGCCGCTCGCGCGAGCCGCTGCGCACGCTCTCGCGCGGCATGGTCCAGCGGGTCGCCGTCGCGCGGACGGTGCTCCACGCGCCCGAGCTGTTGCTGCTCGACGAGCCGCACGCCAACCTCGACCCGGCGGCGGTCGAGCTGGTCGCGCCGCTGATCGGCTCCGCCTCGGGGCGCACGCGCGTGATCTGCAGCCACGATCCGAGCGGTGGCCTGGCCGAGGCGGACGTGGTGCTCGGATTGCGCGGGGGCCGCGCGACGTTGCTCCGGCGCGCAGCGGAGGTCGACCGCGCCGAGATCGCGGAGCTGTACCGGTGATGATGGAGCTGTACTGGTGAGGCGCACGGTGGGGGCGCTGCTGCGCAAGGAGCTGCTCGTCGAGCTGCGCACGCTGGAGTCCGTGCCCGGCATGTCGCTGTTCGCGGTCACGACCTTCGTCGTGTTCCACTTCGCGCTCAACCGCAACGTCGTCGAAGGCGACCTCGCCGCCGGGATCCTGTGGGTGACGCTGCTGTTCGCGGCGATCCTCGGCATCAACCGGCTGTTCGTCGCCGACGCTGAGGAGGGCGGCTTCGACGGCTTCCTGCTCGCGCCCGTGGACCGCACGGCGATGCTCGTCGCCAAGGCGCTCACGCTGCTCGCCTACCTGGTGGTGCTCGAGCTCGTGGCGGTGCCGGCCTTTGCGCTGCTCCTGCTCGGTCCCTCGCTGGGACAGGCGCTGCCGGGCCTGCTCGCACCGCTCGCGCTCGGCGACCTCGGCGTCGCCGCGATCGGCACGCTCGTCGCGGCGCTGGCGGTGCGCACCCGAGCGCGGGACCTGCTCGGGCCGCTGGCTGCTGACGCTGGGGCTCTATGATCTCTTGTTCGGGCTGATCGCCTACGCCCTGTTCGATTTCCTCGTGGAGGACTAGACAAACCCATGTACGGCAAGGGTCTGCGCGCCCTCAGCATCTCGACGGTCCTCGCCATGACCGCCGCGCTTGCGCTCGTCTTCTTCTATGCGCCGCTCGAAGCCGAACAGGGCTTCCTGCAGAAGATCTTCTACGTCCACGTGCCGCTCGCGATCGTGTCGCTGTGCGGCTTCGTCGCCGGCGGCATCCTCGCGATCCAGCACCTGCGCACCCGCGACGCGAAGTGGGACATGCGCTCCTACGTGCTCATCCACATGAGCCTCATCTTCGGCGTCGGGACCCTGATCACCGGCTCGATCTGGGCGAAGGGCTCGTGGGGGCACTGGTGGGTCTGGGACGAGCCCACGCTCGTGTCGTTCCTGATCGTCTTCCTGCTCTACGCCACCTACCAGCCGCTGCGCTTCGCGATCGAGGATCCCGAGCGCCAGGCGCGCTATGCGTCGGTGTTCGCGATCACCGCCGGCGCCTTCGTGCCAATGAACTTCATCGCGGTGCGCCTCTCGACCGCCTACGTGCACCCGCGGGTGCTGGGAGGCACTTCGAACCTCCCCGGGCCGATGGCTCTCACCTTCGTCATCTCGCTGGCGGCGATCGCGCTCCTCTACGCGACCCTCTGCAAGTACGAGCTCACGGCCAAGCACGCCCGCGCCCAGCTGCGGGCGCTCCGTCGCAGGCTCGCCGCCGAGGACGCGAGCGCGGCGCCGGAGCGACGCGGGCGCAGCGCCGCGCCGAGCACGCTGCAGCCGGCCGCGATGATGACGGCACACGGCGCGAGCGCAAGGGATGGGCTCTGATGGACGGCGTCCTCGCTGTGCTCCCGGCGCTGCCGCTGCATGAGGCGGGCAAGTATGTGGCGGGCGCCTACGTCGTGCTGTTCGCGCTCGTGCTGATCTACGTCGCGATCATGGCGATCCGCCTCGCAAGGATCGAGCGCGAGCTCGGGGAGCTGCTCGAGATCTCCGATCACGCGCCCGGCCCTCAGAGCGCGCACGAGGATCCCACCAGGGAGTCGACGCCGGCATGAACGAGCTGCTGGCGCTCGGGGTATCGCACAAGACGGCGCCGGTCGCGCTGCGCGAGCGGCTCGCCTTCAGCGAGCGAGAAGCGAGCGAGTTCGCCACGCAGGCGACGGCGACCGAGGAGGTCAACGAGGCGGTCGTCATCTCGACCTGCAACCGCACCGAGATCTACCTCGTCGTGGGCGACCCGGTCCGCGCCGAGTCAGACGTGCTCGGCCTGCTCGCGCGCCGCGCCTCGATCCGCCCCACCGAGCTGGCCGAGGCGATCTACTCGCCGCGCAACTGCGATGCCGCGCGCCAGCTCTACCGCGTGACCGCGGGGCTCGAGTCGATGATCGTCGGCGAGGCCGAGATCCAGGGCCAGGTGAGGCGTGCACATGAGGCGGCGATGCGTGCCGGGTGCACGGGGCCGCTGACCAATCGCCTGTTCGCCGCCGCGCTGACCACGGGCAAGCGGGTGCGCTCGGAGACCGAGATCGGGGCAAGCCGCGTGAGCATCCCGTCAGTGGCCGTCGACCTCGCCCTCAGCGTGCTCGAGGGACTCGAGGGACGCCATGTGGTGATCCTCGGCGCCGGCGAGACGAGCGAGCTGATGGCGCAGGCGCTGGCCGACCGGGGTGCTGACACGGTGTTCGTCGCCAACCGGCACGCCGACCGCGCGCTCAGCGTGGCGCGGCGCTTCGGCGGATCGGTCGTCGGGCTCGACAAACTGCCGGATCAGCTGCTGCTGGCCGACATCGTGCTCTCCTCGACCTCCTCCCCGCACCCGATCGTCGGGCGCGAGGAGCTCGAGCTCGTGATGGGTGAGCGGCTCGGACGTCCGCTGCTGTTGATCGACATCGCCGTGCCGCGCGACATCGACCCCGCCTGTGCCGAGCTCGAGGGTGCGAGCCTGTACGACATCGACGACCTGCAGGCCGTCGTCGCGCGTAACCTCAACACACGCGCCGAGGAGCTGCCACGCGCGCTCGAGATCGTCGAGGAGGAGATCCACCGCTTCGCGCGCTGGCTCGGCAACGCGGACGCGCTGCCGACGGTTGCGGCGCTGCGTGAGCACGGCAACTCGCTGGTCGAGCAGGTGCTGGCCGAGAACTCCGGCCACTGGGAGTCGGCCTCCGAGCGGGACCTGGCGCGCATCGAGGCGATCGCGCGCGCCGTGATGAGCCGGCTGCTGCACGAGCCCACCATCCGCCTGCGCAGCCTGGGAGCCGACCACGGGCACGGGAGCCTCGAGCTCGCGCGCGAGCTGTTCGGGCTGCGCGACGACGCGACGCCCCAGGAGCCGCCGTCGGCGGAGCTGGCGGAGGTGCATGACCTTCGCCGCCGTCGCGAGCGCTGATGCGGATCGGCACCCGGCGCAGCGCGCTCGCGCTCGCGCAGGCGCAGCTGATCGTCCAAGCGCTCGGCGGCGGCGAGATCGTCCCGATCGTGACGCGGGGTGACCGCGGCGCCACCGGCGAGGACAAGTCGCGCTGGGTGGCCGAGCTGGAGCAGGCGCTCGTCGCCGGCGAGATCGATCTCGCCGTGCACTCGGCGAAGGACGTTCCCGGCGAGCTGGGCGAGGGGCTCTCGTTGCATGGGGCGCCGGCGAGGGCGCCGGCGGAGGACGTGATCTGCGGATCCTCCGGACTGCAGGCGCTGGGCGCTGGGGCGCGGGTCGGCACGAGCAGCATCCGGCGCATGGCGCAGCTGCGCGCGGCTCGCGAGGATCTCGACGTCGTCTCGCTGCGAGGCAACGTCGACACGCGCCTGCGCAAGCTCGCCGATCCCGACGAAGGGCTCGACGCGATCGTCCTCGCACGGGCTGGCCTCGAGCGCCTCGGCCGCGCCTCTGAGATCGGCGGGAACCTCGAGCTCGGACGCTTCGTCCCGGCTCCAGGCCAGGGGATCCTCGCCCTCGAGGGACGCGCCGACGACGCCCGGGCACGAGCTGCCGTCGCCGCGATCACCGACCGGGTGAGCTTCTGCGCGCTGCGCGCCGAGCGCGCCCTGGCGGCGGAGCTTGCGGCGAGCTGCAACACCCCACTCGGCGCCCACGCCGCCCCCGACGGCGAGGACGGGCTGCTGCTCAGCGCCTGGGTTGGCCTGCCCGACGGCTCGGCCTGGGTCAGCGACGAGCTCCGGGGCCGGCTGGGGCAGCCGGAGGCTCTCGCTCGGCTGGTGGCCGAGCGCCTGAAGCTCGCGGGCGCCGGCGAGCTGCTCGCACGGGCCGAGGAGATCGCCACCGCGTGAGCGGACGCGTGTACCTCGTTGGGGCCGGGCCGGGCGACCCCGGCCTGCTGACCGTCCGCTCGCTCGAGCTCATCGCCGCGGCCGACGTGATCCTCTACGACCGGCTGATCCCCGACGCGGCGCTCGACGGCGCGCGCGACGGCGCGGAGCTGCTGTTCGTCGGCAAGGAGGGAGGCGCGGCCTCGGTGCCCCAGGAGCAGACGGAGGCGCTGATGGTCGACCGGGCCCGCGCCGGGAAGATCGTCGTCCGGCTGAAGGGCGGCGACCCGTTCGTCTTCGGACGCGGCGGCGAGGAGGCGCTGGCGCTGCGCGCGGCGGGCATCCCGTTCGAGGTGGTGCCCGGCGTGACGGCGGGAGTGGCCGCGAGCGCCTATGCCGGCATTCCGGTCACCCACCGGGGGATCGCGAGCGCCGTCGCGCTCGTCACCGGGCACGAGGATCCGGAGAAGCAGGAGCGCGCGATCGACTGGTCGGCGCTCGCCGCCTTTCCGGGAACGCTCGTCTTCTACATGGGGGTGCGCCGGCTGCCGGAGATCGCCGAGGCGCTGATCGCCGCGGGCCGTCCGCGCGAGGAGCCCGCGGCCGTCATCGAAGCGGGGACGCTCCCGGCGCAGCGCTCGCTGACCGGGACCCTCGGCACTTTGCCCGAGCTCGCCCGCCGGGAGGCGTTCCGGGCGCCCGCGATCACCGTCGTCGGCCCGGTCGCGGCGCTCGCCGAGGAGCTCGCCTGGGTCCACCCCCTGCCCCTCACCGGGCGCACGGTCGCCGTCACCCGCGCGCGTGACCAGGCAAGCACCCTGGCGCGCGGACTGCAGGCACTCGGCGCTCGCGTCGTGCAGGCGCCGGTGATCAGGGTCAGAGTGCTCCCGGGGCCGGCGCTCGATCCGTCTCCGTATGACCTCGTCTGCCTGACCAGCGTCAACGGCGTGGCCGCGCTCTTCGAACGCCTCGCAGCGGGGGGCCGCGACGCGCGCTCGCTCGCCGGAGCACGCGTGGCGGCGATCGGCGCGGGCACGGCCGGAGCTCTCGCCGAGCGGGGCATCGTCGCCGACGTCGTTCCGGAGCGCTCCGTCGCGGAGTCGCTGGTCCAGGCGCTGGCCGAGATCCCGGTCTCCCGCGCCCTCGTCGCACGTGCGCGGCAGGCCCGCGAGGTGCTGCCGGACGCGCTGCGCGAGCGCGGCGCCACCGTCGAGGTGCTCGACCTGTACGAGACCGTCGCCGAGCCGCTGACAGGCGGCGCGCTCGAGGCGGCACGCAACGCCGACTACATCACCTTCACCTCATCCTCGACGGTGCGTTTCTTCCTCGATGCCGCGGCGCCGAAGGACGGGCGCTCGCCGGTCTCGGCCGCGACACGGATCGTCTCGATCGGTCCGGTGACGAGCGCGACATTGCGCGAGCACGGTCTCGAGCCCCACGTCGAGGCCCCGCGTCACGACATCGACGGGGTCATCGACGCGATCCTCGCCGACGCCGCCCGGCGCCCGGCCTGACCCGAAGGTCCGCAGCGTGGACCCCCCGTTCATCACCTTCCTCTCCGACTACGGCCAGCTCGACGAGTTCGTCGGCGTGTGCCACGGAGTGATGCTTCGACGCTGCCCGAGGGCGCGGGTGATCGACCTGACGCATTCGATCCCCCGGCACGACATCCGAACAGGCGCGGCGATCCTGCGGGCGTCGCTCCGCTACCTCCCGGCGCGCGTCGTCCTCGCCGTGGTCGACCCCGGCGTCGGCGCGTCGGGGCCCCTGGCGCGACGCGCCCTCGCCATTCGCACGGCCGGCGAGGAGCGGCTCCTCGTCGGCCCCGACAACGGGCTCCTGATGCCCGCGGCGGAGCTGCTCGGCGGGGCCGTCGAGGCGGTGGACATCGGTCGCTCCCGCGAGCGGCTTCAGCCCGTGTCCGCCACCTTTCACGGCCGCGACATCTTCGCGCCGGTCGCCGGTGCGCTTGCGGCCGGCGAGCCGCTGGCCGCCGTCGGCGAGCCGCTCGCGGTAGATGCGCTGCGCCGCCTCGATCTCCCCTCGGCGCGCCTGGAAGGCGGCGTCCTGAACGCGCATGTCCTGCGTTGCGACGGCTTCGGCAACGTGATCCTCGACGAGGTGGCCGGCCAGCTGGCGGAGCTCGGAGCGTCCCGCGGCGAGCTCCTGGAGGTGCTCCACGCCGGGCGGGCGCACGCTGCCCGCTTCGCCTCCACGTTCGCCGATGTCAAGGCCGGCGAGCTGCTCATCTACGAGGACGCCTGGTCGATGCTCGCGCTGGCCGTCAACCTCGGCTCGGCGGCCGCGCTTCTGCACGCCGGACGCGGCGAGGAGATCACGGTGCGCCGCCGATGAGCGCGCTCGGCAATCCCCGCGTGCATCTGCGCCGAACGGACTCGACCAACGACCGCGCGCGCACCCTCGCGCTCGCCGGGGCACCGCACGGCACGCTCGTGACGGCCTCCGAGCAGACGGCCGGACGTGGCAGGCAGGGCCGTCGCTGGAGCGCGCCGGCCGGCAGCGCTCTGCTGATGTCGCTGATCTTGCGCTCGCCTCCGACCGTGCTGCCTCTGATCGCCGCCGTGGCGGTCTGCGACGCCGCGGGCGCGGACGCCGCGATCAAGTGGCCGAACGACATCGTGGTCGCCACGGGCGCGGCCGTGCCCCTCGCGAAGCTCGCGGGCATCCTCGTCGAGGGACGCCCGCAGGAGGGCTGGGCGGTGCTGGGGATCGGGCTGAACGTCGCGGTCGAGCTGGATCAGCTGCCTGACGAGCTGCGCCTCGGCGACGCGAGAGATCGCGACGCGGCCTCGCCGCTGCCGGCGGCCACGCTCGGCCTGCCGCGCAGCGCGATCGAGCCGACCCTCTCGTCCGTGCTGGTCGCGATCGAGCGGCGCCTGGTCGAGCCGGCCGAGGCGACGCTGAGGGCGTGGCGCGCCCGCGACGCGCTTCTGGGCCGGGAGATCACCTGGTCTGGAGGAGAGGGCCGGGCGCGCGGCATCGACGGGACCGGCCGCCTGGTGGTCGAGCTTGCCGACGGGGGTCAGACGACGCTGAGCGCCGGTGAGGTCCACCTGCAGTCGGTCGGCGAGATGGCCTGAGCGTAGCGGTCCCCCGGCGCGCCTGCAGTCGCTCGGCGAGGTGGCCTGAGCGCAACGGTCCCCGGCGCCGCCGGGCGCTCGAGGCTCACTCGGGCGTGCGGTCCAGAGCCTGCCCGTCGGCGCGATCGAGCGCCTCCTCGGCGGCGCGGTCGAGCGCCTCCTCGCCCGCGCGGTCGAGCGCCTGCCCGGGATCCTCATCCCGTGCCTCACGGTCCTCGCGGGCCCCGCCGCCCCCCGCCCGCGCGTTGTCCCTGGAACCGGCGCCGTTGCGCGCCTCGACGCCGCGCCGCGGCTGCCCGTCCACGGTCGCCTGGTCGTCGTCCTGTGCGAGCCGGCGACCCTGAGGAGCCGCGAGATCAGGGGACCCGTTCGAGCCGGCCTTGGCGCCCTTTCGGCGGCGGCGCGCGTTGCGAGCCCGCCGTTTGGGGAAGTTGCGCAGGAGCTCGCGGGCGAGGGCCGGTGGCTTTCGGCCCATGCGGGTGCGGGCTCCCCGCAGCGCCTCCTCCGCCTCGGGCGTGTGCGCGAGTGCCGCCGCGAGCAGCGCCGCGGCGAGCCGGCGGTCCTGCTTGCGCGCGGCGTGGATCAGGCGCCGCGCGTTCCGCGCATGGGCGCCTCCGGCCGAGTTCACGAGCAGGCCGAGCAGCCGCTTGGTCTCGGGCCAGCGCTGGACGGCGTACTCCTCGTGCACGTCGCGCGTGTACTCGGCGAGTCGCCAGATCCATGCGTTCGCCTGGTCGCGACGGCCGATGCGCCGCTCGACGAGCGCGCGCAGCATGATCTTCGTCGCCTCCTTGCGCTCCTCGCGCGGCCAGCCGCCGATGATGTCGATCGCGGTGTCGAACGCGTCGGGATCGCGCAGCGCGGCGATGTCGGTGAGCGCGCGCAGCCGCAGCTGCGGGTTCTTGTTGCGCTGGACGGCGGTGATCAGGAAGCGGCTCTTGAGCTCGCCCGTGCGGTCGAAGTGGAGCATCGCGCGAGCCCTGCGCCAGCCGGTCGGGGCGACTCGGGCGCCGGCGAGCGCCGCCCATACGTGCTGCTCGCCGTAGTCGAGGTGCTCGACTGCTATCCGCCACAGCTCGCGCTCGAAGACGGCGAACCGCCGCTCCTCCTCGGCGCACACGGGCAGCACGCGCCGCTCCACCCGCATCCGCCGCCCGCGACCGCGTCGCACCGGGCCGACGACGATCGCGCCGCCCCTGTAGACGTCGCGGTCGAGCAGCGAGTGCAGCGTGACGACGGGATCGTCGTGCTTGGTCGCGGGATGGACGAAGTCGACGACCAGCCCTGCCTCCTTGCCGGGGTGCCGGCGGGTGACGCGGCCGACGCGCTGCTGGTAGATGCGCTTGGAGGCGGTCGGTGCGAGGTGAACGCAGACGGTCGCCCTGGGGCTGTTCCAGCCCTCGGCCAGCAGCTGCGCGTTGATCAGAACGTCGATCTCCCCACGCTCGTACCGCGCGAGGATCTCGGCCAGCTCGCGCTTGGGGGTCTCTCCGGAGACTCCCTGGGCCTTGATCCCCTCGGCTCGGAACGCCTCGGCGAGGTTGTACGCGTGACGCACGCCCGCCGCGTAGACGACGCCGGGCACGCCGTTGAAGCGCGTTTTGTAGAGGTTGGCGACCGCGACGTTGAAGGGCTGCTGGTCGAGCAGCTTGGCCAGCTCCTCCTGGTCGAACTCGGTGTCGACCTCCCCTCGCCGCAGCGGCACCTTCGCGATCGTCCGAACTCCGACGCCCGGCGAGATCCGCACGCAGCGGAGCGGCGCGATCACGCCGCGCCGGGCTGCCTGAGCCAGATCGAAGCGCGAGGTCTGGGTCGGGAAGAGATCGGTGACGTGGCGCGCGATCAACGCGCCCGTGGCGGTCATGCCGATGAAGATCGGCCCCGTCCAGTTGCGGATCGCGCCGCTCGTCTTCTCGCCGAGCGCGGTGTGGGCCTCGTCGCAGATGACGATCGTGTACGCGCTCGAGATCTTCCCGGCGTTTCGCACGAACCACTGGTAGGTCTCGACAGTCACGGGACCCTTGACCGAGTCCTCGCCCTTGAGCAGCGGCCGTGAGATGCGCTTGGAGTAGCCCCGGTCGCGGAGCTCGCCGTGGAACTGGTCGACGAGGTTGCGCCGGTGGGTGAGGATCAGGACGCCGCCCGTCTGCGAGGCCTCGACGAAGCCGAGCGCCGCGACCGTCTTGCCGGCGCCTGTGGCGTGCTCGAACCAGAACCGCTTTGCGGCGTTCGGATCCTCCGGCTGGTCGGCGAGCGATTCCTCCCCGTCCTCCTCCTCGGACCAGTCGCGGGGCTCCTCGTCGGCCTCGGCCTCCTGCTCGGACTCCTCCTCGTCGAGCTCGTCGTCCTCGTCCTCCTCCTCGGGCTCCTCGTCCTCCTCCTCCTCGTCCTCCTCGGGGGCGGCGCGCTGGACCGGACCGAGCTCCTCGTCGTCCTCGTCGAGCTCGTCCTCCTCCTCGGGCTCCTCGTCCTCGTCCTCCTCCTCGTCCCCGGCCTCCTGGACCGGGACCGGCGATCCGTTTGCTGCAGAGCCGTTGGCCCGGACCTCCTCTGGACCGAAGATGTCCGCCGAGGCGAGCAGCTCGGGCGACGCGGAGGCCGCCGCCCGACCGTTGCCGTTCGGCCCCGTTCGCTGGGCCTCGGCGAGCAGAGCCGCGAGCGTGCCCGAGAGAGCGTCGACCTGGTGCGCCGAGAGCTCGGTGCCGTCGGCGAGCTTGGGCTCGTCATCGGAGAGCAGCCGCTCGAGCCCGAGCAGCAGCGAGTACTGCCGCCGCCAGGTGGTCGACGGATGTTTCGTCTTCGGATCCGCCTGGAGCTCGGCGAGGGCGTCGTCGAGCGCGTGCCTGCGCGGGCTCCCCGGCGCGAGTGCGACTGTGGGATCCTCGCCGGGGTGCACGAAGCGCTCGCGCACGAGCTTTTCCGCTCGGGCGATGTCGGCGGAACTCGGAATCGTCGCGACCGCTGGAGCCGCTGAGGTTGACTCGGCCATTGAGGCTCTCGACTTCGAGACGGAGCCGTCGTCGAATGTTGCGTTCGTTACGGCTCGAAAGGATCGGCACCTGGCTGGCGCCGCTCCCGGGGTGCTCCTGGCTCCCCGGGTTTGCGTACACCCCAGGATATAGCACGCGGGGGCGTCGTTGAAGTCGATCCGATCTGCGACCCTTACCGCCGATGGGCGTGAAGGGCACCTCGATCGCAGCGCTCCTGGCCGCGCTCGCGGTGCTCGTCGTGATCGGCGTGATCGAGCTCGCGGGGTCATCCGGCACCTCGGCGCCGGCGTCCGTGAGCCTGACGCCGGCCCAGATGCGGGCGCGCCTGGCGGGATCACCGCCGCTGCTGGCCGGGCTGCACGCTCAGGCGAGCCAGCTGCTCGAAGGTGGCAGACCCCAGCTTCGCGCCCGGCTCGCGGCGCTTCGCGGCACACCGATAGTGATCAACAAGTGGGCCTCATGGTGCGGACCGTGTCGCGAAGAGTTCGCTGCCTTCCAGCGCGCCTCGCTCGCGCAGGGAAGGCAGGTCGCCTTCATCGGGATCGACTCGGGCGACGTGAGCCGCGCCGACGCGACCTCCTTCCTGCGCAGCTTCCCGGTCAGCTACCCGAGCTACTACGACCACAGCGGGCGACTGGGCGCCGCGATCACGGACTCGAGCTTCACCCCGGTGACGGTGTTCTATGACCGCATGGGCGCCCAGTTCATACACCAGGGCCCCTACCTGAACCAGGTCGAGCTCGAACGGGACGTCAGGCGCTACGCGCTCGGCGCATAGGCATTGCCCGAGATCCGCATCGACCCGCTGAGCGGGCACAGGACGATCGTCGCCGGGGAGCGTTCGCGCCGCCCGGGCGGCGGGGTGGGCTGCTCGCCGCCCGAGCCGATCGCCGTCGAGAGCGACCCGTTCGCCGAGGGCCACGAGGACCGGACGCCGCCGGAGATCTACGCGGAGCGGCCCGCCGGTGGAGAGCCGAACTCGCCGGGATGGCGCGTCCGCGTCGTCCCGAACCTGTTCCCGGCGCTCGACCCGGAGGGCTCCGCGACGGACGACGGCGAGGCGGCCGAGCAGCGCGCATGGCCGGACCTCTTCGCGTCGTTGCCCGCGACGGGCGCGCACGAGGTGATCATCAACGGGCCGCAACCCGTGCTCTCGCTCGCCGACCTCCCGCTCGAGCAGGTCAGCGCCGCGGTCGAGGTGTGGCGTCTGCGGATGCGGGCCCACGCCGATGCCCCCTGTGTGCAGCTGATCGTCAACGAGCGGCGCGAGGCGGGCGCGTCGTTGCCGCACACGCACGCGCAGCTCTACGCGCTCGGCTTCGTCCCGGCGGCGGTGGCACGAGAGCGCGAGCGCTTCGCCGCGTACGCCAACCGGATGATGGGCCAAAACCTGCTCGGCGACCTCGTCGCCGAAGAGGTGCGCCGCCGCGAGCGGATCGTAGCGATCGACGGCGACGCGGTGCTGATGGCGCCCTACGGGTCGCGGCTCCCGTTCCAGCTGATGCTGGCGCCGCGCAGCCCTCGCGCCCGCTTCGAGGAGGACGGGCCCTCGGGGGCGGCGCTGCTGCACGACGGGCTGCGCCGCCTCGCCCGCCACCTCGGCTCGAGCCCGCCGTTGAACCTCTGGGTCCGGACCGCGCCGCGAGGCGCCGAGCACTTCGGCTGGCGCATCGACGTCATGCCGCGCCTCACGCACATCGCGGGCCTCGAGCTCTCGACGGACCTGAACCTGAACATCGTGTCTCCGGAGGACGCGGCCGCCGCCCTGCGCGAGGCGTGAGGGCTGTCCGGGCGCACCCCGGATAGGCTGACCGGATGCCACCGGAGGAACGCTTCCTGCCACGCTTCGCGGCCGAGCCTCGGCAGGAGGAGCTCCCGTACGGCCGCTGGGAGGAGCGCCTGCGTCGAGAGTTCCTCGACGCGGCCGAGCGGATCGACTCCCCGCCCGATGATCTCGGCGAGGCCGGCGAGGTCATCTGGTACCCGGATCGCACCTGGCACGGCCGTACCTACGTGCCCGGCACGTCGCGGACATCGGGCGGCTACGAGCTGTTCGGCTACGTGCGCTTTGTGGCGCCCGCGGACGGCGCCGAGCCGAGCGAGTTCTCCGCCCACGTCGACTTCACCGACGAGACCGCCGAGCGAAACCCCGACTGGCGCCTGGACCTGTGCGACGAGGTGATCGGCTCGTGGCGCGGCCACGGCAGCGCGGTCGCCGCGATGACGCTCGTCTGGGGCAGGCCGATGCTCTCGGGAGGGACGATCGTGACGGCCGAGCTCGCGGACCTCGCGGTCGACCAGTGCGAGCTGCTCCACGAGCGCTTCACGTTGATCGCCCCCGACGACTACCGGCACGACCTGCTCGACATCAAGCTGTTCGACTCCAGGGGCCGAGAGCTGGCGCGGGAGTCCCTCTACGACGGCGATGACGAGGAAGACGGCGGCGAGGAGCCGGCCACCCCGCCGCGGTAGGCGCGAGGCCCGCGAGCCCCACGCCCTCGGGCCGTCGCCGGCCCCGATCTCCTATTTGGTCCTGCTGCGGCAGGTCGCAAGCGCTTTTGCCTTGGCGAAGCTCGGCAGCTGGGACTTGTTGATCGCTTCTTCGCAGACTTCGCGGACCGCCTGCTTGACCGCCGACGTGTTGCCGTTGGCCGCCTGCGAGCAGACGGCTTCGAGTTTCGCCTTCGAGTTCGGCGGGAGGGCCGTCGAGGACTGAACCTGGTGTTTGCAGGCTTCGATCGCCTGGGCGGTGGCCGCGCCGGCCGGGGAGGTCGCGGTGCTGCCCGTGGAGGTCGCCGTGCTGGCCGGGGCCGAGCCGGTGGTGGTCGTGGCCGTCGGGGTCGAGGCGCTGGTCGATTTGCTGCTGCTGCCGCATCCGGCGAGCAGGCAACCGCCGAGAAGCGCGACCGCGAGCCAGGCGGCTGGCCTTCGGATCATGTCGTGTCCTCCTGAATCGAGAGTGACGTTCGCCACGACGGACGCGAGACTCGCGGCCGTGGGGGGCCCACGCTACAGCTCGCGCCCGCGTCGAGACGCGCGCCTCCCCGGCTGAGCCCTTGGGAATCTGTTTCTTGCTCTCAAGGTGGCGGGAGGTCGGTCCGATGCAGAACGGGCGGGCGATGCACCGGCACCGCCTGCGGATGGCCATGTTCACGCGAGCAGCGAGAATCCTGCCCAGCCGCGAGACCATCGAGGTAGCGCGGCTGCCCCTGCTCTGGGCGCTCTCGCTCGCGGCCGTGGCGGCGTTCGCCATCCTCGTGACCCTGAACGTCGGAAACACCGCCGGGTGGCGGGCATTCGACGACTTCGGGGAAACTCTCGCGGCGCTTGTCGCCGCGCTGGCGTGCGCGTCTCGGGCCAGGAGGGATCGCCGCGAAGCCGCTGCAGGCGCGGCCGACACCGGGGTGTGGCGGGCATGGCGCCTGCTCGCCTACGGGATGGGCGCCTGGGCGCTGGGTCACGCCGCCCAGAGCGTGTCCGAAGTCGGCTTCGGGATCACCCGCAAGCCGCCCTCCGTGCTCGATGCCGCGCCGCTGATCTCCTCGGTGCTCGTGATCGGCTGCCTGCTGTACATGGTCAGCACTCCGGCCGGGCGCCTGTCGCATGTTCGTGGCGCGGCGGAGGGGCTGTTGATCGCGATCGGCTGCTTTCTGATCAGCTGGTGCGCGGTGATCGCCGCGGTGTTCGCGAGCAGCCACGCCTCGACCTCGGCGCAGGTGGTCGAGCTCGCCTATCCGGTGCTCGACGCGGTCGCGCTGTCGGGCGTCCTGTTCGTCGCGGCGCGCGGCAAGGAGCGCGTGCCGCCGGGCCTCGGCCTGCTCGGTCTCGGGATCGCCTTCGTCGCGATCTCCGACTCGGCCTCCTGGTATCTGAGCGCGCGAAACCCGAGCTTCCCGCGCGTCAGCCCGATCGACATCGGCTGGCTGGCCGGCTTCCTCGTGATCACGATCGCGGCCGCGCAACGGCCCGGGACGAGCACGTGGATGCGCAGGCTCGCCGCCGGCCGGCTCGTTCCCGGTCTGCCGACGCTCCCCGCGGCGCTCGGGGTGGCCACCGCGCTCGCGAGCTGGCTCGCGGGCAGGAGCCTCGGGCCTCCCGGCGTGCTGCTCGCGGCCAGCGGCGCGCTCGTCCTGCTCGCACTGCTTCTGCAGCTGATCGTCGTATACGAGAACCACGCCCTGACGACGGACCTCGAGCGGCGCGTGGAGCAGCGCACCGGCGAGCTGCGCGCGACCGAGTGCTACTACCGGGCGCTCGTGCAGCACTCCTCGGACGTCGTCATGGTCGTCGATCCCGATCTCACGGTCCGCTACGTCAGCGACTCGATGCAGGTCATCTTCGGGCACTCGCCGTCGGCGCTCGTGGGACGTGGGCTCGAGGCCGTGACGGGCGGCTCGAGCGCGCTGATGGAGGCGTTCAAGCGGACCATGGGCGAACCGGACCACGTCTCGCGCGTGGAGTGGGAACTGACCGACGCCAGCGGTCGCATCCGCTACGCGGAATCGGCGATCAGCAACCTCACCGGCGACGAGAGCGTCGGGGCGCTGGTCGTGAACACCCGCGACGCCACCGACCAGGTGGCGCTCGAGCGCCAGCTCCGCCACCAGGCCTTCCACGACCCCCTCACCGGGCTCGCCAACCGTGCGCTCCTGGCGGACAGGGCCGAGCAGGCGCTGATGCGCTCGGCGCGCTCGGGCGCCTCCGTGGCGGTCGTGCTCGTGGACCTCGACGGGTTCAAGTTCGTCAACGACAGCCTCGGCCATCAGGTCGGCGACGTCGTGCTGGGCGAGGTCGCCCGGAGGCTGGAGTCGCTCGTGCGCTCCGAGGACACTGTCGCGCGCCTGGGCGGCGACGAGTTCGTCCTCCTGATCGACGACGTGAGCGGCCTCGAGGAGACCGAGATGCTCGCCGAGCGGGTGCGCGAGGTGCTGCGCCCCCGCTTCAGCCTCCCCGGCTGGGACTACGCCGTGACCGCCAGCGTGGGCGTCGCGATCGGATCGGCGGCGGACGTCGACGTGCACGACCTCCTACGCGACGCCGACACAGCGATGTACGTGGCCAAGACGAGCGGCAAGGACTCGGTCCGGCTGTTCGCCCCCTCGATGCACGAGAGCGCGCACGAGCGCTTCCGCCTGCAGGTCGACCTTCGCGGGGCGCTCGAGCGCGACGAGCTGCTGCTCTTCTACCAGCCGATCTTCGACATGTACGGCGGCAGGCTCAAAGGCTTCGAGGCGCTGATCCGCTGGAGCCACCCCAAGCGCGGCCTGATCGCGCCCGAGATCTTCATCCCCCTCGCCGAGGAGAGCGGCCTGATCGTGCCGATCGGGCGATGGGTGCTCCAGCAGGCCCTCGGCCAGGTGAGCGCGTGGGATCGCCGCCACGCGGGCGCGCGGTCGCTCTCGATCTCGGTCAACGTGTCGACCGTTCAGCTCACGGCGCCGAGCCTGCGCTCCGACGTGCAGGAAGCCCTCCAGCGCTCGGGCGTCGACCCCTCGCGCCTGGTCCTGGAGATCACCGAGGGCTCGCTGGCCAAGGACGCCGAGCGTACGATCGCGGTGCTCGAGCAGCTGCGCGGCCTCGGCACGCGGATCGCGATCGACGACTTCGGCACAGGCTATGCGTCGCTGTCGCACCTGCAGCGCCTGCCCGTGGACATCCTCAAGGTCGACAAGAGCTTCGTCTCGGCGCTCAGCGACGGAGACAAAAGCCGCGACCTGCTGCAGGCGATCCTCGGCGTCGGACACGCGCTCTCGCTGGCCGTCGTCGCCGAGGGGATCGAGGCGCAGAGCCAGATGACCGCCCTGCAGGAAATGGGCTGCCAGATGGCGCAGGGATTCCTCGTCGGCAAGCCGAGCCCAGCCGAGGTCGCCGAGAGCCTGCTCGGGGCGGCGCCGCTCGAAATGCTGCGGCAGGGCGTCTCGCCCGCCGTGGCGCCGCGTGCGTGAGGCTAGGACCGCGCCGAGTAGACGGCCGCGCCCGCGGACCCGCGTTCGCGCATGGGACGGTGGCCGTCCGGTCGCCCGAGCACGCGAGCTGGCAGATCCCAACCGGTCACGACCCGCCCGACGATCAGCTCGTCTAGCTCGGCCGCCGTGCGTGGCGTCGAGAAGTGATAGCCCTGACCCCAGCGACAGCCGAGCCTCAGGAGCGTCGCGACCTGCGCGGGGTGCTCGACGCCCTCGGCGATCACCCGCAGGTCCAGGCTCTGGCCAAGCTCGATGATCGCCCGCGCCACGGCCGCGTCGTTGCCCTCCCCGACCGCGCCGACGAAGGACCGGTCGATCTTCAGGATGTCGATCGGGAAGCGGTGCAGGTACTGCAGGGAGGAGTAGCCGGTGCCGAAGTCATCGACCGCGATCTGGACGCCGAGCTCCTTCAGCCGCGCCAGCATCTCCCGCTCGAGGTCCTCCATCAGCATCGTCTCGGTGATCTCGAGGATCAGGCTTCGAGGGTCGAGGCCGGAGGCATCGAGCGCGTCCGCGACCTCCCCGACGAGCGCCGGGTCGGTGAGCTGGTTGACGGAGAGGTTGACCGCGACGGCGAGCGGCGATGGGCTGCGGTGGCGATCCTGCCAGCTGGCGACCTGCATGCAGGCCTGCTGAAGAACCTGGCTTCCGATCGCGCGGATCAGCCCCGTCTCCTCCGCAGCCGGGATGAACGCGCCGGGAAGCAGGAGCCCCTGTGTAGGGTGGCGCCAGCGGACGAGCGCCTCGACGGCGACGACAGCGCCGCTCGCGAGCTCGACGATCGGCTGGTAGGCGAGCTCGAACTCGTGACGGTCCACCGCGCGCGCGAGATCGGACTCGAGCCGCAGGCGCTCGACCAGCGTGGTGTGCATCGCCGGGTCGAAGGCCTCGTACTGGCCCTTGCCGCGCGCCTTGGCCTGGTACATCGCCAGATCGGCGTCGCGCACGAGATCCTGGCCGGCGTCCTTCATCGCCGCGCTCCCGAGGCTGACGCTGATCGGTATCTCGCGCCCCTGCACGCGGAAGGGGACGTGCAGCGCGGACATGATCCGCTGCGCGACGGCTGTCGCCTCGCCCTCGTGGTGGATCTCCTCGAGCAGCACCGCGAACTCGTCGCCCCCGAACCGGGCGGCGGTGTCGCCGGGGCGCAGGCAGCCGACGAGCCGCCGGCCGACCTCGATCAGCAGCTGGTCGCCGGCGCCATGGCCGAGGCTGTCGTTCACGCGCTTGAAGCCGTCGAGGTCGAGGAACAGCACCGCCGGCATCGCTCCGTCGCGCTTGGCCCGGCCGGCGGCATGCTCGAGGCGGTCGAGGAACAGGGCCCGGTTGGGCAGGCCGGTGAGCATGTCGTGCAGGGCGCGGTGCAACGCCGTGCCGAAGTTCTTCGCGTCGGTCAGCGCGAGGCTCGCATGCTCGGCGAATGCGAGCAGCACGTGCTCCTCGGACTCCGAGTAGGCGCGGCTGGGGTTGCGCGAGCCGACCGACAGAGCGCCCACGACGCGGCCGTTCTCGAAGATCGGAGCCGCGATCGCCCACTCGAGGCTCCTGCAGACCAGGCCCGCCACCGCCTCCTCGTCGAGGTCGCCGTGCTGCGCCACGACGAGACCCTTGCGGCTCACCGCACGACCGCCGACCCCGTCGCGGATGTGCGCCCGGCTGCCGATCGGAAAGCGCTCAGCGTCCATGCCGCGCGAGGCGACGAGCACGGTCCACTCGTCGTCCTCGGGGTCGAGCAGTCGAAGCCCGACGGCGTCCAGCTCGAGGAACTCCGCTGCTCCGCCGACGACGGCGTCGAGCACGTCCTGCAGTTCGCTGCGCTGCACGATCGCGCGCTGGATCCCGGCCAGTCGCTCGTGCAGCCTCTGGCGTTCGCGCAGCCGCGCCAGCAGCCTCGCGTTCTCCAGGGCCTGCTCCTGGCTGTGCTCGCGCAGCGTCCGCTCCGCCGCGAGCACGCGCAGCGCTCGAAGCCCGAGCGTGAGCACCCGCCCCATGCCGCGCAGGAGGTTCGCCTCCTGGCTGTCGAAGGCGTCACCGGCACGTGCCAGCACCAGCTGTCCGGACATCCCGTCCTCGAGCGGGACGGCGATCACCGCGCAGCTCCCCGCCCCGGGCACTTCGATCACGCTCGAACGCCCGGCGGCGGCCGCGAGGAGCATCTCCGCCTGGACGTTGCCGGCCGAGAAACCGGTGGAGGCGAGCAGGCGCCCATCGCTGACGACGGCCCCGACCTCCGCCTCCAGCGCCTCCGCGGCGCGCTCCACGGCGCCTGCGATGGCCGACTCCTCGTCGGGGAACGAGGAGACCAGCGAGAGGAACTCCACAAGCTGCTGCGTCGTCCAGCTTTCGCCGAGGTCCGCCATCGCGGGCTCTCAGCCGACCGCGAGCACGACGAGCGTCTGGTTGTGAAAGCCGCTCTGGCCGTGCGTGCGTGCGATCTCGCCGTAGGTGTAGAAGCCCGCCACGGGCGCACCGTCGGCGCTCTCGGCGATGCGACCGACCTCGGTGGCGATGCCTTCGTCTCCGAGGATGCCCCGGCGGGCGATGCAGTCGAAGGCGATCATGCCCAGCGGCGAGGCGCCGTCGAGGCACGCGAGTGCATCCGCGCAGGCCGCGCCGGTCGCCTCGAGGACCGACTCGTCGTCGCCCTCCATGAACCAGGCGAGCCCTCCCTGGGGCACCTCGGCGATGAACCCGATCGAGCCGTCGTCGAAGTCCGCCTCGCCGACGAAGCGGACGTGGTCCTCGCCGCTGCGGCTCCCGAGGCCGAGCGGGTGCGTCAGGGCGAAACGGGTGAACGCCGCGGGGTCGCTCCGTGCCTCGGCCGGCGGGTCGAGGCGCTCCAGGTAGACGTCGAGCGCGCGCCGATCGTTGAGCGTGTAGACGCGGTTATCGCTGCTGCGGGTCACGAGCACGGGCTCGCCGACGCGCCGCCAGCCGTGACGAACACCGATGCCCAACGGCGCCTCCGAGCCCAGGGCGGCGCCGACGACGGAATTGCGCAGGACGCGGTCGTTGTGGAGTTGATAGGTGCCGCGCATCAGCAGGTCGTCGCCAGCGCAACCGCCGACCAGCGGGACGCTCGCGCCGACCACGGCGTAGGCACCGCGGACGATCTCCTGCTGATCTCCCGCGAGACCGTCCGTCAGGAGCATGAGAACGCGATGCGGGTAGCCGCCGAGCTCAAGCGCCGACCGTGCGACGTCGGCTCCGGCCGCTCGCAGGTCCTCCGAAGCATTCTCGGCCGACGTGGTCTCGACCGTGAAGCCGGCGCCGCCGAGTGCTGTGACCACGACGCCGGCGTCGCCGGGACCGTCGGTGGCGATCTCCCCGGCGGTGGAGCAGCCGATCAGCGGGACGCCGCCCGACCGGCCGTTGATCGCCTCGAGCAGCTGCTCGAGGTCGTAGCTGTGCGAGCAGAAGACGATCAGCAGGCGGGCGTCGCCGGAGACGAGCGCCTGCGTCGTCGCCTCCTCGCCGGCCCGGCTCGCGTCGAGGTCACTCGATCGACCAACTGCCAGCCATCTGGGTGGCCGTCCTGCGCCATTGCCGGCCGGGTCCGTCATGAGGGCACGCCTCCCTGCGTAGTAGACATGTCCGTCTCCTATCGACCGGCCCCTCGCGGAGCTTTACGGCTCTGGACAGCCACTCTGGCGACCGCCGACCCGGCCCCGGCGGCCGTGTCCCGAGGTCATGCGCTCTTGCAGGCGTTGACGCGCGACGCCCGATCCCCTAGCGTTCTGCGGTGCGCGGTGCGCCTGGGGACGGAAAGGGGCATGCGCGGCAACGTTCAAGGAGGGACGTGAGATGGGGGAGAACAAGGGAGGAGCCGGGCGCCTCGTGCGCCTGATGATCGCGACGTTGGCATTGACCGACGTCGCCTACCGGTTGTTCATGCGCGCGCCACTGCGGCGGGCTTTGGGCATCGAGGCTAGGCACGCCTGAGTCCGGGAGGGGGGTCCGCCGGAGCAGCGGGCGCGCAACGAAGCGGCGGAGGCCGCTGGGCGGGGTGGCGGCCGTGAGGGCCGGCCGTCACCCCTTCGCCCTGTGCGACGGCGCGCTCACGGCGCTCAGATGGAGGCGAGATCCCTGACCTGCGTCAACCGCAGGCTGTTGCCCGACGGGTCGCGGAATCCCGAGTCGATGCCGTAGGGGCGGTCTTCGGGAAGCTCCGAGAACTCGACGCCGCGGGCGCTGAGCTCCTCGTAGGAGGCCTGGCAGTCGTCGGTCGTGAGGAAGACGGTGCCGGCGAAGCCCTTTGCCATCAGCGCGCGGACCTGATCCGCGGTCTCGGGGTCCATCACGGGCGGCCCCGGGATCTCCATCAGGACGATCGCGAAATCCGGCTGGCCGGCAGGGCCGACGGTCAGCCAGCGAAAGTTGCCCATCTCGGGCAGCGTGACATCGGCGCGGACCTCCATGCCGAGCTTCTGCGTGTAGAACGCGAGCGCCTCGTCCTGGTCGTGGACCCACAGCTGCGCGTTGGCGATCTTGATCATGGTCTGCTCCTAGAGGTCGAGAAAAACGGTCGACGGCCAAGCTAGTGCAGGGCGCGCTCGCTGTCTTCTCGAAACGTGCTGTTCTGCGGGCGTCCGTAGGCGCGCATGACACAGGTCGGCACGAGCGCCCGCTGGGCAGCGGGCGGAAAGGCGGCGCGGTAGGCCGTCGGCGAGGAGCCGAACGCCCGCCCGAAGCTCGTCGTGAACGAGCCGACGCTCTGGAGCCCCACGGACATGCAGATGTCCGCGACGGAGCGGTCGGTGCTCCGCAGGAGCGCGGCGGCGCGCTCGAGACGCCTCGTCAGCAGATAGCTGTGCGGCGGCTCGCCGAAGGCCTTGAGGAACTCGCGGCTGAAGTGCGCCCGCGAGAGCCCGGCGGCGCGGGCGAGGTCGCCGACGTCCAGCGGCTCGAAGTAGCGGCTGTCCGCGGCGTCCTTGGCGCGAAGCAGGTGGCGTGCGGGCGGGACGAATGCCACATCGGCCAGTATCGCAGCGCGCAACGGGCGCCCGCCGCCGTCAACCGAACAGGGCGTCGACCGATACCTCGATCCTGCGGGTGCAGGAGCGGCCGTCGGGCAGCGCACCCTCGGGGTCATGCACGTGCGTCACCTCCATCAACCGCTTCACATCGTCGGTCAAGAAGCGCGACTCCATCCCGTATCCGTGCCCGTCGTCGCGAGCGTGCGGGCGGTGGTAGTAGCGGAACGGCACGTGGACGTGGAGCCGGTTTCGAGCGCGCGTGAGCGCCACGTAGAGGAGCCGTCGCTCCTCGGCGATCCCCTCCTCGCTGGCGGTGTTCATGTCCGCGGGAAAGTTTCCGTCGTAGGCGGCGATCAGATGCACGACATCCCACTCGAGTCCCTTGGCCGAGTGCACGGTGCTGAGCACCAGGTAGTCCTCATCGAGATGCGGAGGGCCGGCGAGGTCGGCGCTCGAGGTGGGCGGGTCGAGCACGAGCTCGGAGACGAAGTGCGGGACGTCCTCGGCCGAGCGGGCGACGGCGATCAGCTGCTCGTAGTCGGCGACCCGGGCCGCCCAGTCGGGGTAGCGGGCGCGGATCAGCGGCGTGAGGGCCGAGCAGAGCAGCTCGACGCGCTCGCCTGTTCCGCCCGCGCCGTGCTTCTGCGAGAGCGCGGTCACAAGCCGGGAGGCGTCCTTCAGCGCCGCGGCCGGGACATGCTCCGCGGCCTGATCCCACCGTCCGGGCTCGGGCGGTCCGCCCTCGGGAGGGCTGAGCCCGTCGAGGATGCGACGGGCGCGGACGGGCCCGACGCCGTCCAGGAGCTGCAGCAGGCGAAACCAGCTCACCTCATCGGCGGGATTGCTCTCCAGGCGCAGCAGGGCGATCAGGTCCTTGACGTGTGCAGCCTCCAGGTAGCGAAGGCCGCCGTACTTCACGAACGGAATCCCCCGCCGCGTGAGCTCCAGCTCGAGCAGGTCCGAGTCGTGCCCGGCGCGAAAGAGCACCGCCTGGGAGCGCAGCTCGGTGCCCTGCTCCCGTTCGGCGAGCACGCGCTCGCATACCTGTTGCGCCTGGTCGCCCTCGTCGCGCGGATAGACGAGCTCGGGGGCGAGCCCTCCGTCGCGCTCGGTCCACAGGGTCTTCGGATAGCCGGCCCGGTCCTGCGCCGAGACCGCGTTCGCGACGGCGAGGATCGGCGAGGTCGAGCGGTAGTTGCGCTCGAGCGTGACGACGCCGGCGTCGGGGAAGGTCTCGCGGAACTCGAGGATGTGCCGCGCGCTCGCGGCGCGGAAGCCGTAGATCGCCTGGAAGTCGTCGCCGACGACCGTGAGCTCGCGACGCGTCGCGCGCAGGCTGCGCAGGATGTCCACCTGAAGGCCGTTGACGTCCTGGTACTCGTCGACGAGGACGTGCTCGAACATGTCGCCCATCCGGGGGCCGATCACCTCGTCGACCGCGAGCGCGCGCCAGTAGAGCAGCAGATCATCGAGATCGAGCACGCCGAGCTCGCGCTTGCGGCCGACATAGGAGCGGAAGGTCTCGGCGAGCGCGTCGAGGTGCTCCTCACACCACGGGAATGACTCCGCGAGGACCTCGGCGAGCGGAATCTGCGCGTTCACGGTCCGCGAGTAGATGTCGAGCATCGTCGCCGCCCGCGGGAAGCGGCGGGCCGACGCGGCGTGACCGAGGTCTTGGCGCACGAGGTCGAGCAGGTCGGCGGCGTCGCCTGCGTCGAGGACCCCGAAGCCCGGACCGAGTCCGAGCGCGGCGGCGTGCAGCCGGACCATCCTGTGCGCGACCGAGTGGAAGGTGCCGCCCACGATCCGGCCCGGATTCGACGCGGTCCGATCCGCGAGACTCCGGGCGCGCTGGATCATCTCGCGCGAGGCTCGACGCGTGAAGGTCAGCAGCAGGATCCGCTCGGCCTGCACGCCACGCGAGAGCAGCCACGCCACCCGTGAGCAGAGGGTCGTCGTCTTGCCGGTGCCCGCGCCGGCGAGGATCAGGAGCGGGCCGCCGGGATGGGTGGCCGCGTTTCGCTGCTCCGGGTTGAGCCCGTTCAGCCAGCCGTCCCTGTCGCCCGCATCGAACACGCGTTCGCCACACTAGGCACCCCGTCGGATGTGCAGCAAGCGGGCTTGCAGGCGCGGGATCTACGAGCCCGCGTGCCTCTCGCCCGCACGTGCGCGGGCTGCCGTGGCCTCGTCGGCGAGCAGCCCGATCGCCAGCAGCGCGATCTCCTCGGAGAGCTCGGTCAGCCTGGCCGTCCGTCCGTCGCGCACCTCTTCGGCGACGATCTCCGTGATCGCCACGACGAGCATGCGCGGGACCAGGTCGCTGAGCGGACCGAGCTCGGGCTGCTCGGCTCTCGCGCGGCGCCCGAGGTCGGCGAACACGGCCCGGAAGGCGGCGTAGTGGCGCTCGCGCTGTCGCAGGGCGCGCGCGCCGACGGTCGGCAGCGAGAGGAGGTAGGCGCTCGAGATCAAGGGGCGCTCCTGCCACCAGCGCAGGTAGCGCCGCGTGCCCTCGCGCATCGCCTCGATCCAGTCGGGCTCGCCGGCGAGCTCGAGGAGCTCGCCGAGCAGTTCCTCGCTCGTCTGGTCGCAGACCGCTATGAAGCAGTCGGCCTTGTCCTCGAAGAGCTCGTAGAAGGCGTTCCGCGATACGCGGGCCGTCGCCACGACCTCCGGGACGGTCGCCGCCTCGTAACCGTCGCGCCCGACGCACTCGAGCATCGCCCGCACGATCCGCGCGCGCTGGGACTCGCGGACGGCCGAGGCGGGCAGCCTGTGACGGCCGCGGGGAAGCGGCTCGCCCCGCCATTGCGTCTCGGCCGGCGTCTTTGAGGACACATGTGTATTTTATCCGCCGCGCGGGTAGTGCGCACGCAGGGAGATGGGTACGGGGCGCATTTCAGCGAGGCGGGTGATGGTGACGGCGGTGCTCGCCGGCGCATTGGCGTCGGCGGCGCCGGCGTCAGCCGGCAGGGTGAGCGGCTGCGACCGGTCGCTTCCGGTGCTCGCGCACCATGCCGGCGGGGGTCTCGTGCGGATGCCCCGTGGCGCGAGGCTCCCCATGGCATGCGCCACGGAAACCGGCTACGCGTCCTCGGAGTCGAGCATCGCGGTCACCCAGAGTGGGGCGCTCGTGTACTCGCCGGCGCAGACCGAGAACTCGATGGCGCGATCGCTGAACTCCGGGGCGAGCTGGAGCCTGACCTACCCGGCGAGCGCGCAGCCGACATCGTTCTGGAACACGGTCGATCCCTACGTGATCGCCGACCGCCGGACGGGCCGCGTCTTCTGGTCGCACGCGACCGGCCCGGTGCGCAACCAGGGCGGCCTGCCCGAAGAATCCGGCTTCCTGCTCGCCGCGGCGTACGGGTTCCAGGTCTACAGCTCGAGCGACGACGCGAGGACGTTCACGACGGCCGATTATCAGACCGCGCCGACCGGCGACTGGGAGAAGGTCTTCGTCGGGCCGCCACCACCGGCCGCCACCGGCGCGGCGCAGCCCGTCGGCTACCCGGACGTCGTCTACCTGTGCGCGAACTCGCCGCTGGAGGTCAGCGGGCCGGGCCGCCTCTGCTACAAGTCGCTCGACGGCGGGATCACCTTCGCGCCGGCCGGTTACACCTCGCCGACGGCGAGCAATCCGGCGGACGTCTGTCCGCCGCTCAACTTCAACACCGGAGTCGTCGACAGCCGCGGGACGATCTATCAGCCGGTCAATTGCGAACACGCGGCGTATGTCGTGACGAGCGCAGACGAGGGCGCGAGCGAGACATGGATCCGCATGCCCGACGCGCCCACGGGCACGGTCACGAGCGGCACCAACCTCCAGCTCGCCGTCGATCAGGCGGACAACCTCTACGCGATGTGGTCGGCGGGCGGGCTCCTGTATGTGGCGGTCTCGCGCGACCACGCGAACAGCTGGGGCGCGCCGATGATGGTCGCGGCGCCGGGCGTGCAGGGGGTCCAGCGGCCGGCGATCGCCGCCGGAGCGCCAGGCCATGTCGCGGTCGCCTACTACGCGAGCTCCGAACCCTCGGCCCAGCTGGCGAGCGCCTACACCACCCAGACGGCCGATGCGCTGGACCCCCGGCCGCTCTTCTACAGCGGCGCGCTCAACAACCCGGCGGCGCCGATCTTCCACGACTACGGGCTGACGGGTGGCTCGCCGCGCACAGACTTCATCGGCGGCGCGTATGACTCGCCGGGCACCACCTTCTGGGCCGGGATGGTCAAGCAGCTGGGCCCGCCCGCGAATCGCCACGTCCCCACGGTCGGCTACGTCGGCACGCTCCGCTTCGCTCCCTCGACGCCGTCCAGCCTCCCGTGAGGCGGCTAGCCGCGGCGACGGCGGCGTTGGCGATGCTCGCGGGCGCCGGCCAGGCGGCCGCGGCGCCGGCGCCGCTCTCGGCTGAAGGCGGCTCGCCGAACGTCGCCTCGAGCTACGGCAGCGGCTCCTTCGGGCAGTGGACGGTCGACGCGCACAGGCTGCCCGCCTACCGCTATGAAATCGATCCGCTGACGAGCCCGATCGCTCCGCAGCCGGAGCTGTCGGGGAACGTCAACGCCTGGAGCCAGATCGGCAACGACCACGTCGTTGCCGACGGGTCGAACCACGGCTACACGCAGCTCTGGAGCCAGGATCGCCTCTATCAGTGGACCAACTACTACGACGCCTCACACAACCATTTCGCAGGGGGCTTCGGGTATCTGAACGTGGGCGGGAAGGTGATCTCGACGCTCTACGACGACCGGCCGGCGGGCGCCTCGACCGAACGCCTCTACGGCGTGGGCTACTACCAGAAGCAGACGTCGGTCAAGGGGGTGGCCGAGCAGGACCGCGTGTATGCGCCCTTCGGCGATGACTCGCTGCTGCTGCACGACGTGACGATCAGGAACACCTCGCGCAAGGCGCTGAGCGGGTCCTACTTCGAGTACTGGGACGTCAACCCCGCGATCCAGGGCGTAACGCAGCTCCAGCGCGGCTATCAGTCACCAACGTGGGATCCGCGGACGAGCACGCTTGCGCTCGCCCAGCTGCCATACGACAACGACACCCAGCCGCTGACGATATTCGCGAGCGCGCTGCAGGCTCCGGTGAGCGCATACGACACCGACACGAGCGCCTTCTTCGGCTCGGGCACGCGCGCCGCCCCGGCCGCGGTGAGCAGCGGCCAGCTCACAGACTCGATCGCGCCGCCGGCGCCCAACGGGTCCGAGGGTCGCGCGATGTTCGCCTTCCAGAGCCCGATCTCACTCGCTCCCGGTGCGAGCGTCACGCTCCGCTACGCCTACGGCTACGGACACCCGGAAGCGATCCAGCCGATGCTCGCCCGCTACCGCTCCACCCCGAGCCCCTTCAACCAGAGCGAGGCGCAGTGGTCCAAATGGCTGCCGAAGGTCGAACTGGGCGGCTCGTATCCGTGGCTGGCGCGTGAGCTCCAGTGGGACGCATACACGCTGCGCTCGGACTCGACCTACGAAGAGTGCACCGGCCACCACATGCTCTCCCAGGGCGGCTACTACCAGTACTTCTTCGGCGAGAACGAGGCCTTCCGCGACCCGCTCCAGCACGCGCTGGGAATGATCTGGTCCGATCCGGCGCTCGCGCGCGACGTGATCGCCTCCTCCGCGCAGGAGCAGCCCGCGGCGGGAGGCGCGATCCCGTACGGCATGCTCGGCCTGTGCCGGCGCTTCGACCTCGGCACCGCCAACGACCTCGACCAGTGGCTGCTGTGGGCGAGCGCCGAGTATGCGCTGTCCACCCGCGACTTCGCCTACCTGCACCAACAGCTCCCCTACTTCGCAGGCACAGGCTCGGGGACGCTGCTGGAACACCTCAAGCTCGCGTTCCACCACCAGGAGGAAGTGATCGGGCGCGGCGCCCACGGGGAGTACCTGACCGGAGCGACCGGCGACTGGAACGACTTCTCGACCGAGTTCAACCAGATGACCGAGTCCAACCTGGTGACGGCGCAGGCCGCCTACATCTATCCGCGGCTCGCGCTCGTCGCGGACGCGGTCGGCGACCCGACGTTCGCGGCGGAACTGCGCGCCGCGGGAGCGCGCGACAAGGCGATCGTCGCCGGGCAGTGGGTCCCAGGCGAAAGCGTCACGCCGGCCGACGCCGGCATGGGCTGGTTCGCGCGCGGCTACTCGGGCGCCAAACAGCTCGGCTCGGGTGCGATCTACGTGGAGCCCCAGCCGTGGGCGCTGCTCGCCGGCGCGGCGACGCAGCAGCAGGCCGCGCAGATCGTCGCCGCCTACCGTCGCTTCCTCGTCGGCGTCGGAGCGCCGCTCGGCCCGACGCAGATCGGAGCCGCGATGGCGCCCGGCTCGACGGACCCGGGAGCCAACGAACAGAACCAGCCGGGACTGAACAACAGCCGGGAGTTCCCGGGCGGCGCCTGGTTCGCGCTCAACGGCCAGCTGACCTGGGCGCTCGCACGGCTCGACGGCGTCGTCCCGGAAGCCGCAGGCTACGCGTGGGACGAGTTCATCCGCAACACGCTCGCGACTCACGCGACCGCGTTCCCCAACCACTGGGACGGCGTCATCTCGGTCGACGACGCATGCCACTCCTACTACCAGTCCCCGCCCTCGGAATGCGGAGTGGGGTTGGCGACGGGGGCGAACGCCGTCAACGGCTACGACACGCAGATCATGCACCAGCCGGCCTACGCGCTCTTCGACCTGCTCGCGCTGGCGGGCCTCCAGGCCACGGGCGATGGCTACGAAGTCGTGCCGCACCTGCCGATGACGACGTTCGACATCCGCCTACCCCAGGTCGGCCTCGCGCAACAGCCGGGCCTGATCCGCGGCTACGTCACGACCAGCGGCGGGAGCGTGACGATGCGTGTCACGCCGCCCCCGGGCCTCGCCGCCTCCAACGCGGTCGCGTATGCCGGCGGCTCGCGCGTGCCCGACACGGTCGTCGGCGGGCTCGTGCAGTTCACGCTTCCGACAAGACCGGGACACCCTGCCGACTGGGCGGTGAGCGGCCAGTGACGGCTCGCCTGCACAGCGCGCTTGCCGGAACGGGCTGGCGCCTGCTCGCGCTCATCGTCGCGATCCCGTTGCTGCTGCCGGGTTCAGGCGCGGCCGCCCCGCGCACGAGCTTGCCCGTCTCGCCCACGAGCTGCCCGGTCGCCCCCGACCCCTCGGCGCTGCCCGACGCCGCGAAGCTCCGCGAAATGAACTCGATCCTCAGCGGCGTGGGCGGCCACCCCACGGGCAGCCCGGCCCAGGTCAAGTACATCCGCTGGATCCTGCGCCAGCTCCACACCGTGCACGGAGCCAAGGTCTCCGAGGAACACTTCACGATCAACCGCTGGTCCGGGCACTCGATGTCGTTGGCGCTGCGCGTCGGACACTCCACCACCAGCTTGCCGATCGCCGCGCCGGTGCCCTACGCCGAACCCACGCCGGGCGCCGGCGTGTCAGCCCCGCTCGTCGCAATCCCGGATCAGGAAAAGATCACGGCGGCTAACGCCGCCGGTCGGATCGTCGTGCGCCCGGCCCCCGCGGGAAGCGTGCCGAATGTCGACTTCTTCCTGCCCGTCGTCAGCTGGCTCGTCTATGACCCGCAGAACACGATCGACCCGACCCAGACGTTCTTCGGCGACTTCATCAACTACAACGCCCGCGTCGCCGACCTGCGCGACGCGGCGAGCGCCGGCGCGAAGGGGCTGCTGTTCGTGAAGGATCTGCCGCGCCGCCAGCTCACGAACCACTACGAGCCCTACGAGGGGACACCGTGGAACGTGCCCGCCGTCTACCTGGGCTCCGACGAGGGCAAGACGATCTCCGACGCGCTCGCCTCGGGGGCTCCCGTCTCCGGCCGCCTCACGCTTCACGCGACCTTCAGCCAGGTCGACACGCCGACGATCCGCGCGACGATCCCCGGCCAGAGTCCGCAGCGGATAGTCGTTGACAGCCACACGGACGGCACCAACGCCGTGGAGGACAACGGATCGGTCGCGATGGTCGCAATCGCGCGCTACATCGGCGCCCTGCCGGGCGCGTGCCGCCCCCGGACCGTCGAATTCGTGTTCCCCACCGCCCACTTCTACCAGCGTGTTGCCGACCTGACACATCGCCATGGCGGCGCCGGCGTGATCGCGAGGCAGCTCGACGCCGAATACGACCGCGGCCTCGTGTCATCGGTGCTCGTGCTCGAGCACCTCGGCGCGATCGACTACGAGCAGATGCCTCGCTCCGATGGCGGCCCCGGCGGCGAACTGCTCCCCAACGGGCTGCGCGCGGTCCAGTTCATCGGCATCACCCCGAGCCCCTCGCTCGTCGCCACGGTCACCGAAGTCGTGCGCAATCACGACCTGCAGCGGACGATCCTGCTCCAGGGGGCCGACGCCCCCGGATCGACCGTCCCGTCCCACTGCAACTTCGGCGGTGAGGGGACGCCATACAACCAGCACCTGCTCCCGACGATGGGAGTGATCTCGGCTCCCCAGTCGCTGTATGACCCGACGTTCGGCCTCGAAGGGATCGACTTCAAGGTGATGCACGACGAGCTGATGGCCTACACCGAACTGGTCAACCGGCTCGGGAGCATGGGCCAGGCGGAAGTGGCCGGCCAGATTCCGGTCGAGCGCGAACAGCGCGCCCACGGCGGCGCGCCGTGCCCGCCCGAGAACTGAGGCCGCGGTCAACGCCGCGGGCAGTTAGGCCGGTAGATCGAGACGGCCGACGAAGGCGACGCTACAGCGCGGCTTCGATGCGCTCGCGCTCTGCGCCGCTCGCAACGGCCCAGCCGAGGCGCTGCATCAGCTGCTCGGCCGCGTGGCGGTTCTGCAGGTGCTCGGGCTCCACTTCCTCATCGAGCAGGATCGGCGGCCGGACCTCCTCGTCGCCGACGCCATCGAGGGTCACGGTTATGCGCATGGTTACTCCTCTCTCTTGCGGGAGCCAAAACCCCGGTGGACGGCTCCCATGCCCACTCGATCTTCTACTCCCTACCCCGCATCGTGCGAGGTCCTGGGGCGCAAACTTCGCGCAAACTGCGGGATCAACGACGCGCACGTGAGGAGCCCGCTGTCCGGTGGCGATTCTGGGTCGCTAGCGCTCGAGGCGTCCGACGTAGCCGGTCGTCGGGAGCGTGTTGTCTTCGCCCGGCACACCGAGCTGCTTGACGACGGCGCCCCAGAAGTTGCCGGCCGCGTCGTAGGCCCCGCCGATGAAGTCTGCGCGCGGGCTGTCGGCGCCGCCGTAGTTCTTGAAGATCGGAGCCGCCGGATCGTTGATCGCGCCGGCGTAGAAGAGCGGCCTGGGTGCGAGCGCGTTCGCCGTCTGGGAGATGTACGCGGTGAGCGTTTCTGCGGACGGGCTCGTGCTCGCGTAGTAGACGACGCCGACCGTGCCGCGCGCCCCTGCTGCCAGCGCGGGAAGCGTGATGTGGTGAAGCCCCGGCGGGGAGATCGTGAGCGGCGAGCTCCAGCTCTTTCCGCCGTCGCGTGAGCTGACGAGCCGCACCGCATCGGGTTCACCCCAGACGAGGTAGAGGTCATTGGCCCGGTCGATCGCCAGCTGGACGGTCGCGCCGAGCCCGTTCGTCGCCGGGGCGCCGGCGACGGGCAGCCAGCTGTAGCTCGCGCCCTCGTCGCGGCTGACGGCGAGGTAGGTGGCGCGGGCGCAGCTCTGAGGTATGAAGACGGTGCCGTCCCTGCCGACCACGCCGGTGTTGGCTGCGAGCGGCGGGCACCCTGCGGGGGCGCCCGGCGAGGGGAAGACCAGCCCCGTCCGCGTGAAGGAGACGCCCCCGTCGAGCGACTTGTAACAGACGCGCCCGGGTCCGATCACCTCGAGGGGAGAGTTCGCGCAGAGGTAGACGACGTTGGGGTAGCCGACGGGCTGCGCCGCGCCGGTCCGCCGCGCCGGCGCGGGACCGAGGAAGACCTTCTCCCAGTCGGCCGTGTTCTCGAGGTGATAGTCGGCCGTCCTCCAGCTGTGCCCGCCATCGCCGCTCGAGGCGACCTGGAAGCCGTGCGCGTTCGCGACGGCGGTCGGGACCAGCCAGGCCGCGGCCGACTGATCGGGCAGCGGCCAGTGCAGGTCCTCGGTGAACGTCGTGTGCGCCCAGAACACTCGACCGGTGGTGCGATCGACGGCCAGGTTCGGGTCGACCGTGTTCCACAGCGAGGTGTACTGCATGCCGGTCGGCGTGGTCAGGCTCCAGCTCGAGCCCCCGTCCCGCGAGAGCCCGAGCGAGTTCTCGCTCGCCGCCGGAGAGAGGAAGACGTCGCCGTCGTTGCCGACCGCGACCGTCGTCTCCGACACCGCGTAGCCGCTTTCGAAACCGCAAGCCAGAGGCAGCGTCGCGCGCACCGGCTGGCCCGGACCGGAGCTCGCGCGGAACGCGACCACGGGCAACGACGGGCTGCAGCCGGGAGCGGAGGCGCCAGCCGGGCCGCACGTGAGCGCGGTCATCACGGTGGCCGCGAACACCGCGAGCGCCCCTGTCGCGGCGCGGCTGCGGCGGCCCCGTGCGAGGTCCGCTGCCTTTGAATGCACGCGCGTATTTTATACATGTAGCGCGCCGCGATGCATCTGGCCGCACGCCGTCCGCCGGCGACCGCAACCCCTCTCGTGAGTACGCTCGTTCTCGTGCTCGCTTACGGGATCCTCACGGCTTCGGACGCGGCGCGCGCAGCGTGAGCGCGCTCGGAACTCGCATCGAACTGGCAGGAGCCGACGAGGTGGACGCCGTGCGCGAGCTGTGGTTGCACCTGCATCACCACCACCGCAGAGTCGCCGCCTCGTTGCCGCTGGTGGACGACGACGAGCTCTCCTGGCAGCGCCGGCGCGCGCGCTACCTCGCGAGGCTCGCGTCGGGCAGCGGCTTGCTGGTGCTGGCGCGCGAAGCCGACGCGGTGGTCGCGTATGCGTTCCTCTTCATCGAGGACGGCGCCGATGACACGTTCCCGCTCGGTGGCCGCTACGCGGAGCTCTACTCGCTGTCCGTCGAGCCGCGGCTCCGCGGCCGAGGGATCGGGACCCAGCTGCTCGACTTCGTCGACCGCGAGCTCGCCTCGCGCTCGATCGGCGGCCTGGAGGTCGCCGTGATGAGCGGCAACGACGCCGCCCGCCGGTTCTATGAGCGGCGCGGCCTGCGCGAGGCGGAGGTCGTCATGTTCCGCTTCGTCGGTGACTAGACGCTCGGCGTCCCACAGACCACCAGCAGCGGCTCACAGGAAGGGCCCAGCGTCCGCTGAGCGTCCGCGCACAACCGGCTGCCAGGGTGAATCCACATCATTCAGTCCCACTGCGATCAGAAGGGACAGCCTTGTTCCTCATGAAGCCCTCATTCGTCGTTCCACTCGTTGCCGCACTGGTGGGGACCCCGCTGGTCGCCGCGCCCGCTTCCGTAACCCATGGCGCTGTCGTCCCGCCGCCGGCGCTGAGGCTTGCCGTCCTTCCCCGCCGGGCGCGTGTGCGAGGACTGAGGCGTTTCGCTGGGGTCCGCGTGAACGCGTTGCGGACGCTCCGTCGACGCGAGGTGCTCGCGAAGCTCAGAGCGGGCGCCCAGAAGCTTCGTCCTCGACTGCCGCTGCGCGACTCCTATCCGCGTGGTCCTCCGCGAGGGGCAACCTAGCTCATTGCGCTCCGCAGCCGACGCCCATTGCTGGGTGATGTGAGTCGCCCGGCGATGGGCGCGGTGCATGGCGGCACGCGCCTCGCGCACTTCAGCGCCCGACTCTCACGAGTCCCTACGCCGAGGATCCGCTGCGCGACATCTGCGCGGGCGCGCGCCAATCGAGCGCGAACGCCGCTACTGGGCCACTCAGCCCCTTCAACGTCAACGCGCCGACGGCGCGGAACCTGTGCGCGTGGCGGCTGCCCGCGAGCGAGCGCACCACCTCGGAGGCGAGGATCTGGGCGGGCTCCGCGCTGTCGCACAGGCGACGGGCCACCACCACGGGGGCGCCGAAGTAGTCGTCCTCGACGGTGATCACCTCACCCGCGTTCAGCCCGATCCTCAGCAGCATCGGGTTCTCGCCGCGCGCGTCGCGGTAGGCGGCGACTCGCTGCTGCATCGCGATCGCGCACGCCACTGCGCCGAGCGCGCTCGCGAAGGCCACCATCAACCCGTCGCCGAGGCTCTTCACCTCGCGACCGCCGTGCTCGCTCGCGGCGGCCCGCAGGATCGCAAAATGCTCGCCGCGCAGGCGCTCGGCGGCATCGTCGCCGAGGCGCGCAAGCAGCTCGGTTGACCCGACGAGGTCGGTGAACAGCAGGGTCACGGTTCCCGTTGCGCCCGGAGCGTCGCTGATCGTGGTCTCCTCCCGGCGCGCGGAGCCCGGGTCACGGAAGGAGATGAGCGTGCGCCCGGCGCGGATCTCATCGCCATCGCGCAGGCGTCGGCGCCCGCTGAGCCGCTCACCGTTGACGAACGTGCCGTTGCGCGAGAGGCCGTCGTCGGCGATCAGCCAGAGCGTCCCGAGACGGATCGCCTGGGCATGGAGGAGCGACACGCTCGGGTCCCACGACAGGCTCACGTCGGCATCGACGCCGCGCCCGATCGTCACCGCGCCGGCGCTCTCCAACACGACGACGCGCGGCGCGCCCGAGTCGTCCTCGTAGCACAGGCACGGCGTGTCGCCGGAGTCGGGCTTTGCGCGCTCGAGCTCTGGCCCTGCGATCACGCGACCAGGCCGCTCGGGCGCGTCGGCGAGCCGGCTTCCTGGCCGGGCATCGTCTGGGGCGGCGGCGGAAGCGGATATCCCGTGACGGTGGGGAACGTCGGACCGCGCAGAAAGGCAGCGGCCCGGGTCACGCAGCTGCTGCGCACCACCCGCGGGTCGTTCCGCGACGGGGGCGGGGGCAGCGCGGGTAGCGAGGGATTGGGCGCCGCGAAGTTGAATGCGCTCGTAAGGTCCCCGGTGACTCCGCGCCGCCACGCGGACAGGTTGGGCACTTCCGGGCCGAACCGCCTCTCGAGGAAACGCAGCAGCGAGGTGTGATCGAACGTGTCCGAGCACACGAACCCGCCGCGCGAGAACGGCGAGATGACGAGCAGCGGAACTCGAAAACCCAGCCCGATCGGTCCGCGAATCCCGCCGGCGGTCGCCGGCAGGCGCGCGGTGGTCAGGTACTCCCCGGGCGTGCCGGGCGGCGCCGTGGACGGGGGTACGTGATCGAAGAACCCCCCGCCCTCGTCCATCGTCATGAACACCGCGGTGCTCGCCCACAGCGAGGGGTTGGACGCGAGCGCACCCAGGATCTCCGCGGCCGCGATCTCGCCGTAGCTGACGGGCCCCGGCGGATGCTCGGTGTCCAAGAACGGGGCCAGCACCCAGGAGACCTGCGGAAGCCTTCCGGCCTTGCAGTCTGCCTTGAACGAGGTCGGGAAGCTGGCTCCGAACGCCCTGGCCGCGAGCTTGGGCCTCCTCGTATAGGGGCGAAAATACGGCAGCACGTTGTCGCCCACGAGCGTCTCCGGAGTGCCGTAGAACTTCCAGCTGATGCCCTTCGCCTCGAGCTGCTCCGGGTAGGTGGGCCACGTGTAGGTGCCGAGCTTTTTCGCACGCACGCGCGGGCTCTCCGTCTCGATCACGGGCCCCCCGTGCCGGCCTTCCGGGTCGATCGAGGCGCTGACCGTGTAAAGGCGGTTCGGCAGCGTCGAGCCGATCACCGAGCCGAAGTAGTTGTCACAGATCGTGAACGCGTCGGCGAGGGCGTGGTAGAAGGGCAGGTCGGCGCGGGTGTAGTAGCCCATCGTGTTGATCCCGTCGCGGGGGCCGTTGACGGCGGGTTCGATGTCGACCTGCAAAAAGCGGTCCATCTTGCCGCCGTTCCAGGCGAGGTGCTGCGGCGCCCAGCCGTGTGCGATGTCGTTGACGCACTCGCCGTTTTTCCTCGTGTCGAAGTGAAACGGCAGCAGGTGCCCGCCATAGCCGGCAGAGCGCGCGCCGAACGGGCTGTCGGCGAACTTCTGCGCGAACACGGTCGTGCCGTCGCTCTGCTTGAGCGCGGTCGGATCGGCGAAGCCGCGTACTCCCCTGTAGGTGCCGTAGTAGTGGTCGAAGGAGCGGTTCTCGTTTATGAAGATGACGACGTGGCGGATGTCGCTGAGCTTCCCCGCCGCCGGCACGGCGGCGAGCGCCCGCTCGATCACGGGCGAGAGCTGCTCCAACCCCATCATCGCGGTGGCGGCCGCAGCTGTGCCTAGCAACTCCCGTCGCGTCAGCCGTGCGGTCGCATCAGCTCGACCCACGTTCCATTCCTATCTCTTTCGCGCGCTTCGGTCAAGGGAAGCCGCTCCGTCCCTCGCGACCGCAACGCCGCCAGGCGGTGTCGGCCGACGCGGGTCGGCGAGCCCAGCTCCGCACCGCCGGCCTCCGGTCATTGGCGCCAGCTCATGCCGTCCGCTCGCGCCGCGCGAGCAGCCACGCCGTTATGAGCAGGAACCCGATCACGAACGCGGCCAGGATGAGATAGGTGGAACCGCGCGACAGCGTGAAGTAGTGGGGTCCGAAACTGCTCACCTTGCTGTAGTTGGGGCTTTCGGCGATGCGCTTGTTCATGCTCAGCGCCGCGCCGAGCCCGGCGTATGACCACTGCGTGACGACAACCTTGGTGACGGCCCGGAGCGGCGCGCTCATCTGGGCCGTCGCCACGATCGACCCGCCGAAGAAGAGCTGGGGAATCAGGACCAGGGGGATGAAGCTCGTCGCCTGGTCCTGGTTGCGCACGACCGCGGACACCAGCAGGCCCATGGCCACCGCGGCGAACGCTGTGAGCACGACGATCAAGAGCACAGAGGCATAGACGTCGAGATGCGAGTGCAGAGGCTGGAAGACCAGCACGATGCCCGTCAGCACCAGCGACTGGATCGCTGCCAGCGTGAACAGGACGGCCGTCTTCGAGAACAGATATGCGCTCAGGCGAACCCCGACGGAATGCTCGCGCGAGAACACGCTTTTCTCCTTGATGATCTCGCGCGAGGCGTCGATCATCCCGATCCAGACCGTGGTCACGAGCAACAGGAAGGTGAGCTTGACCGCCTGTCCCGCATCCGGACTCGGTCGTGTGAACACGGTGATTTTGAACAGCCCGGCGATCGCGAGACCGAGGATCGGGATCTGGGCGAGGAGGATCACGACGTTGCGCCGATCGCGCACGAACAGGCGTGCATAGCGCGAGGTGAGGATCGACGCCTGATGCAGCACCGATCCGCGCGCGCGGCTGCGCTCGCGCGTGGCAGCGGCTGCATGGCCGTCGGTGCTCGGCGGGAGCGCGGGCCGCGCCGCGGCGATGAAACGTCGTTGCCACTCGGCCGGGTCGCGATCTTCGAGCGTGGGGTAGATGTCGTCGTAGCCCTCGACGCCGAAGAACTCGAGCGCCTCGGCGGGCGAGCCCTGGAAGCAGAGCACCCCCCCACGTCCCATCACGACCAGCCTGTCGCACATACCGAGGCTCTTGGTCGCGTGCGTGACGACGATCACCGCTCGCGATCTGCCCGACAGCTCGCGCAGCAGCGCCATCATCCTGGACTCGAGCCCCGGGTCCAGACCGGTCGTGGGCTCATCGAGGAACAGCAGGCTCGGGCGGCTCAATATCTCGGTTGCGAGCCCTACGCGCTTGCGCTGGCCGCCCGACAGCGCGCCGATGCGAGTGTCGGCCTGCGCCTCCAGCCCCAGCTCCTCCAGCGCTCGCGTCACGGTGGTGGCGATCTCCTCCTTGCCGCTGTCGACCGGCAGCCGCAGGCGCGCCGAGTACTGCAGCGACTCGCGCACGGTCAGGGCGGGATGCACGATCTCGTCCTGTGGCAGGTAGCCGATGTCGGTCAGGCGCGCGCTGACGGGCTCTCCGTTCACGCTCACCTGGCCGCTCGTCGGCGTGGTGACCCCGGCCAGCGCCTTCAGCAGGGTCGTCTTTCCGGAGCCGCTCTCGCCGATGAACGCCAACAGCTCCCCAGGCTGCACGCTGAGCGTCGTCGCGGCGAGTATCTGCTTGCTCCCGACCTGCATCGACACGGCCTCGGCGTCGAGCCGCAGGGCCCCCTGCTCGGAGCGCGCGACGAACGCGGCGCCGTCGAACACCAGGCGGTACGGTCCGATGCCGACCTCTGAGCCCGGCTCGAGCAGCGCCGTGCGCACGAGCTCGCCGTTGACACGGGTACCGTTGCGCGAGGCGAGATCGCGTATCGCGACGCGCCCATCGTCGAGTCGCGCAACCTCGGCATGGAAGCGCGACACGTTCGGATCCTGCAGGACGACGTCGTTTGCGGTATCGCGACCGATCGTGAGCTGGCGCTGGGAGAGCTCCACCAGCTGCGTGGCGCTGACGGGCGCGTGCGGCGTGCCGAGGCGCGTCTCCTCGCCGGTGAGGAAGCGCAGAACCTCTCCCCCGATAACGATCGTGTCGCCGTTGGACAGCCAGCGCGCCTCGCCGCAGAAGCGCTCGCCGTTCAGCTGTGTGCCGTTGCGGCTACCGAGGTCCGCGATGCGGTAGCCGCCCTGGCCGGCCTCGATGCGTGCGTGATATCGGGATACCGCCTCCTTGGCGATCGCGAGGTCGTTGTCGGGCAGCCGGCCGATCGTGAAGGAGCCGGTCAGGAACACCAGGCGTTCACCGGCGTGCAGCACGGTCGCCGGTGCGCTGACGAGTCCGCTCGGTCCCGTCGGAGCTGTCCGCGGACCAGACTCCATCAGCCAGACCTACGGGCGGCGGCGCGCCCGCTTGATAGGAAAACGATCGATTGCGAGGTAACCCCCCCGCGGTCTCTGATACGACGCAACTCCCCACCCCTTTCACGCCGTGGCGCGAGACTACTCCAACGCGGGCCGGCCGTGCAAATCATTGGACTCCGGCCGTCGGGGCGCTGTCAGTTGAGTCGCGCCCGCGCGGTGAGCAGGTAGCGTTCTCCGCGCAGTTCCGCGCCGAGGCTCTCGACGTAGATCCTCGGGTCCCCGAACACGGTGATCGTTGCCAGCGACCCGAGCAGGAAGGCCTCCGGGCGCACGACCACGCGGCCCGCGTCCGCCACGACGTCGAGGCGCACGGTGACGCGATGACCCAGCACTGAGACCGACGCCTGCACGACGATGCCGTTGGCCGAGGCCGACACCGGGCGCAGGTCCAGGAACGTGGGCAGCGCCGCCCTGAGGTCGTGCTGCGTCAATTCGGCCTGGCCGACGAGCTGCTGGTCTTCCTTGCGCAGCCGCACGTCATGCAGGGTCAGGAGCTTCGACTGCAGGGTCGCGACGCTCACGTCGAGCTTGCCCGTGTCACGCGTGCGGTTGAGGAAGTCAGCGAGCGAGCCATGCCCCGACGACGGCGCGGAGCGGTAGGTGTCGATCGCCACCTTGACGGTGTCGGCCCGGTGCCAGAGCAGCGTCACGGCGGGCACGGCCGTGATCTGCACCTCGCGGATGGTGCCATGGCGCGCGAGCTCGGCGCGAACGCGCTGCTCGGCGATGCCCGGCAGCACGAGCTGTCCGACGCCGAACACCACGACGGCGAAAGTCAGCGCGATCGCAACGACGAGGTAGCGTCGGCGCACCCGTGCGCGGGGCCTCCGCTTCGCGCCGGCGACTTGCGCGTCGAGTCTGGTGGCGTCCGGCGGTGTCACGGCGGCGGGCGGCTGAGGGCGCGCGGGGTCCTCGACGCGCAGCTGTTGATCGCCGAATCGCAGCAGCTCGCCACCGCTGAGCACGTAAGACCCGGACAGCCTGAGGCCGTTGACGAAGGTGCCGTTGCGCGACCCGAGGTCACGCAGCATGACCCGCCCGCCATCCTGCTGCTCGATGACCGCGTGGTGGCGCGACACCTTCTCGTCGGCGAGCTGGACGTCGTTCTCCGCGACCCTGCCGATCGTCAGCCGCTGGCGGTCGATCCCGACCACCTCCCCTTCCCGCGACTTCGAGGTGAAGACCAAAAGCATTGGTTGCGTCTGCCGTATCGGCGTCTCGGCGCAGACTAACGCCGCGGCCGTGAAGCAGCTTCGTGCGCTCGGCCGGCGCTGCGAGCGAGACTCGTCCCGGGCGTATCGGAGTTGCGGGCGATTTCCGGGCATTTCGCTTAGACTCCGCCAAATGGCTGACGATCTCGTCATCGGCGGTCAGCTCGACAACTACTTGATCGAGTCGGTCATCGGCCGCGGGGGGATGAGCGTCGTATATCGGGCGCGGCATTCGCGGCTGGGCACTTCGGTCGCTCTCAAGGTCCTCGCTCCGGAGCTGAGCTCGGATGACACGTTCAGGGAGCGGTTCCTGCGCGAGGCGCAGATGGCCGCTGGAATCGATCATCCCAACGTGATCCCGATCCACGACATGGGTCTCCACGACAACTCGCTCTACATCGTGATGCGCTTTGTGCCGGGCGGAGATCTCAAGGCTCTCCTGGTCGAGTGCGGACCGCTTGAGGCCGAGCGAGCAGTTGAGCTCCTGACGCCCGTCGCGCTCGCACTCGACGCGGCGCACGCTCATGGCCTGGTTCATCGAGACGTCAAGCCGGCGAACATCCTCGTTCAGCGATCCGCGTCGGGGGAGATCGACCACGTCTACCTCACGGACTTCGGGGTCGCAAAGAGCGTTGCCGCGGTGGGCGGACTGACGAGAGCGGGTGGGCTGATCGGCACGGTCGAGTACATGGCCCCCGAGCAGGCCCAGGGCCGCGAGGTGAGCGCGGCAACGGACGTGTTCGCAATCGCCGTCGTCTTCTATCAGTGCATAACCGGGAAGTCGCCTTTTGAGCGAGAGCTGACGGGAGGCGCATGGCCGCCCGTGGGCGCGCCTGAGCCGGTCGGCACGACACGACCAGAGCTGCCATCGGCGCTCGACGGCGTGATCGCCAAGGGCCTGTCGGTGGACCCTGCCGACCGCTACGCGACCTGTGAGCAATTCCTCAACGCTTGCGCCTACGTCCTCGACGCGCGGGCGCCGGCCGCGGGAGCAAGGGCAGGGGAGACCGTCGCCGACAGCGCGCCCGCCGCGGAGCCGATGGGCGCTCCAGAGGCGAGCGGCCCGGCGGCAGATTCTGCGCCGCCGCCCGCGGGCAGCGGCGACGCGTGGCCTCCAGCCAGCCCGCCACCGCCCGCGAGCCCGCCACCGCCCGCGAGCCCGCCACCGCCCGCCAGCCTGCCGCCAGCCGCGAGCCAGCCGCCCGCCGCGAGCCCGCCGCCGAGCAGGCGCGGCGGCATCGGCACAACCCTCAAGCGACGTCGCGGCTATGCGGCAGTGCTCGGCGTGCTCGTCGTGGCCGCGGTCGCAGTCGTGCTGGCCAGCTCCTCCACAAAAACGGCAAAGCCCGCAGCATCGACGACGCTTGGTCAGGTGCCGACCAACCACGTCACCGGCTCGGGCTCGGCGAGCGTAAGCCTCAAGGGGGACGTGGCGACCGTGACCGTGACGACGAACGGCTTGGACCAAAACGAGGCGCTCGCGCACGCCATGCACATCCACGCGGGTGGCAAAGGCCAGTGCCCGCCCGCCTCGGCGGCGCGGCCGCACAACGGCCACCAGACGATAAGCACGACCGATGGACTCCTGTACTACGGCGACGCGGTCACGGCGCTCACGACGAGCGGCGACACAAGCACGAGCAGCATCGTCGCACTGCCCCGCTTTCCGTCCGGCGGCACGATCCACTACACACGCACGATCACCCTGCCCGCAAACGTCGTGACATATATCCGTCAGAACAACGCAGTCATCGTCGTGCACGGCGTCGACTACGACCACACCGGTGCCTACAGCGGAGTGCTCGAACGAAGCGAACTCAACAGGAGCCTGCCCGCGACGGCGACGGCGCCAGCGCTATGTGGCGTGCTCGTCAACCGCGCCACGGCGTCGTCTCCTACCGGCGCATCCGCTCAGACCCACGTCTATTCCGCCTCACTCGTCGTCGATCCGTCGGCGCAGTTCAGTTGTGAAGCCGATGAAGGGATCCCCTTGGGTGGGGCCGGACAACGAGCATCGACGGCGCGGGCCGCGACCCGCACACGCGACAGCCGCTTGGGCTGATCGCGGGGGGCGTCCCCCTGCTGGTGCGGCCGGTGCCACGCGGGGACCCTTGCGCGTGCCCCCGCCAGGAGTCGAACCTGGATTTACCGCTTAGAAGCCGCGCCAACGCTCAGCGCTGACGTGGATCGCATCAGGCGTCGATAGATGTCGCAGGCTCGGCGCTCTCCCGCTCCACATCCCGGACTGGAGGGCGTACGCCGTTAACCGTGATCGCGAGATGGCGACGCCAGTCGGCGCTACCCGGTTTGTAGTACATCGTCGAGGTGATCCCACACATCACCATTCCGAAGTCCTCGAAGGTGAAATCGTCGCGGACGACGCCGGCATCGATTGCGCCTCGGATGATCCGGGTGACGACCGCCGCGAGGACCGCCTTCTGCTCCTCGATGCCCTCCCACTCGAGCTGGTCGGAGCCCATCATCGCCAGTTGAAAGCCCGCATCGCCCTCGACCGCTTCGGCCGAGCGACGCATGACCGTCTCGAGCGCCTCCCGCGCGTCGACGGTCTCCTCGGCCAGCGTCGCGATCTCCCCGAACTCCTGGAAGCGGTCGCGGACCATTGCGGTCAGCAGCGCCTCCTTGGTCGGGAAGTGGCGGTAGACGGTGCCGATCCCGACGCCCGCTCGTGCGGCGATCTCGTCCATCTGCGCCTCGGGCCCGTCGCGAGCGAAGAGCTCCCGCCCCGCGGACATGATCCGCTCGCGGTTGCGTCGGGCGTCGGCTCGGAGTGTTCGCTCTTCGGTGGACATCGCCTTGACAAACGGAATGATAGCTCCGTATGCTGCTATAAGCAAGGGGAACCGAAAGTCCGCTTCCGCATTTCCCGGCGTTCAACTTCCGAGAGGACGA
>DASZIU010000009.1:0-11445 GCA_035948815.1 Solirubrobacteraceae bacterium | reverse complement strand
GAGCTCGTCGGCGACGTCCTGGCGGTCATGAAGCAGCTGGCCGGCGACGGGATGACGATGATCGTCGTGACACACGAGATGGGGTTCGCGCGCGAAGTCGCCGACTGCGTCGTCTTCATGGATGCGGGCGTGGTCGTGGAGGCCGGACGCCCATCGGAGGTGCTCGAGCATCCCCACGAGGAGCGCACGAGGGCGTTCCTCTCGAAGGTCCTCTAGCGGCGCCCGCTCAGCCCAGGTAGGAGTCCAGGCGCTCCAGCGCCTGAGGGAGGTTGCGGCGTCCGAAGCCGAAGCGAACGTGGCGGGGCTGCTCGTAGACCGAGCCGGGCAGGAGCAGCACGCCGGCGCGCTCCGCCGTCTCTTCACACCAGAGCTGGACGTCCTCGCTGCCGGCGACGCGCGGGAACCCGATCGGGCCCGCGGTGGGACGCACCCAGTCGAACAGGTCGCTCCGGCGCTCGATGAAGCCGTCGAGCAGCGGCAGGTTTGAGAGCACGAGCTCGCGACTTCGCCGGACCAGTCGATCGGCGTGGCGCAGGGCCAGCGCGACGAGCAGTTCGCTGGGGGCGCTCGAGCAGATCGTCGTGTAGAGCTTCATGTCGGTGATCCGCCGCAGCAGCTCGCGGTCACGGCTGGCGAGCCAGCCGGTTCGCAGCCCGGGCAGGCCGTGGGCCTTCGACACGGTGCCCAGAGAGATCGCTCGCGCGTAGGCGTCGCATGCGGCTGGGAGGCGGTCGGCCGGGTCGTGCTCGAGGCCTCGGTAGACCTCGTCACAGAGGACCACGATCGAGCGCTCCCGCGCGACCTCGACCAGCCGCTCGAACGCGGCGCCGGACATCTGGGTGCCCGTCGGATTGTGCGGGGTGTTGACGTAGATGAGCTTCGTCTCGGGACGCAACATCCGCTCGAGCGCGTCCACGTCGTGGGCCCAGCCGTCCTCGTGGCGGCGCAGCCAGAGGCTGACCTCGGCGCCCGTGCTCCGCGCCACCTCGATCGCGGACCCGTAACAGGGCGCCTCGACGACGACATGGTCGCCCGGGCGCAGCAGGGCGTGGTAGGTGACGAAGATCCCCTCCTCGGCGGCCGCGAGCGTGAGCACGTCCTCGGGATCGACGTGCTCGTACAGCCCCGCGACGGCGGCGCGCAACTCGGGCGATCCCGGCGTCTCGGTGTAGCCGAGGCGCAGCTCGTGCAGTCGCCGCTGAGCGTCGGGCTCGAGCTCGAGCAGCTCGCTCACGGAGAGCGACTCGCAGTCGCTGCTCGAGAGCATCAACTCGGTGCTGAACTCGAAGCGCTCGTAGTAGCGCTCGATCGCGAAGGGCTCGATCTCCACGCCGCGGATGCTAGGCGCCGGGCTCACGCTCGCGCGCCGCCGAGGGCTCGGCCCGGGCGTTGAACGGGCGTCCGTCGGCGGGGTAGGCCGTCGAATATTCGTCCAGCGGCCTGCCGGAACTCGGACAAAAGATCGCCGTGGAGTCGATTGGCATGGCACCGCTGGGCCCGGCCTCCGCCGGCGGAGGAGTTCTTTGGCCGATCCAGATCCCCATTCCCCCCCCGACCGCGGTCCATGGCGAGCCGGTGGCCACTGGCCCCGCCGGCTGAAGCAGATCGCCCACGGTCGGCGCAGCTTGTGGCTCGTCACGGCGCTGCTCGTCGTCCTCGGCACGGTCGGCGCGCTGTTCGGCGCTCGCTCGGTGGCGAAGACCGACGCGGACAGGGAACGCCTCGCGTTCCATCTCACCAGCTCGGAGATCGCCTCGACGCTGGCGCTCGCGATCCAGCACGAGGAAGACCTCGTCGTCAGCACCAGCGCCTTCGTGGCGACGGGCGGCCACATCTCGCCGGCGAGCTTCGACAGGTGGGCTGAATCGGTGCACGCGATGCGCCGCTTCCCCGAGCTCCAGAACATCGGCCTCGTGGTGCAGCTGCCGGCCTCGGGGCTCGGGTCCTTCGAACGGCGCATGGCCGCCGAACCACTGCGGCCGCTGGGACTGTCCACCCCGGGTCCCCGCGAACAGTTCCAGGTGCTTCCACAGGGGCCCCGGCCGTACTACTGCTTCGCCGTCGCGGGCATCGCCCGGAGCCTCGCGAGCTACCTTCCCGCGGGCCTCGACTACTGCGCCTTCGCGCAGACCCTCGCCTCCGCCCGGGACACGGGCCTGATCAGCTACGCGCCGTTCGTCCAGGGCGCCACGACCACGCTGGGCGTCGAGGTCCCGGTCTACCGCGGCGGCTTCGTCCCGACGACGGTGGCGGCTCGCAGGGCCGCGTTCGTCGGCTGGCTCGGGGAGCTGCTCGTCCCCGGCGTGGTGCTCCAGCGGGCGCTCCAGAGTCACGCGGACACCGAGGTGATCTTCCACTACGACAGGGGCGCGACTCACGTCGTGTTCACCAGCGGCGTCGCGCCCCGTCATCCTCAGCGGGCGACCGTCAGCCTCCACAACGGCTGGAGCGTTCAAAGCCTCGGTCCGGCGGCCCGTGCCGGAGTCTTCGCCGACGGCCACGCCCTCGCCGTTCTCGCCGGTGGAACGCTGCTGAGCCTGCTGCTCGGGCTGCTCGTGCTCGTGCTCGGCACGGGCCGGAGCCGGGCGCTGGCGCTCGTGGCGGAGAAGACGCGGGAGCTGTCTCACCTGGCGCTCCACGATGCTCTCACCGGTCTGCCGAACCGCGCGCTCGTGCTGGATCGCGCCGAGCAGATGCTCGCCCGTGTCGAGCGGCAGCCCGGCAGCGTCGCAGGCGCTCTGTTCATCGACGTCGACGGCTTCAAGCACGTCAACGACAAGCTCGGACACGCAGCCGGAGACCAGCTGCTGAAGATCGTCGGCGAGAGGCTCCAGAGCGTCGTGCGCGAGCAGGACACGGTCGGGCGCCTCGGAGGCGACGAGTTCGTCGTGCTCGTCGAGTCGACCACCCGTGAGGGGCCGCTGGATCTGCCCGACCGCCTGATCGCTGCGCTCCGGCAGCCGATCGAGCTCGACGACGGGACGCGCACGCTCTCGTTCACCGCGAGCATCGGCATCGCCGTCGGCAAATACGCGACACCCGACGCGCTGCTGCGCGACGCCGACCTCGCCCTCTACGCAGCCAAGGCCGCGGGCAAGGACCGCTATGCCCTCTTCGACGCGAGCATGAACGCGGACATCGACGGGCGCCTGGAGCTCGAAGGCGACCTCGGCGACGCGCTGCGCGAGGAGCAACTCTTCGTGCACTACCAGCCGATCGTCGAACTCTCATCTCAGAAGGTCACGGGCGTCGAGGCGCTCGTCCGCTGGCGCCACCCGGCGCGCGGGGTCGTCGGCCCGGACGACTTCATCCCCGTGAGCGAGGAGAGCGGCCTGATCCTGCAGATCGGCCGCTGGGTGCTGGCCGAGGCGTGCAGGCAGGCGGCGAGATGGCATGCGCAGGGTCATCCGATCTGCATGTTCGTGAACGTCTCCGCCCATCAGATCGCCCTCGAGGGCTTCGCCGAGGACGTGCGGCGCGCACTCGAGAGCACCGGGGTCGATCCGTCGCTGGTCGCGCTCGAGGTCACCGAGACGACACTGATGCGCGACGTCGCGGCGGCCAGCGAGCGCCTCGAGGAGATACGGGGGCTGGGCGTACACATCGCAATCGACGACTTCGGCACGGGATACGCGTCGCTCTCGCACCTGCAGCGCATGCCGGTCGACATCCTCAAGATCGACAGGAGCTTCGTGACCGCACTGGGGCAGCAGGACCAGGGGCGCGAGCTGCTCGAGGCGATCGTCGGCGTCGGACACGCACTGTCGCTCGACATCGTCGCCGAGGGCGTGGAGACCGAGCGCCAGCTCGCGACTCTCCAGGAGATGGGATGCCGCTGGGCCCAGGGCTCGCTGATCGGGCGCCCCGGAGCGGCCGAGGTCGTCGAGCCTCTGTTCGCCGGCCCTCAGGCCGTCAGGGGCTGATCCTCTCCGGCCCGGCCGTCGATCTCGCGCACGAGCCTCAGCACCTTCTCGTCGCGCTCTGCCCGTGCGTCGCTGAGCGGACCGAGGATGCCACGAAGAAGCGAGATCAGCGTCCAGCGTCGCGGGCGGATGATCCGGGGCTGGCGGCGCTCGATCCCCCGCACGATCGCCTCGCCGGCGGCCGACGGCGCCAGGCGCTTGCGCAGCGGCTTGGGGAAGAACTGCAGCATCTCGTTCGCCAGCGGGTCTGCGTCGATCGCGCGGTGGACCATCTCGGTGTCGATGAAGCCGAAGTACGCGACGCTCGCGCTCGCGCCGTGCGGCGCCAGCTCCACCCTCAGCGCCCGGCCGAGCTGCTCGACGGCCGCCTTGCTCATCGCGTATGGAACCGCTCCGACGCCGTTGATGAACGCATAGATCGATGAGATCACGACGATGTGCCCGCGGCGGCGCACGATCTCCGGCAGCGCCGCGTCGACGGTCCGGAAGACGCCCATCAGGTTGACCTCGAAGACCCTCTCCGCCGTCTCCGGAGCCAGGGCGCGACAGGAGGCGACGCGCGAGGCCACGCCGGCGTTGGCGACCACGACGTCGAGCCCGCCGAGGCGCGCGACCGCCGAGGCGACTGCACGCTGCATCGCGCCGCGATCGCTGACGTCGCCCGCCAGGCCGATCGCCCGCGAGTCGTGCAGCTCGCCGGCGGCCCGTTCCGCGGCCTCTTGATCGAGGTCGACGATCGCCACCGAGGCTCCGCGGGCGATCAGAGACCGCGCGGTCGCCAAGCCGATTCCCCGGGCGCCGCCCGTCACGAGCGCCACCTTGCCGGTCAGGTCATAACGCGCCACCGGCCTAACTCTAAGCGCATGCAGGCAGCCCAGCCGTACGCGACGTCGGCGCTCGGCGATCCCTTCGACGTAGAGTCCTGGCGCTCATGTCCCGCGCCAGCACACAGGTCGTGGTCATCGGGGGCGGCGTCGTCGGCTGCGCCGTCGCGCATGCGCTCGCGCGCCGGCGCGTGCAGGTGACGCTTCTCGAGGCCGAGGCCGCGCTAGGGCTCGGGGCGAGCGGCGCCAACTCGGGGATCCTCCACACGGGCTTCGACTCAACCCCCGGAGAGCTCGAGACGCGCCTGATCTTGCGCTCGGGCGTGCTGCGGGACGAGCTGCTCGGGGAGCTCCGGGTCCCCGTCTGGCGCTGCGGCGCGCGCCTGACGCCGGTGGAGGAGCAGGAGCGGGTCACGGTCGCGGCCCTCGCTGCGAACGCACGGGCCAACGGTGTCGTGGTCGAGCTCGAGGCGGACGGATCGCTCAGCGTTCCCGGAGAGTCGGTCACGGACCCGCTCGCCTTCCTCCGGGCGCTCGCGGCAGCGGCACGCGCGGGCGGCGCGCAGGTCCGGTGCGGCGCAAGTGTCGCCGGTCTGGCCCGCGCGCCCGCGGGCGGAGTGCGCGTCGAACTGGCCGACGGCGAGCGCCTGGAGGCGCGCGCGGCGGTCAACTGCGCGGGGCTGTTCGCCGACGAGGTCGCGGCACTCGCCGGTGAGCACCCGGTTCAGATCTATCCCCGCAAGGGGGAGTTCCTCGTCTTCGCCGCGCCGCCGGAGGAGCCGCTCGAGCGGATCCTGCTGCCCGTGCCCTCCGCGCTCGGCAAGGGCGTGCTCGTGTTCCCGACGATCGATCGCCGGATCGTCGCCGGCCCGACGGCCCGCGAGCGCGAGGACAAGCTCGACTGGTCGGTCGAGCCCGACGCGGGCGAGCTGATCATGTCGCGCGCCGCGCGCATGTACCCGCCGCTCAGGAGCGCCACGCAGGTGGGCGCCTACGCCGGGCTGCGTCCGGCGGGTCGCGGGGCGAACTACGTGATCGAGCATTCGCGGACGCTGCCCGGCCTCGTCCACGTCGCGGCGATCCGCTCCACCGGTCTATCGGCGTCGCTCGGGATCGCCGAGCACGTGCTCGAGATGCTGGCCGGCCAGGGCCTGGTCGAGCCCGGCCCTCCGCGAGCGCTGCCCGTGAGCGAGGTTGGGCGCACCGATGGGTCGTGGTGGGAGCGCGCGGCGCAGCGCAGCGCCTCGTCCGCGCAGGGGCAGGCGCGTCGATGAGCTCGGGGTTGCTGCTCGGGATCGACGAGGGCACCACGGCGGTGAAGGCGGCGCTGTTCGACGAGGAGCTCCGTCCGGTCGCCCACGCGCGGCGAGTGGTCGCCGTCACGCACCCCGCGCCGGGCCTGGTCGAGCAGGACCCGGAGGAGATCTTCGAGGCCGTCGTGCAGGCCGTGGCCGAGGTGCTCGAGCGGACCGGCGGGCGCACGGTGCTCGCCGCCGGCCTCGACCATCAGGGCGAGTCGGTGCTCGCCTGGGACGCGAACAGCGGCAGTCCGCTCACGCCCGTCATCGTGTGGCAGGACAAGCGCCATGAAGCGCTTCTCGCCGAGATCGATGCTGGGGCCGCCGAGCGCTCGGGGCTTCCACTCGACCCCTACTTCTCGGCGGGCAGGATCTCCTGGCTTCTGCGCCACGACGAGCGCGTCCGCAAGGCACGCGACGCGGGCTCGCTGCGGATCGGCACGGTCGACGCGTTCCTGACCGACCGCCTCGCCGGACGCTTCGCGACGGACCTCTCGACGGCGTCGCGAACGCAGCTGCTCGCCCTCGGCGGGCGCGACTGGGACGAGCAGCTGCTCGCGACGTTCGGTGCGCGGCGCGAATGGCTGCCGGCGATCGGGCCGAGCTACGGCGCGCTCGGCGAGCTGAGCTGCGAGCGCTGGCCCGTCGCGGTGCCGCTGACGGCGCAGCTCGTCGACCAGCAGGCTGCCCTCGCGGGATCGGGCGCCGTGCGGCCCGGGGAGCTCAAGGCGACCTACGGCACCGGCGTCTTCGTTCTCGGGCGCACCGCGTCGGCGGGCGCCGGTCGCGGCCTCCTGCCGACCGTCGCGTGGGCGGGGCCGCGCCCCGAGGGTGGCATCGGCGAGATCGCATACGCGCTCGATGGCGGCGTCTTCGCGGCCGGCTCGCTGCTCGACTGGCTCGCGGAGCGTCTCGGTCTCGCATCCGACGCACCGGCTCTCGCGGCGGCCGCGGCCAGCGTGCCGGACAGCGCAGGGGTGATGGTGCTCCCGGCGCTCGCAGGGCTGGGCGCACCGTGGTGGAGGCCGGGCGCCCATGCGGTGATCGCGGGACTTCACCCCGGTGCCGGCGCCGCGCACGTCGCGCGCGCTGCCTTGGAGGCGATCGCGTGGCGGGTCGCGGACATCGTCGAGGCGATGGCCGAGCTGGGCGCAGTCGAGCGCCTGAAGGTCGACGGCGGGCTGACGAACGACGAGACGCTGCTTCAGATCCAGGCCGACGCGCTTGGAATTCCGCTCGAGGTGGGCCGCGCAGACGCGACGGTGCTCGGGGCGGCGATGTTGGCGGGGGTCGGCGCGGGCGTGTTCGCCGACGTCGAGGACGCGGCGGCGCGACTGCCCGCGGGCAGGACGGTGCGAGCCGAGGTGGACCCGGCGGAGCGCTCGCGCGAGCGCGCGCGCTGGCTCCGGTTCGTGGCGGCCAGCGCCGAGCTGTAGCTACTCGACGTCCAGCTCGTAGCCGGCCATTCGCAGCGACTCGAGCACCTCCTGGGTGTGCCCGCGCCCGCGAGTCTCGAGCGTCAGCTCGACACCCGTCTCGCGCACGCCGAGGGGCACTGCTTCGCGCACGTGCTCCACGCTCACGACGTTGGCCCGCCCGCGAGCCACGAGCGTGAGCAGCTCGGCGAGCCCGCCGGGGCGGTCGGGCACGCGCGTGAATACGCGAACGCGGCGGCCGACCTCCGTTTCGTGGCGCAGGAGCAGCCCCGCGAGCAGACCGCTGTCGACGTTCCCGCCGGAGACGACCGCGACCGTGGTTCCCTCGACGGGTGGCAGGCGACCGCTGAGGAGCGCCGCCGCAGCGACGGCGCCGGCGCCCTCCGCGACGAGCTTCGCGGTCTCGGCCAGGAAGACCATCGCCTGGGCGATCTCGTTCTCGTCGGCCGTCACGAGCGAATCCAGCAGCTCCCGCAGCAACGGCAGCGTCAGCTCGCCGGGGCGCTTGATCGCGATGCCGTCGGCGATCGTCGCCCCGGCCGCCGCCTGCAGGCCGCCCGCCGCGTCGGGGTGCTCGAGCGCGCGCAGGTAGGGGGCGCAGGCGCTGGCCTGCACGCCGACGAGCTCCACGTCGGCGCCCGCCCGGCGCAGCGCGATGCCGATTCCGCTCGCGAGCCCGCCACCGCCGACCGGGACGACGACGCGCGCGAGGTCGCGGACGTCCTCGAGCAACTCCATACCCAGCGTCGCCTGGCCGGCGATCACGTCGAGGTCGTCGAACGGGTGGACGAACGCGGCGCCCGTGGCCACTCCCCGTTCGGCGGCCAGCTGCAGCGCCTCCTCGACCGAGCTTCCGGCGAGCCGGACCGTCGCGCCCAGGCGCTCGACTGACGCCACCTTCGAGACGGCCGCGTCGGCCGGCATGAAGACCTCGCAGACGACGCCCCTGACGCGGGCCGCGTGCGCGACGGCCCGCCCGTGATTGCCCGCGCTCGCTGTGACCAGGCCGGCGTCCGCCCGCGCTCCGAGCGCCGCGAGCTTGTGCAGGGCCCCGCGCAGCTTGAACGAGCCGGTCTCCTGCAGGCACTCCGCCTTGAGCGCGACCGGCGTCCCGGCGATCCTGCCGAGCTCGAGGCACTCGATCGTCGGCGTCCGCACGGCGACCCCCGCGATCGCGTGCATTGCGCGCTCGATGTCCGCGCCCGCGATCAGCCCCCCGGCGCTCCCGTCGGCCGGGCGATCGTTCACGGCGCGGCCGCCGTGCGCTGCGGGCGATTCACAGCAACTGAAGGTATAGGTTGTGCGCCTTATCGTGCAACAGAACGCCGGCGAGCTGAACGACATCCTGCAGGACCTCGAGCCGTCGCTCGGTCCGCTCACGGGCGAGCCCTCGGAGCTCGGAGGCGGGATCACCAACCGCAACTTCCGCGTTACCCTCGGCGGCTCGGAGTATGTCGTGCGCCGGCCCGGCAAGGACACCGACCTCCTCGGCATCGACCGCGACGCCGAGCGCCTGGCCACCGAGGCGGCCGCCGCCCTCGGCATAGCTCCCGGGGTCGCCGCGTCGCTCGAGGACTGCCTCGTGACGCGGTTCGTCGCGTGCGAGCCCGTCGGCGCGGGGGAGCTCGCGGAGCAAGCGGAGGAGATCGCCGCCGAGCTGCGGAGCTTCCACGAGTCGGGCACCGTCCTGCCGACGAGCTTCTGGGTGCCCGAGCTGCTCGGCCGCTACGCGGAGATCGTCCGGCGGCGCGGCGGCGAGCTTCCGCCGGCATACGGCAAGACTGTCGCTGCCGCGGCGCGTATCGAGTCGGCGCTCGGGCCGACCGAGGCGCGTCCATGCCACAACGACCTGCTCCCCGGAAACATCATCCGCGAGCGGGGCGAAGGACGGATCATGCTTGTCGACTGGGAGTACGCGGGCATGGGCGACCCGCGTTTCGACCTCGGAAACCTGTCGGTCAACAACGACTTCGACGAGCGCGCCGACGAGCGTCTGCTGACCGCCTACTACGGGTCGGCGCCCTCGCAGGCCGGGCACGCCGCGCTGAAGCTGATGCGCGTGATGTCCGACGCGCGCGAGGCGGCGTGGGGAGTCGTCCAGGAGGCCGTCTCCGAGCTCGAGTTCGACTTCGATGGTTACGGCCGTGAGCACTTCGAGCGCCTGGTGGCGACGATCGAGGAGCCGCAGTTCGAGGACTGGCTGGCGTCGGTCGCGAGCGAGACGGGCCCGTAGTGGTCAGACCGCGTGAGCTTCCCGACCGCGCCCGCGTGGTCGTCATCGGCGGCGGCGTGGGCGGAGCGTCGATCGCCCACCACCTCTCGCGCCTGGGCGAGCGGGACGTCGTCCTGCTCGATCGAAGCGAGCTGACGAGCGGCTCGACGTTCCATTCGGCGGGCCTCGTGGGCCAGCTCCGCTCGAGCGTCTCGCTGACGCGGATGATGATGGACTCGGTCGAGCTCTACCGCACGCTCGACTGCGGCTGGATCGAGTGCGGCGGGATCCGCCTCGCCTGCACTCCCGAGCGCGAACAGGAGGCCCTGCGCCAGGTCGCCTGGGCGAAGACGTTCGGGCTTCCGCTCGAGCTGATCTCGGCCGAGCAGGCGCGCGAGCTCTTCCCGCTGATGAGCACGGACGGCGTCCTGTGCGCCTCCTACCTGCCGAGCGACGGATACCTGGATCCGTCGCTGCTCACGACCGCGCTCGTCGAGGGCGCACGCGAGGGCGGCTGCCGCGTCTTCACGCACACCCGCGTGACGGGGATCGACGTCGATGAGAGCTCGGCGCACCCACGGGTTCGCGGGGTGCAGACCGAGTGGGGGCCGGTCGAGGCCGAGATCGTCGTCAACGCCGGCGGGATGTTCGCCGCCGAGCTGGGGCGGATGGCCGGCGTGCGCGTCCCGGTCGTGCCGTTCGCGCACGAGTACCTCGTGACCCAGCCCTTCCGCGAGCCCGCGGCCGCGGGTGAGCAGGCGCATCTACCGACCCTGCGCGATCCCGACCTGCTGATCTACTTCCGCGAGGAGGGAGGCGGCCTCGTGATGGGCGGCTACGAGCGCGACTCGGCGCCGTGGGCGCTGGACGAGCACCTGCTCGATGCCATACCACCGGACTTCAACGGGCGGCTGCTCGAGGAGGACTGGCCGCGGTTCGAGGAGATAGCACGCAACTCCTCGCGGCGCGTGCCGGCGATGAACGAGATCACGGTCACGCGGCTGATCAATGGACCGGAGGGATTCACCCCCGACAACGAGTTCTGCCTCGGCGAGAGCGAGGTGCGCGGGTTCTTCGTCGCCGCGGGCTTCTGTGCCCATGGGCTCGCGGGCGCGGGCGGGATCGGCCGCGTGATGGCCGAGTGGATCCTCGAGGGCGAGCCCACGATGGACGTGTGGGAGATGGACATCCGCCGGTTCGGCGCCCACTTCCGCTCGCCGAGCTACACGCTCAAGCGGGCCAGGGAGGTGTATGAGACCTACTACGACATCCGCTACCCGGGACACGAGCGACTCGCCGGGCGTCCGCTGCGCACGTCGAGCGCCTACCCCTGGCACTCCGAGCACGCGGCGGCGTTCGGCGAGAAGTCCGGCTGGGAGCGGGTCAACTGGTACGAGGCCAACGCCGCCGCGGGTGACGAGTCTCTGCGCCCGCGAGGCTGGGCGGGGATGCACTGGTCGCCGGCGATCGGCGCCGAGCATCTCGCCACGCGCGAGCGGGCCGGGCTGTTCGACGAGTCCTCGTTCGCGAAGCTCGAGGTGGCCGGGCCCGGGGCGGCGGAGTTCCTCGAGCTGCTGTGCGACAACCACGTCGCCCGCGACGTCGGGGCGATCACCTACACGCAGATGCTCAACCGCCGCGGAGGATTCGAGTGCGACTTCACGGTGACACGGGTCGAGGACGAGCTCTTCTCGATCGTCACCGGCACGGCCTTCGGAAACCACGATCTCAGCTGGATCCGCCGCCATCTCC
>DASZIU010000008.1:0-23342 GCA_035948815.1 Solirubrobacteraceae bacterium | reverse complement strand
CACCGCTTCCACGAGGAGATCGCCGGATCCGAGCTCCTCGTTCTCGAGGGCGCCGGGCACTTCGTCTGGGAGGACGAGCCCGAGCGGGCCCGCGCGGCGCTCGTCGACTTCCTTCGGCTCGTCGGCTGAGCTCCCGGACGCCTATGTGATCCGTGTCGTCGGTTCGCTCGCCGAGCGCTGATCGGGAAGGTTGATCTCGACGCCGGGAGGCGGGTCGACGTGGCCCGCGAGGAGCGGATCATCGGTCTCGCGCATCCACCGCTCGACGCGCTCGCGCAGGTCGCTCAGCACGGCGGCGTGCTGGGGGTCGCCGGCGAGGTCGTTCGCCTCGTTGGGGTCGAAGAAGACGTCGTAGAGCTGCTCTTTGGGGATCACCCGGTCCGCCCAGCCGTTTCGGAGCAGCAGGTCCTTGCTGGGGCTGTCGTCCGTGTTCGCCAGCACCGGCGTCTCCCGGTCCCCCCACCGGCGGATGTACTTGTGGCGCGCGGTCCGCACGGCCCGCTGCGGCTCATAGGCGGCGTGCCACGTGGAGCCGGCGAAGATCTCCTCGCGCACGTCGGTCACCTCTCCCCGCAGCAGCGGAAGCAGCGAGACGCCCTGCAGGAAGTCCGGACGGGGAATCTCAAGGTGCTCGCAGACGGTCGGATAGATGTCGATGTGCGAGACCAGTGCGTCGATCACTCGCCCACCCTGGAACGGCACGCGGCCCCTCAGGATCAGCATCACGCCCAGACCCCGGTCATACAGCGTCGCCTTCGCGCCGGGAAACGGCATCCCATGGTCGGTCGTGAAGATGATCAGCGTGTTCTCGTCGAGCCCTGCGGCATCGAGCTCGTTGAGCACCATCCCGACGCCGTGGTCCAGCGAGCGGGCGCTCGCCTTGAACGCCGCGATGTCCGCCCGCACCTCGGGCGCATCGGGGAGGTTGGCGGGCGGCTTTGAGTAGTGGACGTCGCGCAAGGACCCCGGCGGCAGGAACTGGCGATGGGTCTCGAAGAAGCCGACCGAGAGGAACAGCGGCTTCTCGCGCGGGCGTCTGAGCACCTCCATGGCAAGCGGCCCCACCGACTCGACGTTCGTGGTGGGGATCTTCATCACCTCGTCGTAGCCGATCACGTCCGGCCGCTTGGAGATGTGCTGCTCGCCGATCAGGACCGATGTGTAGCCGGCTTTGCGGAGCGTGTGAACGATGTGGTGGCGGTAGTCGCGCAGCGACCATCCACGGTGCGCCAGCCCGAGCATGCCGTTGGTCTGCCCGTACTGCCCGGTGAGCAGACAGGCGCGGCTCGCCGAGCACGTCGGCGCCGCGCAGAACGCCTCGCGGAAGAGCACGCCCTGGTCGGCGAGCGCCTGGACGTTGGGCATCGGCACCGGCTCGCCGTAGGGCTGCGTGTAGCGACCGCTGTCGTGCGAATGCATGTAGACGATGTTCGGCAGGCCTTGCACGGGCGGTTTCTCGACTGACTCGACTTCTCGCTGGGTATGGTTGCCGTGGGTGACGCCGATGCTGTCCTACCTGGTGTGCGCCACGCCGCGAAGCGGCAGCACTCTACTCTGCCAGGCGCTCGACCAGACCGGGGTCGCGGGCCGCCCGCAGGAGTACTTCGAGGCGCTCCTGCGCTCGGGACGCCCGCGCCGCCCGCACGAGTACTTCGACCCCGATGACCACGCGAACATCGTCGAGCGTCTGGCATTCCGGGAGATGCCCGACGGCAGCGCCAGGCCGAGTCTCCTCTGGCATCCAGCGACCTACGGCCGATATCTCGCGTGGGCGCTCGAGGAGGGGACGACGCCCAACGGCGTCTTCGGGGCGAAGCTGATGTGGGGCTACCTGGGCGACTTCGCCGAGCTGCTGCGCGGCATCGACGGAATGGCCGGCCGCGCGATCCCCGATCTGCTCGAACGCGCCTTCCCGGGACTGCGCTACATCCAGATCACCCGACAGGACAAGGTCCGCCAAGCCGTCTCCCTTTGGAAGGCGGTGCAGACGCAGGCCTGGAAGCGTGAGCCCGGAGCGCAGGAGACGCACGCCGTCGAGCCCGTCTTCTCGTTTCGCGCGATCAACTATCTCGTGCAGATGCTCTCTGCCCACGACGCCTCCTGGGACGCCTACTTCCTCGGGCTCGGCTACGAGCCCCTGAAGATCACCTACGAGGAGCTCGCCGAGAGCACCGAGGCGGTCGTCGCTCGCGTGCTGGGGCACCTCGGGATCCCGGCCCCCGGCACGCTCGGTGTGGAGCCGCCGAGGCTGTCCGTGCAGGCCGATGAGGTCACCGAGCGCTGGGTCCACCGCGTGCGCGAGCATCTCGCCGCACTCGAGGCGCCCGAGCCGGTCTGACCCAAGGTCCGGCGATGCCAGCGCCCCCGTCGACGCCCGCCGCTCGCGCGCCACGGGAACTGGCGCGCACGTATGCGGGCATAGGCTCCCGGCGGACGCCCGGCGCTGTGCTGGAGCTGATCGAGGGTCTCGCGTCCGGCATGGCCGGTGAGGAGTGGGTGCTGCGCACGGGCCTCTCGCCGGGCGCCGACCAGGCCTTCTACCGGGGAGCTCTGCGCGGTGGCGGCCGTGTCGAGCTGTACCTTCCGTGGCCGGGCTTCGAAGCCCCGGCGCGCCTGCCGGGGGACTCGGCGAGCGTGTCCGTCTTCGAACAGCCGAGTGAGGCGGCGTGCGAGCTGGCCGCGCGCTACCACCCCGATTTCGAGCTCCTCCCGCGGGCCCAGCGTCTGCTGCTCGCACGCGACTGCCATCAGGTGCTCGGTCCGGACCTCACGACGCCCGCCGAGCTCGTGGTCTGCTGGACGGCCGACGGCAGCGTCGATGGCGGGAGTCTCCACGAGGACGGCACGGGCCAGGCGCTCCGGGTCGCCCACGATCGGGGCGTGCCGGTCCGGAACCTCGCCCGTCCAGGGCATCTGCGCGAGGTCACGGAGTCCTAGCGCCGCCGCGCGCTTCAGAACAAATATCGTGCGCCCGTGCCCCGTTTCCGCCTGCCGGGTGGTCTCCAGATGCGTCCCCTCGAGGAGTCCGACGCCGATGAGCTGTACGCGTTGATCGAGGCCAACCGCAGCCGTCTGGCGCGGTGGATGGTGTGGGCGCAGGACCAGACGCTCGACGGAACGCGCGAGTTCATCCGCGCGACGCGCAGGCAGCTCGCCACCGGCGACGGCTTCCAGGCGGCCATCGTGGGCGAGCGCGGGATCGTGGGCGTCGCCGGCCTGCACGCCGTGGACCGCCACAATCGCGCGACGAGCCTCGGCTACTGGCTGGCGGAGGGCCAGGAGGGCGTGGGCACGATGACGCACGCGGTCCGGGCGCTCGTCGACCACGCCTTCGGGCAGATGGGGCTGAACCGGATCGAGATCCGCGCCGACGTCGAGAACGTGCGCAGCCGGGCGCTCGCCGAGCGGCTGGGGTTCAGCTACGAGGGCAGGCTCCGCCAGGCGCTGAGGCTCTCCGACGGCTTTCACGACGATGCGCTGTATGCGCTCCTGGCCGCGGACTGGCCGGAGCTGGCGGGCGCCCAGGATCGGGGCCGGCGCTCCGGCGAGCGGGTCTAGCGTGGCGCCGGTGGGCGATTCGCCGGACGCGGGGGAGTTTCCCGTCGAGCGCGCCGAGGTGCGCGAGGGGGTCACGCTCGCGTACGTACGGGCGGGGGCGGGCGGCTACCCGCTGGTGCTCGTGCACGGCTGGCCGGAGACCAAGCGCATCTGGTGGCGCAACATCGCACCGCTCGCCGACGCCGGCTTCGAGGTGATAGTGCCCGATCTGCGCGGCTACGGCAACTCGGGGCTCTCGCCCGACGGTTTCTACGACCTCGCGGCGCACGCCCGCGACATCCATGCGCTCCTGCACGACGTGCTCGGCCACGAACGCTGCTCCGCGGCGGGGGGAGATCTCGGCGGAGGCGTGATCCAGGATCTCAGCCTGCGCTTCGAGGGGTTCGTCGATCGCCAAGTCCTGTTCAACTCCATCCTGCCCCTGCTCGGCGCGCTGTATGAGGCCGCCGGGATCCCGACCGCGCCGGCCGCGGAGGAGCGCATGGCCCTCGACTACTTCATCCGCCACGGCCGCGACGCCGACGCGCTCGCCGCCGAGCTCGACACGCCGGAGAGGCGCCGTCGCTACGTGAGCGAGTTCTACGGGCACCGCTTCTGGGCGACGCCCGGCGCCTTCAGGGGCGCCGAGGTCGACTTCATGACCGAGCCGTTCGCCGATCCCGAGCGGCTGCGCGCCGGCTGGGGAAACTACGAGAGCGCGCTGGGCAGCCGGCCGCTGTCCGAGGCGCCGCGCTTCTTCGAGGTGAGCGCCGTCCCGACGCTCGCGCTCTACGGCCCCGACGACCATGTCATCTGGCGCCGGTTCCCCGAGATGTGCGAAGTCGCCTTCAGCGAGCTGGTCGGCCCGTTCGTGGTTCCACGCGCCGGGCACTTCCTGCAGTGGGAGCGTGCCGAGCTCTTCAACCGCACGGTCACGTACTTCTTGCGCGACCTGCTTGCGGCTTGGATGGTAGGATCGCCGCGTCGAGGGTGAGCGAGGGGCGTCCCGGCAGTTGCGTCTCGCCGATCCGCCACGAGGACCAGAGGGGGTCAGGATGGCTGGCAGGAGCTTTGTCGCGTTCGGTCGCGTCACAGGGATGCGTGCGCGCAGGTTGAGGCTGATCGCGCTCGGCGCGCTGGGCGCATGCGCGCTGCTCGCGCTCGGCGCCGTCCCGGCGTCGGCCGCGTTGGAAGACTTCTCGGGCCCCGCCTACCAGATCCTGGCTCCGGGCCAGGACGGCAGCTTCACCCCTACCGAACACTCGACGGACCAGGGAAAACTCTATGACGCGCTGACCCCGAAAGGCGGAAGCGTCCACGCGGCCGACCTCGAAAGCCTCTACCTGTCCGAGAAGTTCGGCGTCACGGGGCCGGTCCTGCGCGAAGAGACGACGGGGCGGGTCGGCCTCACGATCAAGCGCGACAAAAACGACATCCCGCACATCTTCGGAACCACGCGGGCCGACGTCATGTTCGGGTCCGGCTGGGTCGCCGCCGAGGACCGCGGGCTGCTGTTGCGCCTCGGACTCGGTCCCGCCTACACGGCGGCACTCGACGTTCCCGGCGTCAGCCCGTTCGGCCTGCTGCTCAGCGCGCGCTCCTTCACCCCGAGCGCCCAGGCGATCACCTTCGTCGAAAAACAGAAGACGGCGCTGCTCGAACAGGGGGCCAAGGGCGAACAGGTGCTCGAAGACCTCGAACACTGGGTCGAAGGCGTCAACGCATATGAGGCGACACTGCCTGAATCGGCGCGCTTGCCGAAAGTGAGCGTCACCGACGCCATCGCCGGCTTCGCGTTCATCGGCTCGATCTTCGGAAACGGCGGCGGCGGCGAAGTCGCGAACTCCGATCTGCTCGCTCACCTGCAGGCGAAACTCGGCGCCGCAGAAGGCATGAAGGTCTTCAGGGATCTCCGTGAGATCAACGACCCCGAAGCGCCGACCACGACGACCAAAGCGTTCCCGTACGACCAGGTGCCGACGGCGCCGACGCCGGGCTCGCTCGTGATCGACGCGGGCTCCCGCACCGCCGCGGCGGTCAAAGCCGCGAGCGTCGCGCACGCCTCGCGCCGCAAGGCCTCGAACTTCCTGCTCGTCGGCGCGGGACGCTCGGCGACCGGCAACCCGCTGGCCGTCATGGGTCCCCAACTCGGCTACTTCTACCCGGAGATCGTCATGCAGGCCGACCTGCACGGCGGCGGCATCGACGCCCAGGGCGTGATCGCGCCGATCTCGCCGTACGTGTTCATCGGACGCGGCAAGGACTTCGCCTGGAGCCTGACGAGCGCCGGCAACCAGAACACGATGCAGTTCCTCGAGCAACTGTGCAATACGGACAAAAGCCCGCCGACGCGCGCATCCGACCACTACGTCCACAACGGCGAATGCGTCGCGATGGTGAACGTCGACGCCGGCAAGCTGGGCCCGGGCGAAGGCGGCGAACACGAGGTCTTCTTCAAAGAAACGGTGCACGGGCCCGTCAGCGGAACCGTGACCGTCGGCGGCGCTCCCTACGCGATCGCCACCGAGCGCTCGACGCGCGGGCGCGAGCCGGCCGGAGAGCTCGCCTTCAGCATGCTGGACTCCAACGAAGTGCACTCGCCCGAACAGTTCTTCGAAGCGGCGAACCACCTCGAGACGACGTTCAACATGGCGTACCTCGACAACAAACACCTCGGTTACTTCTCGACCGGGCGCCTGCCGGTGCTCGCGGCCGGCACCGACCCGAGCCTGCCGACGCTCGGCACCGGCGAATACGACTGGAAAGGGTTCCTGACGCTCGCCCAGCACCCGCACGAGGTCGACCCCGCGAGCTCGCTGTTCCTGAACTGGAACAACAAGCCCGCACCCGAATGGGGGGCCGCGTCCGACCAGTACGGCTACGGGCCTGTCCACCGCGTGCAGCTCTACAAAGGCTTCACGGCCAAAGGGATGACCGAGGCGCGGGACGCGGGCATCATGAACGGCGCCGCGACGCAGGACCTGCGCGCGCTCAAGGTCTGGCCGCTGATCAAGCAGGTGCTGGCGAGCGGGCCGGCTCCGAGCAAACTCGCCGAAGAAGCGGCGGGCCTCGTCTCGACCTGGGCCGAACACGGCGCGAGCCGTCTCGGGGACCCGCGTCCGAAGGATCCCGGCGCGGCGGTCATGGACCGAGTGTGGTCACCGATCGCCGAAGCGGTGATGAGCCCGGTCCTCGGTGAAGCGCTCCCGGAGCTGAAGTCGATCTTCGGCACGGACAACCCGCCCTCGCCGAGAGGCTCGTCGTTCGACGGCGGCTGGTACGGCTACGTCTACAAGGACCTTCGTAGCCTGCTCGGCCTGTCGGTCGAAGCGCCGTACAGCCACAAATACTGCGGCGCCGGCAGCCTCGAAACCTGCCGCAAATCGCTGTGGGCCGTGGTCCAGACGGCAGCCGAACAGCTGGCCGGCGAACAGGGACCGACACCGAGCAAATGGAGGGCGGCCAAGGTGAGGATCGAATTCCCGCCCGGCCTGCTGCCGTACACGATGCGCTGGACGAACCGCTCGACCTTCCAGCAGGTGATCACGTTCACGGGCCACGCGCCGTGATGTGACCATCCCGCCGCGTCCCGTCCCAGGCGCGGCAACGGCGGCGGCGCGTCAGATCAGACCGAGGATCTGGCGCGCCGCGCGCTGGCCGGTGGCCACCGCGCCCTCGAGGAACCCTTGGTCGCTCAGCGAGGTGTGCTCGCCGGCGAAGTGGATCGGGCCCTCGGTCGCCGCCGCGATTTCGCCGTAGCCGGCGGCCTGTCCGACGCGGTAGTAGGAGTAGGCGCCCCCGACCCACGGGTCCTCGGACCAGTGGTCCTCGTAGGCCCGGCCGGTCCACGCCGCGCGGGTCCCCGGGAAGACCGGCTCGATCTGTCCGAGGAACCAGTCCACGTCCGCCTGCGGCGCGCTCGAATGGGCGGCGCCTGTCAGGCCCCGCGCGCCGATGTGGCCGCCGGGAAAGCCGAGCAGCAGCGCCGGACTCGCGGCGGCGCCCTGCGGCACGCAGTCGTCCCAGGCGCAGCAGTAGCGATCCCATTCGCTGTAGGTCGCGCCGGCGAACCCGAGCCGCGGCCAGGTCTTCTCCCGCAGCTCCACGTGGAGCTTCGCGTTCGTGCCCATGCCGAGCGTCCTGATCACCCGGAGCTTTGCCGCCGACAGCGCGGATGCCGAGAGGTCGACGTCTCGCAGCCTGCTGAACGGCAACGCCAACACGACGAGGTCGGCGACGACCTCGCTCGCGACGCCGTCCGTCTCGAAGCTCAGCGTGACCGTCCCGTTCGCGTTCGCGCGCAGCGCGGAGAGCTCGTGTCCGAGCCGCACCGAGCCAGGTGGAAGCCGTTCGATGATGCGCGAGACGATCTGGTCGTTGCCCCCGGCGATGTGGTAGAGCTCATCGTCACCCGGCAGCAGTTCGAGCGTCCCGCGGGGGCTCGCCGCGGTGATTTCGATCAGGTCGAGCGCGGACTGCTCCCCCGGGTCGCCGCCGTTCTCGGTGACCGTGTTCGCGAGCAGCAGCTTCCCGAGGCGACTGGAGCTGCCGATCGCGGTGCTGTCGAGCCACTCGGGCACCGACAGCGAGTCCAGTCGCATTTCCCCGCCCGGGGTTCCAAGTTCGCGGGCGGCGGCCCGGAACGCGCGGTAGCCGACCGCGCTCCAGTCCGCCGTCGCCTCCCGGCGCGTGTAGTAACCGCCGTCGATCCAGTAGATGTCCTCGCCGGACGGGAGGTCACCGCCGTTCACGACCTCCTCCGCCAGCCCCAGGCGTGCGGCCAACGCGCGGATCGAGCGATGCTTGGTGTCGATGAAGGCGCCGCCGTGCTCGGTGACCAGCGAGCCGCCGAAGAAGCCGCGCAGCGTCCAGCAGCGACCTCCCGCCCTGGAGGGGTTTCCCTCGTACACGGTCGAGATGACTGGCCGGCGCGGGTGATGGGTCAGAAGCATGTGCGCGCAGCTCAGGCCGGCCAGACCCGCGCCGACGATCGCGACGCGCGGAGCCGGCGCGGCCGGGGCGCTTCGAGCCGGGTCGGCCCGGCCCACCGCGATCACACCGGCCGCCAGCGCCCCGCCTGCCACGAGGAGCTCACGCCGGGTGTAGGCGCTCGGACCACAGGCGCCGGCCCGGCGCTGCTCGCGCGCCGCGGCCGCCAGCTCCTCCGCGGGCACGCCCAGCCGCTCGGACTCCGCCTGGGCGGCGAAGAGCTCGCGGACCAGCCGCATGCCGCCACTTCGCGGCCGGCGCCCAACCCGGCGCCAGGGATGCTCGCCGTTGCTCACTCGCTCCCCAATCAGCCATCCGCGCCACGCGGATCGAGAGCAAGCCTAGCTCGCACGTGCGCTGGTTGGCGGATAGGCTGCCAGCCGCCATGCGCGCCTACTGGGTCCACGTCGAGCACGACTTCGCCAAGCCGCCCGAGCGGATCTTCGCGCACCTCGCCGAGCACGAGAACCTGGCGAAGCTGTTCGGTGCCAAGGTGAGCCGGCTGGCGGACGGCGAGGACGGGGAGCGCAACGGCGTCGGGTCGCGCCGCAACCTGCGGGTCGGCCCGCTGCCGCCCTTCGAGGAGACCGTCACCGAGTTCGTGCCCTGCGAGCGAATCGTCTACCGGATCACGCAGGGCGGCCCGCTGCGGGGCCACATCGGCACGATGACGTTCGTCCCCAAGGACGAAGGGACGCGGTTCATCTACGACATCCGGATCGCCTCGCCGATCCCGGGACTCGCGCCGCTCGTGCGCGCGTCGCTGACCCGCTCGATCCTCGCCTCGCTCCCCGAGGTCGAGCGGGAGGCGTGAGATGGCAGGCATCGCCGAGGCGAGCGCGCAGGCGGCGAGCGTCCGCAAGGCATCGCCGGGCGAGGCGTCCGCGATGGCCGGCGTGCTCGCCCGGGCCTTCCACGACGATCCCGCCTTCGGCTGGGTGCTCAGAGGCGACCCGGACCGGACGCGGATCCTAGAGCGCGGCTTCGAGCTGTTCCTGCGGCGGATCTGGATGGAGCAGGACGAGACCTACACGACCGCAGGAGTCGTCGCGGTGGCGGTCTGGGAGCGGCCCGATGAGTGGCGGCTGCCGGTGTCCAAGCAGCTGCGGCTGGGCCCGGCGATGATTGGGATCTTCGGACGTCACCTGCCTCGCCTGTTGGGCGCGCTGATGAAGCTCGAAGCCAAGCATCCGCGCGAGCCCCACTACTACCTGCCCTTCATCGGCGTCGACCCGGACTGGCAGGGCCGCGGCCTCGGAGGCTCCGTGCTCGCCCCGGTCCTCCAGCGCTGCGACAGCGAGCGCATGCCCGCATTCCTCGAGGCGTCCACGCCGCGTAACCGAACCCTCTACGAACGTCACGGCTTCACCGTGACCGAGGAGTTCACGCTCGGGAAGGGGGCCCCGACGCAATGGCGGATGTGGCGCAAGCCGGCCGGTTGACATGCGATGCGCGGACAACTACGCTGCTCGGCCTGACGGGGTCGGCGAGGAGGATGTATGCCTGCCAGCGTCAAACGCCCCTGGAGGGGGACATTGTGCTCATGGACGAGGTCCCGGGGCGCGCGACGAATGGGAGACAGACATGACTGGAAGGATTCCAGCGAGGGCGGCGCGGCTGGCTGCGGCGGTCCTCGCGACGAGCGCGGTGCTCGCAGCCGTCTCAGGCGCCGCGGGGGCGGCCGTGGTCTACAACAACATCCCGAGCCCGTTGCCGGGCAACATGGCCTCGTGGGCGTTTGAGGCGACGCAGACATCGGAGTTCGGAGGCCAGGTCGAACTCGCGGGCACGCAGCGTAAAAACCCGGTGATCACCGTCACGCTCAGCAGCTGGGCGTGCCAGAACCTGCAACCCGGGGCTGCCTGCAAAACGTCTGGCGGTGCCACGTTCGAATGGCCGATCACGGTCAACGTCTACGAAGTCGGACCCGGAAATGCGCCGGGCGCGAAGCTTGCCACCCAGACGATGACGTTCGCGATTCCCTACCGTCCGTCGGCCAGCAAGAAATGCACGCCGAACGCTGAAGGCGCGGTCGGCTGGGGCCCACACTGCTTCCACGGCAAGACGCACAACATCAAGTTCCATCTCTCGGGCGTGACGCTGCCGACGAAGGCGATCATCAGCGTGGCCTACAACACGAGCGACTACGGGTACGCGCCCACCCACGGCCCCGACATCGGGCAGAACTCGCTCAACGTCGCGGTTCGCGAAACCGCCGAACCGGGAACCGTCGTTGGCGGACAGCCGACGCCGAAAGACGCCTACCTGTACTCCGTCACGGCTGCGTGGTACTGCGAAAACCCCGGTGGGGTCAACACGTTCGCGATGTCGAAGGGCTGCTGGACGGGCGAACAGCCCTCCTTCGAGGTGCAGGCCGCGAAGTAGCTCCGGCTCGACGCAGCACAAGGTTGTGATGAGGCCCCCGCCGTCGCGGGGGTCTCATCGCTTCCGGGCACTGGTGACGCGCCGGTGCGCGCGCCTCGCGCGCGATCATCGTCCCGGCGCGGCGCACCAGCCGGCTACGGCGCGGGCGGCTCCTCGGATGGGGAGGGCGGAGCGAACTCGCGGACGACCTCGAACAGGGCTTCCAGGGCCGGGCGGTCGTCATCCCTGCGTCGTGCCAGGGCGAGCTCGAGCGGCTCCACGTCGATCAGCGGGACGGCGCGAACGCCGTCGCCGGCGATCTGCGTGACCATGAACTCCGGAAGCACGGATATCGCCTTGCCGGCTTGGATCAGCGTCCACACATCATCGAGCGTGATCGGCGTCTCTCGGGTCACCGGCGGATCGGATCCGCGACGGTCCGACAGCCACGCTTCGGCGGCCCATTTCTCCGACACGCTCGGGTGGCGGCCCGGAAACGTCTCGTTGGCGATCTGGTCGAAGACGAGCTCGCTGTGCGACGCCAGCGGATGGTTCTCTGCGAGCAGGACGTATCGCGGGGCATACGCGACCGTCACGGCGACGAGGCTCTCATCGGGCGGGGGCGGGAACAGCAGCTCGGCGTCTATGTCACCCCGCTTGAGATCGCGCAGGCGGCTGGACGGGTCGAGCAGACGTATCTGCACGTCGACGTCGGGCCGCGCCTCCATGAACCTGCGCAGGATCGGCCGCATGAGCGGCTGGACGCTCGGCAGCAATCCGAGGACGAGAGTGCCCTCCGTGCGCAACCAGGGCGTGAGCGCGGCCTGCGCCTCTTCGGCCGCCCTCAGCGCGACTCGAGCCTTCTCGTAGAAGGCGGCTCCGGCGGGGGTGAGGGTCACGCCGCGAGCGTGGCGTTCGAAGAGCTGGACGCCCAGGCTCTCCTCCAGCTTCGCGATCATCTGTGACAGCGCGGGCTGGGCGAGATGAAGCTCTTTGGCCGCCCGCGTTATCTGTCCCTCCTCGACGACGGCTACGAAGCGAGACAGCTGGCGGAAATCGAGCTGCAGGTCGATCGGGGTCTCCCTTGATCGCGGATCAGGGTTCGAGGTTCGGTGGTAGCCGAGATGATGGCAATTCGGAACCCTTCGCGCTTCCGGGCTCATCGGCTTTCGGCGGCGACGCGTCCGCGCGACCCCGGGCCAGGCGTGAAGCTCCGTACGCGCTTCGCCTCGAGCTGAACGCGCCGATGCGGCGAGCCCCGGCGACCCATGCCGCTAGGTACCCGGCAGCCGGTACTTGCGGGTCCTCGGGCAGCGCTCGAGCAGGCCGAGTTCGACGAGCGTGGTGGCGTACCGGTGAGCGGTGCTCGGGCTCATGTCGAGGTCGGCTGCCAGCTCCACGATGCCGCGCTCGCCGCCGTCCGGCCCAAAGCTCGTGAGGATCGACAGGCCCCTGAGCAAGGAACGCGACAGCCGCGGGTCGTCCGCCTCGTCGGGTGCGTGGCCGCCGCCGAGGTTGGAGACGAGCATCGAGACGCTCGGGGCGCGACTCTCAGAGGCCGCCCGGACGACCTCGTCGACCTGGGCCGGGGAGAGGGTGATCGAGATCGGGCCGTGGCCCTCTGGCGCCATCCTGCGATCATCGCAACCGCAGACGGATGTCTGCACCGCCTGTTTCTGACCCCGGCCGTGGGTGCGCGCGACCATCCGATGCGCCCGGCCCGACACCCGCGTACGGCTAGCCTGCGTCGCTGGATGCAAACCGCCGCCAGGATCTCCGTCACGCTGTTCAGCGATCCCGGGTGCCCATGGGCATACTCGGCCAGCCCGGCGCACGCCGTCCTGCGCTGGCGCTACGGCGAGCAGCTCGACTGGCGCCTCGTGACGATCGGCCTCGCCGAGGACGCCGCCCGCTACGTCGAGCGCGGTTACACGCCGACGATGTCGGCGCTCGGGAACATGAGGTACCGCCGGTACGGCATGCCCTTCGCGCTCGAGCCGCGCTCGCGCATGGCCGGCACGGCACGCGCCTGCCGGGCGATCGTGGCCACCCGGCTGCTCGACCCGGCTCGCGAGCAGGCCGTCTACCGGGCGCTGCAGTTCGGGTGGTTCACGACGACCCTCGTGCTCGATGAGGACCATCAGATCGCGACGGCGCTCGAGCGCGTCGCGGGCCTCGACGTCGCCGCCGTGGTCGCTTCGATCGACGACGATCGCACGCTCGCGGCCTATGAGGCGGACATGCGCGAGGCGCGTACTGCGGCGGGCAGCCCGACCGAGTTCCAGGGCAAGGCCCGTCAGACGGACGGGCCGGTTCGCTACTCGGCCCCCTCGCTGGTCTTCGAGAGCGCAGCGGGGACGCGCCTGGAGGCGGGCGGGTTTCAGCCGGTCGAGGCCTACGACGTGCTGATCGCGAACCTCGACCGGATGCTCGAGCGCCAGGAGCCGCCCGGCGAGGCGATCGCGGCGCTGCGCCGGTTCCCGGATGGCCTCGTCACGCAGGAGGTCGCTGCGATCATGGCCCCCAACAACGAGAGCGCGGACCGCGACGCCGCCGAGCGCGCGCTCCTCGAGCTCGCCGGAGCCGGCGCGGTGCGTCGCACCCAGCTCGGCGACGACGCGATCTGGCAGCTCGCCTGACCGGTGCGGCGGGAGAGGTAGCCTCCAGCGCTGCGATGTCTCTGAACGTGACACTTCCCGACGGCAAGCCGCTCGAGCTGGCCGACGGCGCCACCGGCGCGGACGCCGCCGCCGCAATCGGCCCCGGACTGGCCCGGGCCGCGCTCGCTGTCGAGGTCACGGACGGCGCGCCCGGCGGCGGCGGACCGCAGCCGGCGCCGGATGGGGCCGCGGGTGAGGTGCGCGACCTCGCGCGTCCGCTGCCCGACGGGGCGCGCGTCTCGATCCTCACGCCGAAGAGCGGGGAGAGGGCACTCGAGCTGATCCGCCACGACGCCGCGCACGTGCTCGCGGCCGCGGTGATGGAGCTCTACCCGGGAGTCAAGATCTCGATCGGACCGCCGATCGCGGACGGCTTCTACTACGACTTCGAGTTCCCCGACGGAACCACGGTCTCCGAGGCCGACTTCCCGGCGATCGAAGAGCGCATGCGGGCTCACATCAAGGCCGGCGAGCCGTTCGAACGGGATGACGTCTCGGTCGGACAGGCGCGCGAGCGATTCGTGACCGAGCACCAGGACTACAAGGTCGAGCTGATCGACGATCTGGAGCGCGACGCAGACCCCTCGGCGCCGCTCGAGACGGTCTCGCTGTACACGAACGGCCCTTTCACGGACCTCTGCCGAGGACCCCACTCGCCGAGCACCGCGAGCATCGGCGCGTTCAAGCTCGCATCGGTCGCGGGCGCCTACTGGCGGGGTGACTCGACACGGACGATGCTCACGCGCATCTACGGCACGGCGTTCTTCTCCAAGGCCGAACTCGCCGAGCACCTCGAGCGGATCGAGCGGGCCCGGGAACGCGACCACCGCAAGCTCGGCCGTGAGCTCGGGCTGTTCACCTTCTCCGAGCTCTCGCCCGGCGCCGCCTTCTGGCTGCCCGCGGGCACGAGCGTCTACAACACGCTCGTCGCGCTCTCGCGGCAGATGAGCCAGGAGCGTGGCTACACGGAGGTGAAGACGCCGCTGATCTACGACTCGGAGCTGTGGAAGACCTCGGGCCACTGGGAGAAGTTCCGCCAGCACATGTTCACGTTCGAGGCCGAGGGACGTCAGATGGCGCTCAAGCCGATGAACTGTCCCGGCCACGCATATCTGTTCGGGACCCGTCGCCACTCCTACCGGGAACTGCCGGTGCGCTACTTCGAGCCGGGGCTGCTGCACCGCAACGAGCCCTCCGGGGTTCTGCACGGGCTGCTGAGGGTTCGTCTCTTCGCCCAGGACGACGCGCACATCTTCTGCGCCGAGGACCAGGTGGAGCAGGAGGTCTCCGACTCGCTGCGGATGGCCTTCGACACCTATGCCCTGTTCGACTTCGACGTGCGGCTCGAGCTCTCGACTCGGCCCGAGGTGAGGATCGGAACCGACGAGCTCTGGGATCGGGCGGAGTCGAAGCTGACGCAGACGCTCGAGGACCTCGAGCTGGCCTATGAGGTGAACCCGGGCGACGGCGCCTTCTACGGCCCGAAGATCGACATGCACGTGACCGATTCCCTCGGGCGCTCATGGCAGCTGGGAACGGTGCAGCTCGACTATTCGATGCCCGAGCGCTTCAAGCTCACCTATACGGGCGCCGACAACCAGGAGCACCGGCCGGTGATGATCCATCGGGCGCTGTTCGGCTCCTACGAGCGGTTCATCGGGATCATGCTCGAGCACTCGGGGGGCGAGCTGCCCCTCTGGCTGGCGCCCGTCCAGGTGATCGTCCTGCCGGTGTCCGACCGGTTCAACGACTACGCGGGGGAGGTGAGGGATGGGCTCGCCGCGGAGGGCGCTCGCTTCGAGCTCGACGACCGCAGCGAGTCCGTCGGGCGCAAGATCCGCGAGGCGGAGCTCAGAAAGATCCCCTACATGCTCGTCGTCGGGGAGCGCGAGGCCGGCGAGCGGGGCGTTTCCGTGCGTGAGCACCGCGCGGGGGACCTCGGCGCCATGTCGTTGGAAAACTTTCTCGAGCGCCTGCGGGGAGAGCTATACTCGGCCGCGTTGAAGCCGACCAACTCCTCAGAGCGCCGCGCCTAGCTTCAGCTTGACGCGCGGCTTTCACACCTAGTGCCGGTTCCCCGCAGGTTTGACCGGCGCCCGCCCGAGCGGGATACGACGAGGATCAACGAGCGCATCCGCGTGCCCGAGGTCAGGCTGATCGACGACGAGGGGAACCAGATCGGCGTGATGAAGACTCCGGACGCCCTGGTGTTCGCGCAGGACCGCGACCTCGACCTCGTCGAGGTCGCGCCCGAGGCGCGCCCACCCGTCGCGCGCGTGCTCGACTACTCGAAGTACAAGTACGAGCAGGCCCAGAAGCAGAAGCAGGCGCGCAAGCACCAGCAGCAGATCACGATCCGCGAGATCAAGTTCCGCCCGAAGATCGCCCAGCACGACTACGACACCAAGAAGCACCACGTCGAGCGCTTCCTGCGCCACAAGGACAAGGTGAAGGTCACGATCATGTTCCGCGGGCGCGAGGTGACTCACCCGGAGCGCGGCACGGCGATCCTCGACCGGCTCGCCGAAGAGCTCTCCGAGCTCGGCGTCGTCGAGCAGCGCCCGATGCAGGAAGGGCGCAACATGACGATGATGATGGCTCCGTCCAAGGCCGTGCTGGCGGGACGCGTGGAGGTCGCCGAGGCCCCTGACGGCGAGGTCCGCCACGCCGCTCACATGGGGGACGTCGCCTCGGCGGCGATCGAGGCACCGGTCGCTGAGAACGGCGTCGAGGCCGACGAGGACGACGCTGGGCCACAGACCGCGGCGCCGCAGAACGGCGACGAGGCGGGCGAGGTGCAGCCAGAGGCGCTCGCCGCCGAGAATGGCGCCGAGCAGCAGGCCGAGGTCGAGCCGGCGGCCGCCGAGTCGCCCCGCGTCGAGAGCTGAGTCCAACCCGGTTCAGGGGCTGAGCCGGGGCCACGGGCTTCGCCGTGCCATAATCCTCGACTCGCGATCATGCCCAAGATGAAGACACACTCCGGCGCAAAGAAGCGCTTCACGACCACCGCCCGCGGCAAGGTGCGTGGCCGGCACGCCTTCACGAGCCACATCCTCGAGAAGAAGTCGCCCAAACACAAGCGCGCGCTCGGGCGGCCCGTAATTCTCTCCCAGCACGATGCGCCGAGGGTCAAGAAGCTGCTGGGAGAGTCCAAATGACCAGGGTCAAGCGCTCGGTTCACGCTCGCAAGAAGCGTCGCGCGACGCTCGAGCTGACGAAGGGCTTCCGGGGTGAGGCCCACTCGAACTACAAGCGCGCCAAGGAGGCGCTGCTGAAGGCGGACGCGTACGCCTACCGCGACAGGCGCAACCGCAAGCGGGACTTTCGCAGGCTCTGGATCACGCGCATCAACGCCGCCGCGCGCACGAACGGCATGAGCTACTCGCAGTTCATGCACGGCCTCTCGCAGGCAGGCATCGAGCTTGACCGCAAGGTGCTCGCGGACATCGCCGTCCGCGACGCCGACACGTTCCGACGTTTCGCCGAGGTCGCCCGAGAGGCGTCGACTGCCTGACCGGCGAAGCCGGACTCCGGTGATCGACATAGACAGCCTCCCGGGCGTCGCTCCTGAAAAGGACGGCGCCCTTCTTGTGTCCCGAGCAGTGAGGAAGATCCCCAACACACGACGATGACCCAGATCGCATCCCAACAGAACCCGAGGCTGAAGGCGCTGCGGCGCCTGCAGACCCGTCGCGAGCGGGTCCGCAGCGGCAGGTTCCTGGCCGAGGGCGAGGATCTCCTCGCCGCGGCCGAGCGGGCCGGGGTCGAGCCGCTCGAGGGCTTCCGCCTCGCCGGCACCGGCCTCGGCGGCCGCTCCTTCCACGAGGTCGAGCGCGACGCGCTGGCGGGCGCCTCGACGCTCGGATCGGGGACGCGCGTGATCGGGGTCTACGAGCAGCGCTGGAGCGCCGCCACCGGCCCGCTCTGCGTCTACCTGCACGGCGTCTCGGATCCCGGCAACGTGGGAACGATCCTGCGTTCGGCCGACGCGTTCGGTGCCTCGTGCGTGGCGCTCGGCCCGCGCTGCGCCGATCCCCACTCGCCCAAGGCGGTGCGCGCGAGCATGGGCGCGATCTTCTCCGTGCCGCTCGCGCGCGTGAGCGATGTCCGCGAGCTTCCGGGCGAGCGGATCGCCCTCGTTGGCGACGCGGAGGAGATCCTGCGTGGGCCGGCCGCGTGCGATCCGCGTGCGCAGGTCACGCTGCTCGTCGGCTCAGAGCGCGACGGGCTGCCGGCCGAGCTCGTCGAGGCCTGCGATCGCGTTGCGCGTATCCCGATCGCCTCGGAGTCGCTCAACGCGGCGATGGCCGCGACGGTCGCGCTGTATGAGATCACGCGCGCGAGCGCGCCCGATGGCCCGGACACAGGTACGGTCACGGGCTGATGCTCGAGCGGATCGCACAGCTGCGGCAGGAGGCGGAGGCGCAGATCGCCTCCGCGGCGACGAGCGAGGAGCTCGAGGAGTTGCGCGTCCGCCACCTCGGACGCAAGGCCGAGCTGCCGAACCTGCTACGCGGGGTCGCGCAGCTCGAGCCCGAGCGCCGGGGAGAGGTCGGCAAGGCGGCAAACGAGGCGAGGCAGGCGCTCGAGCGGATGATCGACGAGCGCGCCGCATCGCTCGCGGCCGGCGAGCTCGAGGAGCGGCTGCGGGCGGACGCAGTCGACGTGACGCTCCCCGGCGCTCCGCCCCAGCCCGTCGGCACGCTGCACGTGCTCACCGCCACCCGCCGGGAGCTCGAAGACATCTTCCTCGGTCTGGGCTTCACCGTGATCGAAGGGCCCGAGGTCGAGACGGTCCACTACAACTTCGACGCGCTCAACCACGACCCGACGCATCCCGCGCGGGCGCGCACGGACACCTTCTATGTGGCGCAGGACCTCGTCCTGCGCACCCACACCTCGCCGATGCAGGTCCGCGCGATGGAGGCGCACCCGCCGCCGCTGTACGTGGTCATCCCCGGGCGCGTGTACCGCCCCGACTCGGACGCCACGCACACGCCCCAGTTCCACCAGATCGAGGGCCTGGCGGTCGACGAGGACATCACGCTCGCCGATCTCAAGGGGACGCTGCTCGCCTTCGCACGCGCGGTGTTCGGCGAGCAGCGCGACGTGCGCCTGCGGCCTCACCACTTCCCCTTCACCGAGCCGAGCGTCGAGGTCGACGTGTCGTGCTTCAACTGCGATGGTCGCGGCTCCATGCGCGACGGGTCGCGCTGCTACCTGTGCAAGGGCGAGGGATGGCTCGAGGTGCTCGGCGCCGGCGAGGTCGACCCGAACGTGTACAGCTCGGTTCCCACGACCGAGGAGAACGCTCCGGGGTATGACCCGGAGCGGGTCCAGGGCTTCGCCTGGGGGATGGGCATCGAGCGCATCGCGATGCTCAAGCACGGCATCCCGGACCTGCGCCTGAACTTCGAGAACGACCTGCGCTTCCTGGAGCAGCTCCCATGAGGGTGCCGGTGCCGTGGCTGCGCGAACACTGCGACCCCGAGCTCGACGTGCACGGGATCGAGGAGCGGCTGACGATGACCGGCACGAAGGTCGAGGCGATCCACAGCCACGGCGTGGACGCGGCCTCGGGTTTCGTGGTCGGTCGGGTGCTCGAGGCCGAGCAGCACCCCGATGCGGACCGGCTGCAGGTCTGCAGGGTGGACCTCGGCCCGGCCGCACCCGACGGGCCGGCGAGCATCGTCTGCGGCGCGCCCAACGTCGCCGCCGGGCAGACGGTGGCGGTGGCGCTGCCGGGGGCGGTCATGCCCGACGGGCGGCGCCTGCAGTCGGCACGCCTGCGGGGGGTCGTCTCCGAAGGGATGATCCTGTCCGAGTCAGAGCTCGAGCTCGATTCGAGCCCGTCCGCCGGCGAGGGGATCCTCGTGCTCGACACGCTCGACGCCGAGTTCGCGCCCGGGACCCCGCTCGCCGAGGTGCTGCCCATCTCCCAGGAGGTGCTCGAGCTCGAGATCACGCCCAACCGCCCCGACTGCCTCGGGGTCTTTGGGGTGGCGCGCGAGCTGCACGCCGCCACGGGCGCACCCCTGTCGCCCGCGCCGTGGGAACAGGACCCGGGCTCGGCCGGCGCGGTGGCGGGCGCGCAGGTGACCGTCGAGTGCCCGGATCTCTGTCCCCGCTTCACCGCGCGGGTCTTCGAGGGCGTCACCGTCGCCGAGTCGCCGACGTGGCTGAAGGCGCGCCTGAGGGCGGCCGGCCAGCGTCCGATCAACAACGTCGTCGACATCACCAACTACGCGATGCTCCTGACGGGCCAGCCCCTGCACGCCTTCGACCTCGATCGCGTCTCCCGAGCCCGCCTGAACGTGCGTCGCGCGAGCGATGGCGAGCGCATCGAGACGCTCGACGGGCAGACGCGCGCGCTCGACGGCGAGATGGTGGTGATCGAGGATGCCGAGGGGCCGACTTCGATCGCCGGCATCATGGGCGGTGTGCGCTCGGAGGTGGGGCCCGAGACGACTCGCGTGCTGCTCGAGGTCGCGAACTGGGACGGCCCCAACATCCATCGCACCTCCTCGGCGCTCGGGCTGCGCAGCGAGGCCTCGAGCCGCTTCGAGAAGGGGCTGGCGCCGGAGCAGTGCATGCACGCTCAGGCCGTCGCGAGCCGGCTGATGATCGACCTCAGCGGCGCGACGCTCGCGCCCGGGACGATCGACGTCGGGCGTCCGCAGGGCCCCGCGCGGGTGATCCGCCTGCGCGACGAGCGCGTCTCCTCGATCCTCGGCCTCGAGGTCCCGGTGGAGCGGCAGGCCGAGATCCTCGGGAGACTCGACTTCGCCACCGAGCCGGTCGCGGGCGGTCTCGACGTGACGGTGCCGGCGCTGCGCCGCAACGACGTCACCCGCGAGGTCGACCTGATCGAGGAGGTCGCTCGAATCCATGGGCTCGAGCGCCTGCCCGCGACGCTGCCCGCGCGCCGGGGTGCGGTCGGAATCCTCACCCACGCCCAGCGCGTCCGGCGCGCGGCGGAGGACGCGATCGCCGGCCGCGGACTGCACGAGGTGGTCGGCTGGAGCTTCGCCGCCCCGGAGCTCCTGGACCGGCTGCGCCTCCCCGAGGGGCACGAGCTGCGCCGGGTCGTGACCCTCGAGAACCCGCTCTCGGAGGCGCAGTCGATCCTGCGACCGACGCTGCTCGGGTCGCTGCTCGACGTCGCGCGTCACAACGTCTCCCGCAACGGCCCGGATCTTGCGATCTTCGAGTCGGGAACCGTCCACCGCGCGGGGCCGGAGCACGCCGAGGAGCATCACGCCCTCGGCGTGCTGATGACGGGTGCGCTCACGCCGCGCTCGTGGCGCGGCGCCCGCGGGGAGGCGGACTTCTTCGCCGCCAAGGCGCTGCTGTCCTCGCTCCTGGACGCGCTGCACATCCGCTGGCAGGTGCACCCGGACTCGTGGCCGTTCCTGCACCCGGGGCGCAGCGCCGCCGTGACCGCGGGCGGCGAGCAGGGCGACGCCGAGCGGCTCGGCTTCCTCGGCGAGCTGCATCCGCTCGTGGCCGCCGAGTGGGACCTCGAGCGCACGGCGGTCTTCGTCGTCGACCTCGGCCGACTGGCTTCCCTCGCGCCCGAGGTCGCGGGCTTCCGGCCGTTCCCGTCGGTGCCCGCGCTGCGCCAGGATCTCGCGGTCACGCTGCCCGACACGGTCCCCGCAGCCGAGGCTCTCGAGCGCGTGCGCGGCGCTGCCGGGGAGACCCTCGAGGACGTCACCGTGTTCGACGTCTACACGGGCGGGCAGGTCGGCGAGGGCCGGCGCTCGCTCGCGCTCGCGTTGTCCTTCCAGGCGCCCGATCGGACGCTCACCGACGAGGATGTCGCTCCGGTGCGCGAGCGGATCGTCGCCGCGCTCACCGAGCTCGGGGGTGAGCTCCGTGGCCAGTGACGTCGCACAGCCGCTGCAGGGCGGCGGCGGCCCCCCGCGTTCTGGTCGCCGGCGCGACCGGGTTCGCGGGCGCGCTGGCGGCGCACCTGCTGTGGCGCCACCCCCGCTTCGAGCTCATCGGCGTGACGGGCCGCTCTGAGCTCGGCAGGCGGCTGGACGACCTCTATCCCCGCTACCGCGTGCCGCTCCCGATCGAGGAGCTCGACGTGGAGCGCGTGTCGGAGATCGACGCTGCGGTCGTCGCCTACCCCCACGCCGCCGCCGCGCCCACGGTGGCCGCGCTGCGCGCGGGCGGGGCGAGGGTCGTTGACCTGAGCGCCGACTTCCGGCTCGCGTCGCTCGAGACCTATGAGCGCTGGTACGGGCCGCATCCGCGCCCCGAGCTGCTCGAGCAGGCGGTCTACGGGTTGACCGAGCTGCACCGCCCGGAGATCGCCGAGGCGGGGCTCGTCGCCGTGCCCGGGTGCTACCCGACCGCCTCGCTGCTCGCGCTCGCGCCGCTCGCGCGCGCCGGGCTGATCGCGGACGTCGTGATCGACGCGAAGCAGGGCATCTCAGGCGCCGGACGCGCGTTCGACGAGACGACCCACCTGTCGATGGCTGGGGAGAACATCGTGCCCTACAAGGTCGCCGCCCACCGCCACACCCCAGAGATCGAGGAGCAGCTCGCACTACTGGACCCCACCCGCCCCGATCTCCGCGTCCAGTTCCAGGCGCACCTCGTGCCGCTCGACCAGGGCGAGATGGCCAGCTGCTACGTCACCCCCACGCGTCCCGTCGAGCCCGCGGAGCTCGCCGGGCTGTTCACCGACGCCTACGCCGAGGAGCCCTTCATCGAGGTCCTCGGCTCCCCGCCCGGCGTGCGGGAGGTGCGCGAGACCAACTACTGCCGCCTGTACGCGGCAGCCGACGAGCACACTGGCAAGGTGCTCGTGTTCTCGGCGATCGACAACCTCTGGAAGGGAACCTCCTCGCAGGCCGTCCAGGACCTCAACCTGATGTTCGGCTTCGACGAGCGGGAGGGGCTGCAATGAGCGCGCCCGGCGCTCAGCCCGAGTCCGGCGCCCAGCCCGAGTCCGCGGTGTCCCAGCGGACGTTCTTCCGCTCGCGCTGGGTACCCGCGCCGGCGCACGTGCGCGAGCTCGCTCCGGACGCGGGCCTGCCTCAAGGGTTCCGCGCCGCCGGCGTGGCGGCCGCCATCAAGGAGAGCGGCAATCCCGACGTGGGGCTGCTCGTGTGCGACGGACCCGAGCACGTGAGCGCGGCGCGCTTCACGAGCTCGGGGACCGCCGCGGCGCCCGTGCTCGTGAGCCGCGAGCGCTGCCGCCTCGGGTCCCTGCGCGTCGTGCTGGCCAACGCGGGCTGCGCCAACGCGGCGACCGGCAGGCGCGGTCTGGACGACGCCGCCAAGACCCAGGGGGCCGCCGCCGCGGCGACGGGGGTGGATCCGTCGGCGGTCGTGCTCGCCTCGACCGGCGGGATCAGCCAGTACCTGCCGGTGGACGAGATGGTCAAGGGAATCCTGCACGCGAGCGCGAGGCTGCGGCCGGACGGGGACGTCGAGTTCCAGCAGGCGATCCAGACGACCGACGCCTTCGAGAAGCGAGCAAACCTGCTCGTCGAGCTGCCATCCGGTCCCGTGCGGCTGACCGCGCAGTGCAAGGGCGCCGGCATGATCTCGCCGCGCTTCGCGACCATGCTGTGCTTCGTACAGACCGATGCGGCGCTCTCCCCCGAGACGGCCGACCTGTTGCTCGCCGTATGCGTGAAGCGCTCCTTCGACCGCGCCTCGGTCGACGGGCAGCTCTCGACCAACGACACGGCGGTGCTTATGTGCTCGGGGGCCAGCGGCGTGAGCATCGCGCAGGAGAGCGAGGACGAGCTGCGCTTCGGGGAGGCGCTC
>DASZIU010000007.1:0-20973 GCA_035948815.1 Solirubrobacteraceae bacterium | reverse complement strand
ACAGCATGTCGAAGCCGCCGAGCAGGTCGGCGAACGTGATGCCGTGGGCGCCCGCGTTGCCGGCGTTAGGCTGGATGTAGCCGGTGTAGCCGGCGAACGCCGAGCCGTTGTTGTTCGCCTGCGACAGGTATGCGTAGAAGGTCTCGGAGAAGCCCTGTGGCCCGGTCGCCGCTTTGGAGATCGATTCGCGTCCGGCATGACTGGCGGTTGCCAGCGCCGTGCAGAAGAGGGCGGCCAGGGGCGTGATCAGGATCCCCAACCCGGCGAGCTTTATCTCTCTCGCCTCGAGCTTCTTGCCGAGCCACTCGGGCGTACGCCCCACCATCAGCCCGCCGATGAAGACCGCCAGAAGGACGTAGAGGAGGATCGAGTAGAGGCCCGTGCCGACGCCGCCGAAGATCACCTCGCTCGCCGACAGGTTGGCGAACGGCACAGCTCCGCCGATGCCGGTGAAGGACTCAATCGCACTGTTCACCGCGCCGCATGAGGTCACCGTCGTGACGACGTCGAACAGCGCCGATCCCGCGATCCCGAAGCGCTGCTCCTTGCCTTCGAGATTTCCGCCACTCGATCCTGTGAGCACGTGCGTGTGCAGGCCGGCGGCGTGCTGTGCCGGTGAGCCATGGGCCTCGGCGATGTAGGCGACGGCCGCCGCGCCGATGAACATGATCATGACCGTGGCGTAGATCGCATACCCCTGTCGGCGGTTCCCTGTCATCCGCCCGTAGGCGAAGATGAGCGCGGCGGGAATGATCAGGACCAGCAGCATCTCGAAGAGGTTCGTGAACGCGGTGGGGTTCTCGAAGGGGTGGGCCGAGTTGGTGTTGAAGAAGCCGCCGCCGTTCGTGCCGAGCATCTTGATCGCCTCCTGGGAGGCGACCGGTCCCATCGCGATCGTCTGTGTGAGGCCCGTGACGGTGTGCGCGGACAGGTAGTTGTTGAAGTTCGCGATCACGCCCTGTGAGACGAGCACGACGGCGGCGATGACCGAGAGCGGAGCGAGCACGTAGAGGACCGTGCGTACGATGTCCTGCCAGAAGTTGCCGAGGCTCTTGCCGGTGCGGCCGATGATCCCGCGGATGAGCGCGACGGCGACGACGATCCCGACCCCTGCCGAAAGCCAGTTCTGAACCGTGAGGCCGATCATCTGGCTGAGGTAGCTCATCGTCGTCTCGCCGCTGTAGTACTGCCAGTTCGTGTTCGTCATGAACGACGAGACCGTGTTGAACGTCACGTTCCACGGCGCCGACTCGAAGCCGAGCGGGTTGACCGAGTGCGGCTGGATGTCCTGCGAGCGCAGGATCAGATAAAGCAGCAGCCACCCGGCAAGCGAGAAGATGATCAGGCTTTTTGCGTACGCTTTCCAGTCCTGCTCGCGCTTGGGATCAACGCGCAGGATTTTGTACAGGAACCGCTCTGGGCCGCCGAAGATCGGCGTCAGGAAGACGCGCTTGCCCGTGTATACGTTCGCCATGTACGTACCCAACGGGAACGCGAGCGCGGTCAGGATGACCGCGAACAGGATGATCGTGAGCCAGCCGAGGAAGGTCATCTGCCTAGAGCTTCTCCCCGCGGATCAGCGCGTAGAAGAGGTAAGCGATCACGATCACGGACACGACGAGACCGAAGAAGTCGGCCCCGCTCATGTGTGCGACGAAGAACCCGAGGGGGATCGACGGGTTCATACCCGGTCTATGCCCTCGATGATCAGCAGCAGGATCGCGAACATCACGAGCCCGAGAACTATTGCCAGAACATCCACGCTGCCACTATGTGCGGCGCGGCGTCACGACCGCATAACGAATGATCCCCGGCGCATTACGATTTCGTGACGGGGCGCTTAAGGGCCCTTTACCCCCTTCGCGTCCTTTACCCCTACGCGTCCTTTACCCCCGACGCGTCAGCCGGAGAACCTGTACCCGACACCGGGATCGGTGACGATGTAGCGTGGCGCGTCAATGCCTTCCGGCTCGACCTTGGCACGCAGCCGCGCGATGTGGGTGCGCAGCGGCTGGATGTCATCGACGTACTCCGGACCCCAGACCTCGGCGAGGAGCTTGCGGTGCGTCATCAGCCGGCCGCGGTTGCGCGCCAGCACCCGCAGCAGGTCGAACTCGATCGGAGTGAGATGGACGGGCTCGCCGTCGCGCCGCACGACCCGCGCGGCAAGGTCGATCTCGAGGCCGTCGACGTCGATGCTCGGCTCTCCCTCGGCCCGGCCGGCGCGGCGCAGCGCCGCCTGCAGCCGCGCCACGAGCTCACGGGTGCCGAACGGCTTGGTTATGTAGTCGTCGGCGCCTGCCTCGAGCGCCCTGACCTTCTGCTCCTCCTCACCGACGGCCGACAGCACCAGGATCGGCATCTCGCTCCAGTCGCGCAGCCGGCGCGTGACCTCGACACCGTCGACGTCGGGCAGCACCAGATCGATGATCGCCGCCTCGGGCGGGCGCACGGCGGCCAGGTCGAGCGCCTCCGAGCCGGTTTCGGCGGCCACGGCCTCGAACCCCGCCTCGCGCAGCACGACTTTCAGGGCGCGCACTATCTGCGGCTCGTCATCGACCACGAGCACGCGCGGAGGCTTCGCCGCCGCCGTCGGCTCCTGCGTGTTCACGTGACCGGCTCTCGGCCCTGAGCGCCCGACAATGGGCGGGCATGCTCGACGTCGGCTCCGTCGGCCGGGAGCCCGTCGGCGGCACCCTGCTCCGGCTCCTCCAGCGGAAATTCGAACACGAAGGTCGCACCCTGGCCGGGCAGGGACTCCACATACAGCGAGCCGGCATTCGCCTCGGCGAAGCCGCGCGCAATCGCGAGGCCCAGACCGGACCCTCGGTGCCCGCTGGTGGGCGTGCCGGCGCGATAGAACGGCTCGAACACGCGCTCCAGCTGAGCGGGCGGGATCCCGGGGCCACGATCGACGATCCGCACGATCATCCGGTCGCCGCGCGGTCTCTCGGCGTCCGAGCGCTCGGCGCCGCCGTCCTCCCCATCAGCCGTCGGCCGTGGGACGCCGCCGAGGCTGCGCACCGCGCGCGCTCTGATCGAAACCGGGTGTCCACCCGAATGCCGCCGGGCGTTCTCGAGCACGTTCACGAAGGCGCGCTCCATCTGCACGGCGTCCACCCTGACCAGCGGCAGGTCGCGGTCGATCGAGAGCGTGACCTCCTCGGGGCGCACTGCCAGCTCGTCCATCGCAGCGCGGATCAGCTCCTCGATCGAGGTCCACTCCAGGCGCGGCTCGGCGGCACCCGCTTCCAGGCGGGAGAGATCGAGCAGGTTGTCCACCAGCCTCGCCAGTCGCCTGGTCTCCTCCTGGATCACGGCCGCCAGCTCCTCCCGCTCCGGTGGCGAGAGCGAGGGCGAGGCGACCGCCTCGCCGGCGGCGGAGATCGCGGTCAGCGGCGAGCGCAGGTCGTGGGAGACGGCCCGCAGCAGAGCGGTCTTGACCGTGTCGGCACGGCGGAGCGCGGCGGTCTCCACGACCCCCCCGAGAAGCGTCTCGCGCTCGAGCGCGGCACTCAGCAGGGCCTCGAGCGCAGGCACGACACGCTCCTGCAGCCGGCGCAGGCTCGCCTCGGAGCTGTCGGCGCCCACGAGCACCGTGCCGAGCCGCCTGGTGCCGTCGCGCAGCGGGAAGGCGACAGTGCGCTCATCGGCCTCGACGGCATCCATCTCGATGGCTGCTGAGTTGAGCTCGAGCGCCTGGGCCAGTCGTGCCGCTGCGGTCGGCAGCGCCTCGGCGAGGTTGTTGCCGCGCAGCAGAAGCCGAGCCATCTCTGCCGCCAGGTCGGCCTCGCGTCGGCGCTCCTGCGCGTCGCGCGTGCGCGCGCGAGCCACCTCTGCAACCGAGCTCGCGATCCCGGCGACCACGACGAAGGTGACGAGGGCGACCCAGTTGCTCGAGTCCCTGATCGTGAACTCTCCCACCGGAGGCAGGTGGAAGAAGTTGAACGCCGCCGCGCTCAACACTGCCGTGGCGAGGCCGAACCAGACACCCCAGGTGACCGAGGCGATCAGCACGGCGGGGATGTAGACGACGCTGAGCGAGACCACCGGCGCGACGTGCTTCAGCGGGAAGATGATCACCGTGCTGAGCGCGACCAGGGCAAGAGCGACGATGACTCCGACCCGCCGCGACGGCGGCTCCGGTGCGAGCAGGAAGCCAAATGGCGGAGACACCGCAATCAGCCTAGTTGGAACGAGGCGGGATCTGGGTCCCGCCCCGTTCGCTGCGCCCTGCGCGACGGACCCTCTCGGCCGCTGCCCCTCAGCTCTGCGCCGTCGCAGGTGGATCATCCGACGCGCATGGCGCAAAGTGCGTGACCATCCCGTGACCATGTCCCGAAACTGGCGCATCGGTTCGTCTGCCACCGCGGTGCTCCCTAAAGCGCTCTCCCCCTCCGTCCGAAGAGAGCACGATGGCGAGTTGCCGCCGGCGATGAGAAGCTCCGCAAGAGCGATGGGGATGCGCGGCCTGATCGCCATGGTCGCCGGCCTCGGCCTGCTCTGTTCCGCGGCTGGCGCGGCGGCGGCCCCCACGGTCTCTCCGCTGCCGGCCTCCAACTACGGCGTGCGCTCGGTCTGCGCCCCGCCGGCCTTCCGGCGTGCGAGCTGCCTGTCGCTGCAGCTCGTTCCGCTCACGGCGGCCGCCCGCGCCCGGACGCATCCGCTTGGGTTCACGCACATCGGCACGCCGCAGCCCCGTTCACCCGGGGCGGGGGACTTCGGTCTGCGCCCCCAGGACCTGCACGCCGCCTATCAACTCCCGACCGCTTCCGCCTCGACGCAGACGGTGGCGATCGTCGACGCCTACCACGACCTGAGCGCCGAAGCCGACCTCCAGGAATACGGCCAGACGTTCGCGCTCGGCGAATGCACCGGCGCCAGTGGCTGCTTCAGGCAGGTCAACCAGAACGGCGAAACCGGCGCGCCGCCGTTTCCGCGGACGAAACTCGAACTGGAAGCGGCCCGCTTGGGGACCCCCGAACAGCACGAACTCGCGGAAAGCGCGGAACGCTGGGCGCTCGAGATCTCGCTCGACATCGAGGTCGTGCGGGCCGTCTGCCAGAACTGCCGCATCCTGCTCGTCGAGGCGCGCTCGCCTGGCTACGAAGACCTCGAAAGGGCTGAGCGGACCGCGATCTCGCTCGGCGCCAACGAGGTCTCCAACTCGTGGGGCGGACCGGAGGCAGGCGTGACGCCGGCCCTGGAGAGCGCCAGCCCGTTCAACCATCCGGGCGTCGTCATCACCGCCTCCTCGGGCGACTTCGGCTATCTCGGGTGGGACGCCGAAACACCGGCCGAACGGGGCTACGTGGAGTTCCCGGCATCCTCTCCCCACGTCGTCGCGGTCGGCGGCACGCGCCTCAGCCTCGGCGCCGGCGCGTCATGGACGGGCGAGTCCGTCTGGAACGGTAACGGCGCCGGCGGCGGAGGCTGCAGCGCCGCGTTCACCGCCCAACCATGGCAGCAGGGCGTCGCCGACTGGTCGGGCGTCGGCTGTGCCGCCAAGCGGGCGATCGCCGACGTCGCGGCCGATGCCGACCCCTACACGGGCTTCGCGGTGCACGACTCGAGCCCGGAATGTGAAGCGAGCTACGAAGAAGCAGGAGTCAAACACGTCCTGCCATCCTGGTGCACGCTCGGCGGCACGAGCCTCTCCTCGCCGCTCCTCGCATCGGTCTTCGCGCTCGCGGGCGGGGCCGGCGGCGTGCGCTACCCGGCGCGCACCGTGTACGAAAACGAGACCCGGTCTCCGGCCTCGCTGCACGACGTGACGCTCGGGTCCAACGGCGAATGCGCGAGCGGCTTCGATGTCAAAACCGGCCTCGCCTCCTGCACGCCGGCCGAAGAGGCTCAGGCGAGCTGCTCCTCGCGGCTGATCTGCCTCGCCGGCCCTGGCTACGACGGGCCCAGCGGTGTCGGGACCCCGAACGGGATCGGCGCCTTCCAGCCGACTGGAGAACCCGAAGAAGTCCAGAAAGCCCAGGCGCCCTCCGCGCCCCCCGTCTCCGCCCCGGCCCAGCCGGCGGTGACGGGCACGCCGCCGGGGGCGCCGGCGCGCGTGGTCGTTCCGACCGTCTCCCGCCTCGGCCTGACGCTGCGCGCGCTGATCGCGCTGAACCGCGGCCGGGCGCGCGTCTCCCAGCTCGGCTTCGTGTTCTACATCAACCTTCCGGCCCGGGTGCGCGTGACGCTCGCCAAGCAGGTGAAGGTGCACCGGCGCAAGCGCTGGCAGCCACTGCGCACCTCGCTCACGTTCCTCGCCACCTACGGGCCCAATGGCAGAAGCCTCTCGGGGCGCGGCGTGCTCTCGCCCGGCCTCTACCGGCTGACCGCCGCCCCCGAGCACGGGATCGCGGGGTCGATGCTGTTCCACATCGGCTGAGCTCTCAAGCGCCGCGGGCGCGGCCGCGCCTCACCCGCCGACGGCCACTGCGCGCTTCGGCCGCGGCCGGCCTCCGGGAAACGCGAGCCGCAGGATCGTCCGATGAACCGACCCGAGCTGGCGGTGCAGCGGGCCGGTGTTGTACGGCAGCCCGTAGCGAGCGCAGATCTCGCGCACGCGAGGCGCGATCTCCGCGTAGCGGCTGGATGGCATGTCCGGATAGAGGTGGTGCTCGACCTGGAAGCTGAGGTTGCCCGAGAGCAGATGGAAGAGCGGGCCGCCGTCGATGTTGGCCGCCCCGAGGAGCTGGCGGACGTACCAGCCGCCCCGCGTCTCGTCGGCCACCTCCTCCTCGGAGAATGTGTAGGTCTGGTCGGGAAAGTGCCCGCAGAAGATGATCGAGTAGGCCCACATGTTCCGCACGATGTTCGCGGTGAAGTTGGCCGCGAGCGTGGACTTGAACGAGCGGCCCGAGAGCAGCGGGAAGGCGATGTAGTCCTTGACGATCTGCCGTCGGGCCTTGACGCCGATCGCCTTCAGCTCGGCCATCGCCTTGCGCTTCGGCTTCTCGCCCGAGCGGATCGCGTCGAAATTGAGGTCGTGCAGCGCGACGCCCCACTCGAAGAAGCCCATCAGGACGAGGTTGTAGAGCGGCTGCGCCAGGTAGACCGGATGCCAGCGCTGGTGCGGGTCGATCCGCATGATCTCGTAGCCGAGGTCGCGGTCCTTGCCGCGGATGTTCGTGTAGGTGTGGTGCTCGTAGTTGTGCGAGTGCCTCCAGGCGTCGGCGGGCGAGGCGGTGTCCCAGTCCCAGTTGCGGGAGTTGATGTCGGGGTCGTTCATCCAGTCCCACTGCCCGTGCATCACGTTGTGGCCGATCTCCATGTTCTCCAAGATCTTCGCTAGCGACAGGGCAGCGGTCCCCAGCAGCCACAGCGGCCTGCGGCGCGAACCGATCAGCAGCACGCGCCCGCCCAGCGCGAGCTGGCGGTGCAGCGCGATGATCGAGCGGATGTAGCGCGCGTCGCGCTCTCCGAGGTCGGCGAACACCTCCTCGTGGATCGCGTCGAACTCACGGCCCAGCTGCTCGATCTGCTCCGGCGTCAGCCGCGCGAGCGGGCTCTCGGGCTCCTCGAACGCCTGTATTCCCGCATCCACGTGCGCCGGGGCGCCCGTGGGCTTCGGCGGGGCGTCTGACCAGGTGGCTGACATGCGATTGCTACCTCCGTATCCGTTGGCGTGCCGGGCTCAAAGCTCGATCTCGACCGCGCCCTCGGGCGCGTTGATGCAGGTGCGAAGCAGCTCGCCGCGCTCGCCGTGCACGCGGCCGGTGCGCAGATCGCGCACCTGACCGGAGCGCAGTCGCCCCACGCAGCTGTGGCAGATGCCCATCCGGCAGCCGTAGGGCAGGTCCGCCCCGGCGCTCTCACCGGCCGCGAGGATCGGCTGCTCACCGTCGCTGCAGGCCTGGATGCCGCTGGCGCAGAAGTCGATCGTGCCGCCCGCCCCCCGCTCCGCATCGCCGACGTGCTGCTCGGGCTGGAAGCGCTCGACGTGCATCCGCGACCGATCTCCCTCCTCGCTCCACATCTCTCCGAGCGCGCTCAGCAGGCCGGCGGGACCGCAGACGAAGGCCTCGCGCTCTCGCCAGTCGCCGCACAGCCGCTGGAGCTCGGCCGGACCAAGCCTGCCCTCGAGGCCGGTGAGCCGCTCCGTCAGCCGGTAGCCGACGTGGCGGCGTCCGAGCTCGTGCAGCTCCTCGCGGAAGATGACGTCCTCGGCCCGGCGAGCACAGTGCAGGTGGACGACGTCCCGGACGGCACCCCGCCGGACGATGCTCCGCAGCATGCTCATGATCGGAGTGATCCCGCTGCCCGCGCTCACGAACAGGACCCGCTCCGGGGGCGGATCCGGGAGCACGAAGGTCCCTTCGACGCCGCCGAGCCGGATGATCGTGCCCGGCCGCACGCGGCCGCACAGGTACGGCGAGACCTTTCCCCCCTCGACGAGCTTGGGCGTGATCGCGATGCGTCCATCCGGGCGACCGGGATCGGAGGTCAGCGAGTACGCCCGCCAGTGGTGCACGCCGTCCACGTCGAGCCCGAGCCGCACGTACTGGCCGGGGAGGTGCCCCGGCCATTCCCAGCCCGGCTTGATCGTGACCGTGACGGCGGTGGCACTCGCGGGCTCGACGCGCTCGATCCGCCCGCGCAGCTCGCGCGTGGTCCACAGCGGGTTGACCAGCTCGAGGTAGTCGTCGGGCGCCAGCGGCGAGGTGAAGGAGCCCACCAGCCGCAGCGCGCGGCGTCGGCCGCGCGAGACCTGGGGCGTCGCTCCGCGCTCAGCCATGCATTCGGTCGGGGTTGGTGGCGGGGAAGATCATGACCTGAATCGATGTTACCTCGAATGAGGTTACATCAAACACGGTATCCTCGGAGCGGGATGAGAAGTGTGAGCTCGGACACAGTCGGACCGGCGGGCGATCCGGCGGCGAGCGCGGCGACGCTCACGATCGAGCAGCTCGCTGCCGAGGTGGGGATGTCGGTCCGCAACATTCGCAACCACCACTCGCGCGGCCTGCTGCCGGCACCCGAGGTCCGCGCCCGGGTCGGCTACTACGGCCCCGAGCATGTCGCGCGCCTGCGGCTGATCCTCGACCTGCAGGCCGACGGCTTCAACCTCACCGCGATCGAGCGCCTGTTCAGCGCCTCGGGCGGCTCGGCCGCACGTCTGCTCGGGCTGCGCAACGCGATGGCCGCGCCCTTCCAGAGCGAGACTCCCGAGGTCGTGACCGGCGAGGAGCTGCTGGAGCGCTTCGGCCACGTCGACGGGAAGGACGCCGAGCGGATCCGCAAGCTGGGTCTTCTGCTCCCGCTGGGCGACGACCGCTTCGAGGTACCCAGCCCCGCGCTCATGAAAGTCGCCGAGGAAGTGATCGACCTCGGCATCTCGCTGCACGCCGCACTGGAGCTCGTCGAGCGCGTCAGCCGAGACTGCGAGTCCATCTCACGGGCCTTCGTGAGGCTCTACCTGAAGGAGCTGTGGGAGCCGTTCACGGAGGAGGGCCAGCCGGAGGAGCGATGGGACGCGATGATCGCGGCGATCGGCGCCCTGCGCGCGATCGCCTCCGAGGCACTGCTCGCGATCTTCAAGCAGCGCATGAGCGAAGAGGTCGAAGCGGCCTCGGCGAAGCTCCTGTCGAGGCACGTCAAGCGCTCCCGCTGAGCGCCGCCGGTCGCTCAGCTGCCCGCGGCCGAGGCCAGCTCGGCCGGAGCGCCGTAGGGCACGAGCACCTCGGGCAGCTCGACCGATCCGTCCGCGCGCTGGCCGTTCTCGAGCAGCGCGATGATCGTGCGTCCCACCGCCACGGCGGTGCCGTTCAGCGTGTGCGGGGTGATCGTGCGCCGCTCGCGACGCATGCGGATGTTGAGGCGGCGCGCCTGGTAGTCGGTCGTGTTCGAGCATGAGGTCAGCTCCCGGTAGCGTCCCTGGCTCGGAAGCCACACCTCGCAGTCGTACTTCTTGGCGGCCGAGCTTCCGAGGTCGGTGACCGCGATGTTCACGACGCGGTAGGGAAGGCCGAGCTCGGAGAGGATCTCCTCCTCGATCGCGAGGATCCGCTCGTGCTCCGCCACCGCCTCCTCGGGGGCGACGAAGCTGAACATCTCCACCTTGTCGAACTGGTGCACCCTGAAGATGCCCCGCGTGTCGCGCCCCGCAGCGCCGGCCTCGCGGCGAAAGCACGGCGAGAAGCCCGCGTAGCGCAGGGGAAGGCGCTCGGCTTCGAGGATCTCGCCGTCGTGCAGCGACGCGAGCGCCACCTCGGAGGTGCCGACCAGGTAGAGCTCGTCCTCGGGGAGCCGGTAGATCTGCTGCTCGGTGTCGGGGAGGAAGCCCGTCCCGAAGAGAGCGCGCTCCCGCACGAGCACCGGCGGGACGACCGGTTCGAACCCCTGGCGACGCAGCTTCTCGAGCGCCCAGCGGACGAGCGCGAGCTCGACCAGCACGAGGTCCCCTTTCAGGTAGGCGAACCGCGACCCCGACAACTTCGCCGCGCTGTCCATGTCGATCATGTCTCCGGCCAGCTCGAGGTGGTCGCGGGCCGGGAAGTCAAGTTGCGCCACCGCCCCCAGCTCCCGCACGACCTCGTCCTCGGGTCCCGGCGCGGCGGTTGGATCGGGGATGTTCGGCAGCGGCGCAAGCGCCTCCTGAAGGCCAAGCTCGACCTCGTCCAGCCGCTGCTCGAGCTCTTTGACCCGCGCCGCGACCGAGCGCATGGCCTCTATCTCGCGCTCGCGCACGGCTGGGTCCTCGGCCGAGCGGATCCGCGCGTTGGCCTCGTTCTGCTCGGCCCGCAGCCCCTCGAGCTCTGGCAGCAGCTCGCGCCGGCGCCGGTCGAGCTCGAGCACCCGATCGAGCGCGCCGGCCGGATCCGGGCCGCGTCGCTCGAGGGCCGCCCGGACCTCCTCGGGTTCATCCCGGATGCGTCTGAGGTCGAGCATCCGCCGCCGCCCGCGGCCCCTATTTGGTCGACAGCGTGATGCTCGTCGAAGGCACGTTCTGCGCCTGGCGCCCCGAGTACTTTTCCAGGAAGGCCGCGACGGCCTGGGCGTCTTCGCCGACGACGACGTTCTCGGGCATGATCGCGCCCGAGAAGCCTCCGTTGCGGATCGCGTAGAGCGCCTGTTCCACGTTCTCCTTGCGGATGTTGAAGTTGGGCCCGTTCTGCTTGATCCGGTTGCCGATCGTCGTCGCGGAGCCCTGGGCACCGACGACGCTCAACGTGTGGCATCCCGAGCAGTGGTCGCGGAACAGGACGGCCCCGTGGTGGTAGGGGTTCGTCCCGGCCAGCTGGATTCCCTGCGAGCCGCACGCGCCGAGCGCCCCGGCGCAGGCCAGCAGGACCATCGTCGTGGCGGCGACCTTCATGCGCGGGGAATATATAGGCCCGCTCAGAGCCGGTGAGACGCGGGCAGCAGCTCAGAACCCGTGAGCCGTCCCGGCCGCGCGCAGGGCGAGGAACACGACCACCAGCGCCGACAGCGCCATCACGCCGGTCTCCCGCCGCAGGATCGCGGCGACCACCGCGCGCTGTTGATCCTCGGGCAGGCGTCCGACGGCGGCGGCGCCATCGAGCCCGCGCTGGTCGAGGATCATCTGTGCGGCGGACACCCGCAGCTGCTCGGCGACGAACGCCACGGCGAGTGGCAGCAGCGCGTAGAGATAGAAGAGGTGGTCGGTCGAGTAGTTCCCGGCGGCCGCGAGCGATCCGACCGCGATCGCGAGCACGAGCGCCGAACCCTGTCCCACGCGCAGGAGCATCCAGAACCAGCGTCCGGCGGCGCCGTCGAGGGGCAGGCCCCGGTACCAGAGGGTTGCGCCCAGCGCTCCGGGCACCGCATTGAGCACCGTCACGACCAGGGCGCCGGCGACGACCGCCTGCGTCAAAGCGGCGATTTCGAGCCGATTGCCACTATGTAACACCTTGCCACAAGCGGTGATATAACAGCGCCTCGTGCTGCGCAGCTACCTCCCCGCCATCGTTTTTCTGATCCTCGGCGGGGTCGTCGGCACCGCCTTCGTCGCGCTGAACTCGTTCATCGGCCCGCGCCGTGCCAGACCCGACAAGCAGGAACCGTACGAGTGCGGGCTGCCCTCGGAGATCAAGCGCGGCATGCGCTTCGGGATCAGCTTCTACCTGATCGCGATGCTGTTCATCCTGTTCGACATCGAGGTGATCTTCCTCTACCCGGTCGCGCTCGAGCTGCGAGCGTTCGGGAGCTTCGCGCTGGCCGAGACGATCGTCTTCATAGTGCTGCTGTTCGTCGCCTTCGTGTACGTGTGGCGAAGGGGTGCCTTGGAGTGGCGATGAAGCGCGTCGGCGCCGCGATCAGGCGCGCGGGGAGCGCCGGGCGCCCGGCCGGCGAGCCGGGTGAGGGGCTCGGCGCGCACGTCGACCCCGCGACGCTCCGCGTGCGGGGCCTGAACGCGACCCAGCTGCTGCGCGGCGGAGAGCTCGAAGGAGCCAGCATGCCCGCCCACCTCGAGGGCGCCGACCTCGAGCGCCACGTCGAAGAGCGCGTGCTGACGACTACGCTTGACAAAGCCGTCGCGTGGGCGCGCTCGAACGCGTTCTTCCCCGCAACCTTCGGCCTCGCGTGCTGTGCGATCGAGATGATGTCGATCGTCGCCGCCCGGACCGACGTCGCGCGGTTCGGCTACGAGGCCTTCCGCGCCTCCCCGCGCCAGGCGGATCTGCTGATCCTCTCGGGGCGCGTGTCGATCAAGATGGCGCCGATCGTCAGGCGCATCTACGACCAGATGCTCGAGCCGAAGTGGGCCATCTCGATGGGCGCGTGCTGCAGCTCGATGGGCGTCTTCAACAACTACGCGCTCGTTCCGGCGGATAAGTTCATGCCGGTGGACGTGCACGTTCCAGGCTGCCCGCCGCGACCCGAGGCGCTGATGCATGGCGTGCTGAAGCTGCGCAAGATGGTGCAGGACGACCCCGATCTGAGCTGGCGCGAGCGCTACGGCGCGGTGGGCACGGAGGAGGTCCTCCCCGGTGCCTGACGCCACCGGGCTCGAGCTCATCGGCCACGAGCTCGGCGGCGCCGTCCTCGACACGGTCTTCTTCCGCGACCGGGCGACGCTCGTGATCGAGCCGGACAGCGTGCGGGAAGTGCTCGCGCAACTGCGCGAGAAGGGCTACTCCTTCATGGCCAGCCTGCACGGCGTCGACTACTACCCCGAGGAGCCGCGCCTCGGCGTCGTCTACGAGCTGCTGGACATGAGCCGCGTCGACCGCATCTCGGTGAAGCTGCGCGTGCCGACGGACGCACCCGAGGTCGACTCGGCGCTGCCCGAGCGCCCGGGCGACCCCGGTTGGCCGACGGCCATCTACCAGGAGCGCGAGGTGTACGACATGTTCGGCGTCGTCTTCCGCGGCCACCCCGACCTGCGGCGGATCCTGATGCCCGAGGACTACGAGGGATACCCCCAGAGGCGCGACTTCCCGCTCGGCGGCGAGCCGGTGTTCTTCACCTACAACGACCCGCAGAGGCCGCGAGCGCCGGCATGAGCCCCGTAGAGCAAGACGCCGGGCCCTCGCAGAGCATCTCCGAGTACCGAAGGCGCGAGCAGAGCATCACGCTCTCCGAGCACGAGCGCCCGGGTGCAGCGGAGACCGACGGCGACAGCCGCCAGGAGCTGCTGACGCTCAACTTCGGGCCTCATCACCCTGCCACCCACGGTGTGCTGCGGCTTCTCGTCACGCTCCAGGGCGAGGTCGTGCGCGACATCAAACCGATCGTCGGCTACGTGCACACCGGGATCGAAAAGACCGCCGAGGACAAGTCCTACTGGAAGGTGATCCCGGTCGTCGAGCGCATGGATTACCTCGCCTACCACTTCAACGCGATGACCTTCTGCGGCGCCGTGGAGACGCTCGCGGAGGTCGAGGTGCCCAAGCGGGCCGACTACCTGCGCGTGATCCACATGGAGCTCAATCGGATCATGTCCCACCTGGTATGGCTGGGTACGAGCGCGCTCGACCTCGGAGCGATATCGATGTTCTGGTACTGCTTCCGCGAGCGCGAGAAGGTCATGGACCTGTTCGAGATGTCCACCGGACAGCGCATGCACACGCGCTACTTCCAGGTGGGCGGGGTGATCGAGGACATCCCGGTGGGCTACGCCGAGAAGCTCGCGGCCTTCGTCCGGGAGATGCCCGAGCGCGTGGCCCAGTACAACGCGCTCCTGCACGGCAACGAGATCGTTCTCCAGCGGCTGCGCGGCACGGGGACGCTCGACGCAGACAGGATGCTCGCGCTGGGCGTGACCGGCCCGCTGCTGCGCGCCTCCGGCAATCCGTGGGACCTGCGCAAGGCGGACCCCTACTGCTCCTACGGCGACTTCGACTTCCAGATCCCGGTCGGCACGGTCGGCGACAACTACGACCGCTTCATCGTGCGAATCGCCGAACTGAACGAGTCGGTGACGATCATCGGTCAGGCGCTCGAGGGCCTTCCGGAGGGTCCCCACATGACCAGCGACCGCAAGGTCGCGCTTCCGCCCCGGCACGAGCTGGCGACGTCGATGGAGGCGCTGATCCACCACTTCAAGCTCGTCACCGAGGGCTTCAGGATTCCGCCGGGAGAGGTGTACTACCCGATCGAGAGCCCGCGCGGCGAGCTCGGCTGCTGGGTCCGCTCCGACGGCTCGGCCAAGCCGGCCCGGGTGCACATGCGGGACCCCTCGTTCGTCAACCTGCAGGCCTTCTCCGAGATGGCCGAGGGGGGCTACATCGCCGACATGATCGCGACGCTCGCGGCGCTCGACCCGATCCTCGGCGGGATCGACCGATGAGCGCTCGAGCATCGGGCTGGGACCGCCCGGCCGACCTCGAGAAGAGCGCTGCCGAGATACCCGACCCCGAGACGACGCACGTGCCCGAGGAGCTGCGCGCGCAGATCGAGGAGTACATGAGCCGCTACCCCGACCCGCGCTCGGCGACGCTGCCGGCGCTCGAGGCTGCGCAGCGGCTGTATGGCTGGTGCTCGCCGGAGGCGTTCGAGCAGGTGGCGTGCGTGATGCGGCTCACGCCGGCCGATCTGGAATCGGTGGCGACGTTCTACGACATGCTCGAGACCGCCCCCGTCGGCCGCCATGCGATCTACGTGTGCACGAACATCTCCTGCTCGCTGCGGGGCGCCGACGTTCTGTTCGCCGCCGTGCGCGATGCCGCCGCGGCCGAACCCGAGGAGTTCAACGTGCGCTCCTTCGAGTGCCTGGGCGCCTGCGACCTCGCGCCGATGGCGAGCGTTGACGGGACCTACGTGGGGCCGCTGACCGTCGAGGACGTGCCCCGGCTGCTCGAGGACGCGCGCGCCGGGCGCACCGTGCTCGCGGACAAGCAGCTCGCCCCGCGCCTGGTCGCGGACCCCCAGGCCAACTCGCGCGAGTTCCCGCCCCATCCCGCTCAGGAGCCAGAGCCACGGTGACCGAGAAGCTGCTGTTCGCGGACATCGATGAGCCGGGCCTGAACACGCTCGAGGTCTACGAACGGCGCGGCGGGTACGCCTCGCTGCGCAAGGCACTCGCGATGACGCCCGAGGATGTGCTGGCGGAGCTCGAAGCGTCTCGGCTGCGCGGACGCGGCGGCGCGGGCTTTCAGACGGGCAAGAAGGTCTCCTTCCTGCCGAAGGGCTCGATCGAGAAGTACCTCGTCTGCAACGCCGACGAGTCCGAGCCGGGCGCCTTCAAGGACCGCGAACTGCTGCAGAAGAACCCGCACAGGCTGATCGAGGGGATCGTGATCGCATCCCATGCCGCCGGCGCCGAGCGTTCGTTCATCTACATCCGCGGCGAGTACGCGCTGCAGGCCGCGGTGCTGGACGCAGCCCTCACGGAGGCTCGCGACGCTGGATTTGTCGGGCAGGACATACTCGGGTCCGGGCACACCGTCTCGATCGTCCTGCACCGCGGCGCCGGCGCGTATATCTGCGGCGAGGAGACCGCGCTGCTGGACTCGCTCGAAGGCAAGCGCGGCAACCCACGCCTGAAGCCGCCCTTCCCCGCCAACCAGGGGCTCTATCAGGGGCCGACGCTGATCAACAACGTCGAGACGCTCTCCACCGTGCCCGTGATCATCGGGATGGGCGGGGCGGAGTACGCGAAGCTCGGTGTGGAGACCTCTACGGGCACGAAGCTGGTGAGCATCTCGGGCCACGTGCAGCGGCCCGGAAACTACGAGATCGTGCTCGGGACTCCCGCCCGGGAGATCATCTACGGTCTCGCCGGCGGCCCGCCGGAGGGGCGCGAGGTCAAGTGCTGGTTTCCAGGCGGCTCCTCGGCGCCGGTGCTGACCGCCGATCACCTCGACGTCAGCTACGACTTCGACTCGCTGGCGAAGGCCGGATCGATGCTCGGCTCGGGCTCGATCATCGTGGTCGACGACTCGACGCCGATCCTCGACGTCGCGCTCAAGGTCGCGAAGTTCTACCAGCACGAGTCGTGCGGCAAGTGCACTCCCTGCCGCGAGGGGACCAACTGGACGGTGAAGATGCTCCAGCGGATCGAGCTCGGCGAGGCGACCCCGATGGACCTCGAGATCATGGCCTCCGTCCAGGAGAACATCATCGGCAACTGCCTGTGCGTGCTGGGCGACTCCATGGCGATGCCGATCGGCTCGATCATCGCCCGGTTCAAACAGGAGCTCGAAGCGCACATGGAGGACGCGCGCCTGCGTCCGGGCGGCGCGCTCGTGACTGCCTGATGCCGCGGCCGCAGCGGAAGATGATCAGCTTCACGATCGACGGTCGCGAGGTGAGCGCGCCCGAGAACGCGATGCTCGTCGACGCGGCGAAGTACGGCGACGTCGAGATTCCCGTCTTCTGCTACGAGCCGAAGCTCGGCGGCCCCGTTGGGGCATGCCGCATGTGCCTCGTGGAAATCGAGGGGATCCCGAAGCTGCAGACCGGCTGCTCGACGCCGGTGAAGGACGGGATGGTCGTCCACACGCAGAGCGAGCGCGCGAGGATCGCGCAGCGGGCCGTGGTCGAGTTCCTGCTGGTCAACCATCCGCTCGACTGCCCCGTGTGCGACAAGGGCGGCGAGTGCCCGCTGCAGGACATCACCTTCGGCTGGGGGCCGGGCATCTCGCGCTTCGTCGAGCCCAAGCGCCACTTCGTCAAGCCGCTCGCCCTCTCCGAGCACATCGCGATCGACCGCGAGCGCTGCATCCTCTGCTACCGCTGCGTGCGCTTCTCCCAGGAGGTCTCCGAGGACTACCAGCTGGTGCTCGTGGAGCGCGGCGCGCACTCCTATGTCGCGACATTCGACGGGCACCCGTACGAGGCGCCCTTCAGCGGCAACATCATCGAGCTCTGCCCCGTCGGCGCGCTCACCTCGCGCGCGTATCGCTTCCGCGCCCGGCCCTGGGACGTCGTCGACGCCGGATCGGTCTGCACGCTGTGTCCCTCGCAGTGCAACGTGACGCTGACCGTCCGCGACCAGCGGGTGATGCGCGTGCTCGCGCGCGAGAACGCCGAGGTCGACGACGGCTGGCTGTGCGACAGGGGACGTTTCGCCTACCCGGCGCTCGGCGGCGCGTCGATGACGCTCGCTCAGCTCCATCGATCGCCCGCGAGCGTCGGGGATCTGGTGAGCGAGCCGTCGGCGACCACGACCGAGAACGGCGGCGGTCGGGTGACGGAGCCGCTCCTGCGCGACGGCGGCGTGCTGCGCCCTGTCAGCTGGGAGCGCGCGCTGGGCGAGGCCGCCGGGGGACTGCGCCGCGCCGGCGAGCGCGCGGCGGCGCTGGCCGGCGGCCAGGCCACGAACGAGGAGGGACTTCTGCTGGCGCGGCTGATGCGCGAGGCGCTCGGGTCCCCGCACCTGGACTCACGGGCGGCCGGCGAGCTGGCGCTCGAGACGCTCCTGGCGCTGAACGACCCTCGCCTGCAGGCCAGGGTCAGCGATCTCGAGTTCGCCCATGCGGTGCTCGTGCTCGAGACCGACCCGATCCGCGACGCGCCGATCCTCGACCTGCGCCTGCGCAAGGGCGCCCGCCGTCACGGGATGAAGATCGTGGCGTCCGACCGCGACGAGCTGCTGCGCGGCCCGCGGGAGCTCGCCAGCAAGATCGCGGCCGGCGGACCCGAGGTCGTCGTGCTGTGGGGCGAGCGCCTCACGGCGGGGCCCGATGGCTCCCGCGCGGCGAGCGCGCTGCTCGAGCTCGCCGAGCAGCTCACGCTCGGTGAGGTCGAAGGAGCCGGGCTGCTCGAGATCCCGGCTCACACAAACGGGCGGGGTCTGCGCGAGGCGGGCGTCTTGCCCAACGCCGGACCGGGGCTCTCGGAGCCCTCGGGCGAGCCCGGCCGCGACGCACACGCGATCGCCGAGGGACTCGCAGCGGGCGAGCTCACGGCGCTCTACCTGCTCCAGTCCGACCCGCTGCTCGAGCTCGCCGATCGGCCGCTGTGGGAGCTGGCGCTCGCGCGCGCCGCGACGGTGATCGCGCACGCGAGCTTCCTCACCGAGGCGGTCCGGACACACGCGGACGTCGTCTTCCCCGCCGAGACGTATGCCGAGAAGGAAGGGACGATCACGCACCCCGACGGGCGCCTTCAGCGGCTGCGCCCCGCCGCCGCGCATCCCGGGTCGGTGCGCGCCGAGTGGGCGGTGCTCGTCGAGCTCGGCGAGCGACTGGGCCTGGACGTCGACGTGCTCGCCGGCAGCATGGCCTCGGCGCAGGTGTTCGAGGCTGTCCCGTTCTACGCCGGCCTGACGCTCGAGGAGATCGGCGGCAAAGGGATCCGCTGGCAGGAGCGCGAGGCGGCGAGCGCCTACCCCGCCCGGGGGCAGCTCGTATGAGCCCCGTCGCGCTCGTCGGCTACTACGAGCCATGGTGGATCCAGATCCTCAAGGCGCTGGTGATCTTCCTCATCGCCCTGCAGCTGGTTCCAGTCGTGCTGATCGCCGAGCGCAAGCTGCTCGGACGGTTCCAAGGCCGCTACGGACCCAACCGCGTGGGTCCCTACGGCGCCTTTCAGCCGCTCGCGGACATCCTCAAGCTGCTGACCAAGGAGCAGTTCAGGCCCACGACCTCGGTCGGCGCCCTGTTCGCGGTCGCGCCGGTCATCTCGATCCTCACGGCGGTCGCCGCGTTCGCGCTCATCCCCTTCGGCGACGTCCAGGACATCTTCGGAACGAAGGTCGGGCTCTACGGAGTCGACGTCTCGATCGGGCCGCTGTACCTGTTCGCCTTCGGCGCCGTCGCGTTCTACGGGATCATGCTCGGGGGCTGGGCCTCGGGCTCCAAGTACTCCTTCCTCGGAGCGATGCGCGGCGCCGCGCAGCTGATCTCCTATGAGGTCTCACAGGGTCTCGCGCTGCTCGGCGTGATCTTCACCGCGCAGACGCTTTCGCTGACGGGGATCGTTCACGCGCAGGCGGGGATGTGGTACATCGTGCCGCAGTTCGTCGGTTTCCTGATCTTCCTGGTGGCGGGCTTCGCCGAGACCAACCGTGCGCCGTTCGACCTGACCGAGGCCGATGCCGAGCTCGTCGGGGGATACAACACCGAGTTCGGCGGCGGGCGCTTCGCCTCCTACTACTTCGCCGAGTACCTCAATGTGCTCGTGGTCTCGGGAATCGTCACGACCGTGTTCCTCGGCGGCTGGCTGCTCCCGTTCGGGATTCACCCGCCCGGCTGGGTGGACCCGTTCGTCGTGCTCTTCAAGATGTCGCTGATCACGTTCCTGTTCATCTGGGTGCGCGCGACGCTGCCGCGCCTGCGCTACGACCAGCTGATGAGGTTCGGCTGGAAGGTCCTGCTTCCACTGGCGACGCTGAACGCGCTCGTGACCGCGATCCTCGTCGTCGCCACGCACTGATGTCAGACGACGCCACCCCAAGGCAGAGCTCGAGCCCGGCGGCCGCGACAGACGTCGTCGAGGTGACGCGCTGGGACCCCGGGGAGGCCGCGGTCGAGGTCGAGCGCCAGCCCGCCCCAGGCGCGCTGCGCAGCGCCTGGCGCTCCTTCGTCGAGACGGCGCGCGGCCTGAAGACCACCTTCGGGCGGATCGCCGAGGGGCCGGTGACGATGGAGTACCCCGAGGAGAAGACGCCCGTCTACCCGCGCTTCCGCGGCCGCCACAAGCTCCACCGCTTCGAGGACATACCCCAACATGGGGCACACGCGGGGCTCGAGAAGTGCGTCGGCTGCTCGCTGTGCGCGGCCGCCTGCCCCGCCGACTGCATCCGCGTCGTCGCCGCCGAGAACACTCCAGAGAACCGCGTGTCACCCGGCGAGCGTTACGCCGCGGTATATGAGATCAACCTGTCGCGCTGCATCTTCTGCGGCTACTGCGAGGTCGCCTGCCCGTTCGACGCGATCACGATGGGACACGACTACGAGCTCTCCAGCTACGACCGCTCCGACCTGATCTTCACCAAGGAGATGCTGCTGGCCGAGCCGCTCGAGCGCGCGCCGCTGAGGAACGAGGGGGAGTGATGAGGATCGGAGATCCGCTGAAGGCGGACAGGAGGGCCCGCGTTGCCCTCGCAGGAGCCGAGTGGGTGCAGGCACGATGAGCTCCGTTGTCTTCTTCATCGCCGCGATCGGCGTGATCACGGGCGCTGTCGGCGTCGTCATGCTGCGCGACGCCTTCTACAGCGTGCTCGCCCTGGTCGTGCACCTGATCTCGCTCGCGGTGCTGTTCCTGCTCCTGCGAGCCGAGTTCGTGGCGGCCGTGCAGGTCGTCGTCTACGCGGGGGCGGTGATGGTCCTGTACGTGTTCGTGGTCGCCTACGTCGGCGGCGAGGCCGAGTCGCTCGGCGAGCGCCTGCGCGGGCCCGGGCCGATCGGCTCCGGACTGCGGCTCGGGGCCGCGGTCATCGGCGGCGCCCTGCTGGTCGAGCTCCTGATCGCGCTGCTGGGCACGGGCCTTGAGGCGATCGAAGGACACGGAGCGGGGTACAGCCCGGGACCGCGCACGTACGGGACACCGGCCTACATCGGCAACCTGCTGTTGACGCGGTTTCTGCTGGTCTTCGAGGTCGCCTCGTTCCTGCTGCTGATCGCG
>DASZIU010000006.1:0-3833 GCA_035948815.1 Solirubrobacteraceae bacterium | reverse complement strand
ACCCCACGCGCATCCCAGCAGCGAGCCGCGAGGGCGACGAGGCGCTCCGCCTGCTTGGTGATCACAAAGCCGCGGATCGCGGTGTGCGTGATCAGCGCCTCCGAGATCTCGGCAATCTTCGACACGTGAATGCGGCGCCCGTTGAGAAATGCCCCGCCGCCGAGCGTGGCATGAAAGCGCAGTCGCATCGCCGGAGCCGACGCCACGCCCACCACCGATTCACCGTCGCGCTGGAGGGCGATCAGGATCGCCCAGGTCTCGTTGCCGCGCACGAAGCTCCGGGTCCCGTCGATCGGGTCGATCACCCAGCGCCAGGTCGCGTTGCGATCGCCGGCGACGCCGAACTCCTCACCGATGATCGAGTGGCTCGGCCGCTCGGTGCCGATGCGCTCGCGAACGTAGGTCTCGATTGCCCGATCGGCCTCGGTCACTGGGGACAGGTCAGGCTTCGCATCGATCACGAGATCGTGAGCGCGGAAGCGCTCCATCGAGATGCCGTCGGCGACGTCGGCGACCTCGAGGGCGAGCGCGAGGTCATCTGCCACCGAACTGAGCTTAGCGGGCGCGGGATGTGCCACCGCCCGTACCCGCGTGTAGCCTTAGCGACTGATTCAGCGTTGGTCGCGTGCGTCCAGACATCGAGAGGTAGTTCCATGGCTCACATCAAGCTCGACGTGCTCGCCGAGAACGGCTACGCCATCCTTGGCGACGGCCCGGCAATCCCCCCCGAGGAATGGGAGCGGCTCGAGTACGTCGACTGGAAATCCGGAGGCGACACCAACTTCGCGCCGCTCGCATCGGCGATGGGGGAGATGGAGTGCGCAGGCTTCTGGGACCACGGCAAGCCCGACAAGGACGGCATCTGGACGTCGAACCGCGAGATCGCGCCGACGCTCTGCAGATACGTCGAAGCGGTGGGAGCGAGATACGGTCGCGTCCGGGTGATCAAGCTCAACCCGTCGACCGAAGCGGAGGCGCTGCGCCAGCTGCACCAGGACGACAACAACCGCCTGAACCCGGACGGCGAGGGTTGGGTGGTCCGGTCGTGGCTCGAACTCAACGCTCCGGAGGGATCGGAGTTCATCCTGCGCGAGGTTCGTGATGACCCTTCGACCGAGAGCCGGATCGCGCTCCATCCCCGCCGGCAGCTCGTGCTCGACACCGAGCGCCTGTATCACGTCGTGCACAACCCAGGGCCGAGTCCGCGCTACGCGCTGATCACGTCCTTCGAGTCGGGTGAACCGCTGGATCGCTGGATCGCCTCCCAGCGGCTCGAGGCAGCGCAGCCGGTCTGATCTCGCATCTGGGGGCTGCGCACCGGCGCCGATATACTCTGGCCTTCGCATGCGAGCGGGAGTAGCTCAGTGGTAGAGCACTACCTTGCCAAGGTAGGGGTCGCGAGTTCGAGCCTCGTCTCCCGCTCCAGCCTCCCTTGAGGACCCCGTTAGGTGGGCCGGGTCAGTACCCGTGCTGCTGCGCAACGGGGTGGCGGGCTGCGGAGTCAGCTGACGCGGCGGTACCGGATGTGGGTGGTGAGCGGTGAGTGGAGCACCTCGGCGGGCTCGAAGGGGAAGGACTCAACCCCGTCGAAGATGCGCTCGCCCAAACCCAGCAGGACGGGCGCGATGTCGAGGATGAGCTCGTCGATCACGCCGGCGGTCAACGCCTGTCGGACGGTCGAGGCGCCACCGGCGATGTCCACCCCGTTGTTCCCGGCGGCCTCGCACGCTGCGGAGTACGCCGCCTCGAAGCCTTCGGTGACGAAGTAGAACGTCGTCCCCCCGTTCATCTGGATCGAATCATGGGGGTAATGGGTCAGCACGAAGACCGGCGCGTGATACGGCGGTTCGGGGCCCCACCAGCCGGACCAGTCTTCGTCCCAGTCCCCACGGATCGGGCCGAACATGTTCCGTCCCATCACATACGCACCCCGGGGACGCATGAGCCACTCGGTCGCGATCTTGTCGGCCTCCGTCGTCCGCGGGTCGCCGATGTGCCAACCGTGCAGCTCCTGGCCCCGCTTCCCCAGCGGGTTGTCCAAGCTCTGGTCCGGCCCGGCGACGAAACCGTCAAGCGAGATCGACATGTGGCAGGTGGTGTCAGACACCATGAGCCCCCAAGTGGTTGCGACTTGCAGAGAACGCGTGAACGATAGCAGCAGGGTGCCGCCGGTCGCCTCCACCGCTTACCTAACAAAACGGTGCTAAGCTCTCGGCCGAGATGCCAGACTGGCTGCAGCCGTTACAACCGAACCGGCGGCCGCCTGGCCGGATGCCGGCACCCGTCGGCGAAGGCCCGCTCTCCTTCGAGCGGGCGGTGGAGCGCTTCGCCGAGGGACATGTCTCCCGCAAGACCGGACGGCCCTTCAGCTCGACGAGCCGGGAGAACATCCGCAACAACCTCCTGGGCACCCCGCTGACGAGCTTCCGCAAGGAGCGGGGCATCGAGGCCGCCGCAGCCTGGAACGGCGACCTCGCGGCCGAGTACCTGCACTGGCTCCAGGTCGACCTCCGCCGCGACTCGGCGACCATCAAGAAGGTGCGCAGCCAGCTCCGTTCCTTCGGCGCCTACTGCGACGAGCATTTCGGCACCGAGCACGCGGCCGGCGGGGCGCTGACGACGCTCCGGGTCTCCCCGGCGACCGACTACGAGCGGCGACGCGACCCCGCGCTCAGTCAGGGCGAAGCGGAGCGTCTGCTCAAGGTCGCGCTGACGGGCCGCGACCGCCTCATCGTCGCCTTGCTGCTCTATACGGGTATGCGCCCGAGCGAGCTCCTGGCGCTCGAGGAGCAGCACATCCGCCTCGACCGCACCCCGCCGGTTGTCGAGATCCGCGGGACCGTGCACGATCCCGACGCGACCAAGACCCACGCAGGCGTCCGCGATGTGCCACTCACCGTCGGGCAGAGCATTCTGCCGCAGCTGCTGCGTGCGCACTTGACCGATCCCGGCAGGCCGGTGGGCGCCGGGCGCCTGTTCCTCTCCCTACGCGACGACCATTTTGGGCGGGCGCAGCCGCTCACGATGGAGGGCGTCAAATCGATGCTCGCGAAGCTCGGCGAGGCGACCGGCATCAAGTGCAACGCGCAGCGCTTCCGGCACACGTTCTGCACGTGGTGCGCTGATGCCGGCATGCAGATGCTCCACCTGCAGCAGCTGCTCGGTCACGCGAGCAGTGACATGGTCGCCTACTACTACCGGGGTAAGACCAGCGAGTCCGTCCTTCAGGCCACGGCGCGCGTCCGGTTTTAGGCGCTGCCATGCCGCGCGGAACTATGGATGACGCGATCCCGTTGAGCGGTCATGGCACCGAGCGTCGGTTCAAAGGGAGCGCAGGAAGGATCCCCCGTGTCTGACCAGGCTTCACATCAACTTTCCCACCCGGGACTGCGGCCCGCAGGGTTTCTCTGCGCGCTAATTGTCGCGATCGTGGCGTCCGGGTGCAGCACCACCGCGAGCCATCCGAGCGCCAGAACCGCCACCCCGTCGGCGCAAACGACTCAACCAACTGCCACGCCGACACCTGAGCCTTTCGACCTATTGGCCGGGATCACCGTCACTCCAGCGGATGAAATGGCTGCGGCCGAAGACGGCAACGCGCTCACCGTCGATGTGCTGCACCAGCTCGAGCTGACCAAGCCGAATGCGAACTTCGTGGATTCCGCCTACAGCCTGGCAACCGCGCTGGCGATGCTGGAGCTCGGCGCCAAGGGCGACACTCAGACACAGATCGCAACGGTGCTGCACGCTGCCGGTGTCAGCCCCGAGCAGCAGGCGGCTGCCTGGAAGGAGTTCGACGCTTCACTGCTCGCCACCGCTCACGCGAGCGGCAT
>DASZIU010000005.1:0-18207 GCA_035948815.1 Solirubrobacteraceae bacterium | reverse complement strand
CTCGTCCTGGTACGCCGCACAAGCCTCGCCCAGGTCGACGAGCAGTTTCGTGACGGTGTTCTTGGCCGCGTCGGTCATGCGGACGGTGGCTCGGATGCTGTTGCGCTCGACCAAGCAGCCGATGATCTGTGCTCGCTTCTCGGTCGATAGCCTGTTCATACTGACCATTATGCTTGACCCATCGGACGGAAAAACCTCCGAACGCCGCGCTACGATGGCTAGATGGCCGATCTCAACCGGCTCGCCCATCGCCTCGTCCAAGAGGCCACGGAACCCTCGGAGGAACCCTCCAAGGCCCAGCAGAACGGGCGCAATGGCGGTCTAAGGGGCGGACCAGCTCGGGCGGCCGGTCTTTCGCCCGAGCGCCGGTCGGAGATCGCCAAAAAGGCTGCTGCCGCCCGCTGGCGCAAGACAACGCCCAGCAGTAAGCGAGCCTAGCTTTCGTCGGCTACGACCGCTAGACTGCCGTGTAGCACAAGTTGTCGTGAGCGGGGGTTGGTCTTGCAGGACCAACCCCGTTCAGCCGGGTTATCTCGCTCGGGGCCCATCAGATGATGCAAGCCCCTGAACACTCGACCTAGCTCACGTCCCGCCTCCCTCCGGAGCGTTCGGAGTCGGGCGGGAAACCTGCGGGGCTGCCGTTGGCGACCCGCTAACGGGTCCAGGCAGCTGCTCCAAACTAGACGCGCCATTGCTGCTCGCCTGCGCTGGCGCCCGGTCGGCACGATTCGACGAGACCTCGACGCCGGGCTGGCTGAGATCGAGCACGAGCATGTCGCCCTCTAGACGACACATCCAGCGGCGGGCAGTGTCCGTCTCTATGCCGTAATAAGCAGTAAAGGCCGTTCCCGAGATGAGCCATGTAGAAGCGCTCTTGGCCATTGGCCGAACGAGATAGGCGACCTCACTTTCTGGATCAGTCTTCCGAAGTCCTATTAGTCGACGCTCGCGGTCGTACATAAGTTCGACGGCTTCTGGCGAGCCGAGCGCTTTATAGGCCGGCGGGTTTAGCGAAAGATTTCCTCGCTTTTGGATCGTGATCGCCGGCTCGGTAGTGAGGGGCACGCGCTGACGTTTGAAGGTCTCGAAGGCCATCGGTTCACCTTATCACCATGGGTCCACAGAATCACAGCAGATTTATGAGGCCCTGGCTCTGCCGTTGCGAAAGTTTCAAAAGCGATGGCAAAAGGGATTGCCGGGAGATGGCAGGCAGGCTGTGCCCCGGCCAAACTGACCCACTACCCGTTCGCGGCTGCGTAGGATTCACCGGGCTATGAGCGGGTAGCCAACTTGCGCGGCACGGCCGGGACCCTCCCCGGTTGAGCGTAGGAGGTCGCTTACCCTAAGGCGAGGGGGCCGAGGGGCGTGCCGTTTTATACTGCCCGCGCTCGAGACGCGAGGGATCAGCGGCGACCTTGGCTTAACGGGCGCTTAGAAGGCTCTAATCCCCTGCAAATGAGCATGTTGTTTGCTTCTTGACATGCAACCCACTGGACCTCACATGTGTCCGCGCTGTGGCGAGCGTGTGAGCGCATTTGCCGCCGGCTGTGCGATCTGCGGCGCAGATCTGGATCCACGCCGCGGCCAGCGCCCGCCGAAGCTGCGCACCCGCCTGCGCTGGCGTTTCGGCGCGCTCGCCCGGCCAGGCCGGAAGCGGCGCTCGCCGGTGCGTCGCTGAGCGCTCGCTCGACGCCGACCTGCCGCCGGCATCGCTCGACGCCTAAGGCTGGTACGGCGGCGCTTCGCCCCAGCCCCAATGCGGCATCGGGGCCTCACGAGGGGGATCGGCGCCTGGCTGCGAGTTAAGTAGCGCAACGCGGGTGCCCCACTCGACATACGCCATGAACGCCGAACGGAACTCGGGATCGGTAGGCAGGCCGGCGTCGTCGGCCGCGAGGCCGATCAGCTGCACCCAGCGCGCTCGCTGGGGCTCGGTCAGCCCGAGGCCGATGTGCATGCTGACCATGTGGGCATAGCCGCCGTGCTCCCCGCTGTACTCAGCCGGGCCGCCGAACACCTCGGCGAGCCACAGCGCGACGTGATGAGGGTGGTCCTCGGGCATCCGCGCGAACACGGGCCCGAGGATCTCGTCTGCGAGAACGTGGCGCCGGTAGAACACCTCGGTGAGGCGCTCGAACGCCTCGCTGCCGCCGGCCCACTCGTAAACGCTTGGCACGCGCCCGTCTGGCCCGTCGATGTCCTGACCCGCCTCCGCCACGATCCTCCGATTATTACCGCCCCCGTCGGGCACACTGTGTTCATGAACGATCACGAGACCCATTCAGATCACCCGCACGAGCATGGGCCCGGCTGCGGCCACACGGCCGTCGAGCACGGCGACCACGTCGATTACCTGCACGAGGGACACCTCCACCATCCCCACGGCGACCACGTCGACGAGCACGTCATCGCGGTGGACGCCGCGCACCCGGACGACTGCACGCCCGAGCACGACTGTGAGGGCCACGAGGCCGAACACGCCCATGGCGATGGCTGCGGCCATGAGGCTGTGCCGCATGGCGACCACGTCGACTACCTGGTGGGCGACCACCTGCATCATCCGCACGGCGAGCACTGCGACGAGCACGGCGTCCTGGCGCGGGCCACATAGCGGCCGCCCACCCCCCCGGTCCACCCGGCTTATGACAACCAGACGGCTCCCCCGCGCGGGCTCTGCCGTCTTATCGCCCGAGAGATCCGACGCGCGGTCTCCCTAGTCCCGCGGGCGCAACGCGTCGAGGAAGCGCGTGACCGATGAGCCGACCTGCTCGCGCGTCGTGCCCCCGTCGTCGGCCCTGGCGATCAGCATCGCCCCCTCGTCGATCGCGCCCAGCAGCAGGTGCGAGAGAGCCTCGACGGGCTGCTGGTCGATCAGGCCGGCATCCATCGCGGCCTGGACGGTCGCCTGGACGAGGCCGAAGCCGTAGCGAAGGCCGATCTCGCGCCACGCCTCCCACCCGAGCACCGACGGGGCGTCGACGAGCGCGATCCGCTGCACGGCCGGGTCCTCGCATGCGTCGAGGAAGGCCTGCGCGCCCGCGTGCAGCGCCTGCAGGGGATCGGCGGACGAGGAGATCGCGGACGCGGCGATGCGCTCAACGAGTTGGCGCTCGACGTCTTCGTAGACCGCCTGGAAGAGCTCCCTCTTGCCGGCGAAGTGGTGATAGAGCGCGCCCCTGGTGACGCCCGCGGAGCGAACGATCTCCTCGGTGCCGACCGCGGCGTATCCCCGCTCGGCGAACAGCCGGCGCGCGGTCTCGATCAGAGCCGTGCGCGTCGCCTCGGCCTGGGCAGCCTTCGTGCCCCCCTCCGCCACCCCACTCTTCTCGGATTTGACATTCATGCTGTCTGTATGCTAAACACATACCGTCTGTATGTGAACCAGCGACAGGCCGCTTGCAGCGAGCCGCGGCCAACGGAGGAGCGGCCGTCCTGGCCTCCCTGATCAAAAGGAGAACGCGATGAACGAAGTACGCCTGCCCCAGGGAATCATCCGCTACCGCGACCAGGGCACCGGCGAGCCGATCGTGCTCGTGCACGGCCTGCTGACCGACGGCGAGCTGTGGCGCGATGTCGCCCCGCGTCTGGCGGCGGACTTTCGCGTGATCGCCCCCGACTGGCCGCTCGGCTCCCAGCGGCTGCCGCTCGACCCGGGCGCCGACCTCTCGCCCCCGGGCCTCGCCCGCCTGATCGCCGACTTCCTCGCGGCGCTCGAGCTCGAGAACGTGACGCTCGTCGGCAACGACACGGGCGGCGCGCTCTGCCAGCTTGTCGCGGTCAACCATCCCGAGCGCATCGGCAGGCTCGTGCTCACGAACTGCGATGCCTACGAGAACTTCCCGCCGCCGGCGTTCAAGCCGCTGCGGGCGCTCGCCAGGATCCCCGGCGCGCTCTTCCCGGTCGTCCAGTCGCTGCGCTCGGCCCGTGCGCGGCGGCTACCGCTCGCCTACGGTTGGCTCATGAAGCAGCCCCACGACGAGCTCACCGGCTCCTGGCTCGCCTCGGCTCGCTCGAGCGCGACGATACGCAGGCAGACGGCCACGATCCTTACCGGCATGTCCGCGCGCCACACGCTCGGCGCCGCCAGGCGCTTCGGCGAGTTCACGAGGCCCGTCCTGATCGTGTGGGCGCCCGAAGACCGTTTCTTCAAGCTTCGCGATGCGGAACGGCTGGCGTCGGACTTCCCGAACGCGCGCCTCGAGCTGGTGCCCGACAGCTACACGTTCGTTCCGATCGACCAGCCGGACCGCACCGCGGAGTTGATCGCCGGCTTCGCGCGCGAGCCGCTCGGCGCGGCTCAGCCGGCCCAGTCGGAGGCGCCCGCGTAGCGCAGCGACCCGGGGGTCGTGAGCGTCTCGCCGGTCTCGAGCAGGGTCTTGAGTCCGGACAGGACCATCGGCCAACCGCCGTAGAGTTCAGCGTTGGCGCCGTCGCGCAGCTGGTCGTGGATCACGGTCAGCCGGCACGAGTCCTCGATCTGCTCGATCTCGTAGGTGACCCGCGAGGTCGGCTCGGCGGTCGCGTCGCCTGCCCTGCCCTCGGCCATGCCGTCGGCGCTGTTCCAGAGCGCGTTGAAGCTCTGGACGAGCCGCCTGGGCGGGTCGACCTCGAGGTTCTCGCCTTCTGCGATCGGCATCGACCCGGCCATCGACCGGTACCTCGATCCGGGAGTCCAATCGGACTCGATGCCGACGCCGAACATGTAGGAGGCCCTCGTGTCGCTGTCGGTGATCGCCTCCCACAGCCGCTCGGGGGTCGTCTTGATGTAGATCTCGAACACCTTTTCCATCGTCTGGTCCTCCAGTCTCTGCTTCAGGTCGCTCATCGCAGCGACCCATGGCTCGGTGTACTTGCTCACCCAGCGGTCGTGGACGAGCCGGATCGGAACGGGGTTCAGGAAGTGCAGCTTCTCGCGGCCGCGGCGACGCGAGACCACGAGGCCCGCCTCCTCGAGCACGCGCAGATGCTTCATCACGCCGAAGCGGGACATCGGCAGCTGCTGCTCCAGGGCGCTGAGCGTCTGACCGTCCTCGCGGAAGAGCTCGTCGAGCAGCCTCCTCCGAGTCGGGTCCGCCAGCGCCTTGAACACCTCGTCCATGCCTCCATTATAGGTGACCGATAGGTCACATGTCAAGTGGCGGGCGAAAGTCGCCCCAGCGGGGTCCCATGAGCGCCGGCTTACGCGACGAATCGGTCGCAGCTCGAACCGACCGTCGTCCATTTGTCGACCGGAGCCGCTGCGACGATCTGCTCGCGCTAAAGACCCATTCACGCGGCCGATGCGGCGCCATCAGCAGCCGTCGGGTGATGCTTCGACCGCGTCAACGATCAGTGGCCAGACTCCAGAACACCCCCACGCGCGGCGACGACCCGTCGACGGCGACCGTCGCCTTCGATCCGAGGGGCGAGATCGCCGTCCGCCGGCGCGACGCGGATGCAGGCGGCGCGCAGGCCGCACAACGGTCGAGCTCGGCGGGCGCGACACGTACGCTCTCCCGCGAGCAGGCTCGAGGCGACGCGGGCGCCCCCGCGGAGACCTCGGCGACGTTGGTCGAGGTCGGCGAATTCAGACGCATCGAGGACTACCTGCGCGCCTACCTCGAGCACGAGCGCTTCAGATCCCCGCACCCCCTCGCCTGCGGCCGCTGGGTGGTGGCGTGGGAAATGCTGTGGTGCGCGGACTCGCACGCGAAGGTCCTGGCGATCGGCGAGCGGGCGCGCGCGGCCATGCAGGCGTTCGCCGAATCCATGTTCGAGCGATGCGCCCCGCTGGCGATCGGCCCGGACTGGCCTCAGGTCCTCGTGGGCGCCGCCGAGCCGCAGCAGCCGGGCAACAGCCTGCTCACGGTCCTCGAGTGCTACCGCGGCGCGCTCGGAGAGGAGCGCTGGGGGTTCCTGCGGACCCTGCACGAGGATTGGCGGGCACTCCTGGAGCGCGTCGAGCGGCACGGGGCCGAGCAGCGCGAGCGGGACGAGCGGCTCCGCTGGGAGGACGGGCGCCGGCTGGTGCTGTTCACGGCGCTCGTGATGGTCGAGGTCGACCGCAGCTTCTCCTAGCCGCTCGGCCCGCCCGTGCAACGGCGCGAGAGCCATCTCATTCCGTCAGCAGGCGGACGATCGCGAAGACGCCGACCGCGACGATCAGCGCGCGCAGGACGGCAGGCGGCAGGCGCCGTCCGTAGCGGGCCCCGAGCTGGGCGCCGATGATCGAGGCGCCGGCGATGATCCCCGCCGGCGCCCACGCGACGTGGGCGGCGATCACGAAGTAGACGCCGGCGACGCCGTTGACGATCCCGGCAAGCACGTTCTTCAGCGCATTCGTGCGCTGCAGAGCCTGAGGCAGCGCGAGGCCGAGGACCGCGAGCAGCATGATCCCCTGGGCCGCTCCGAAGTAACCCCCGTAGACGCCGGTCGCGAAGACGGCGAGCACCGTGAGCAGCCGGTGTCGCCCGTCGAGCTGTATGGAGCGCTCGCGCAGCCAGCGGTCGAGGCGCGGCTGCAGCAGCACGAGCACTAGTGCGAGCGCGATGAACGCCGGGACGATCGCCTTGAATGCCGATGCCGGGAGCACGAGCAGCAGCACCGCGCCGGTGAGGCCGCCGAGCGCCGAGGCCGCCCCGAGGCGCAGCGCGCGCTCCCGCTGGCCCTCGAGCTCGCGGCGGTAGCCGACCGCGCCGGAGACCGAGCCGGGGACCAGGCCGATCGTGTTCGAGACGTTCGCCGTGACCGGGGAGTAGCCCCAGGCGAGCAGCGCCGGGAAGGTGATCAGGGTGCCGCTGCCGACGAGCGTGTTCACCGCCCCCGCGGCCAGACCCGCGAGGGCGATGGACGCGATCTCGGCGACGCTCACTGCGATTCGCTTCTCGGACGCGTGATGGCCTGCTCCGTGCTCGCGGGTGGGTGCCCGCGCAGGCTACCCGGGCGCCCACCCGGCTCAGCGCCACACGTCCGTCATGCAACGCCTAGTGGACGGTCAGCGTGCCTTCCATGCCCGCCTGCCGATGCCCAGGAACCGTGCAGTAGTACTTGTAGGTGCCGGGTTTCAGCGTCACCGTCACCGTCTTGCTCCCGCCGGTGAAGGTGGGGGTCGAGCCGACGACCGAGCCCGACGACGAGGCGATCGTGAGGTTGTGTTCGACCGGCGATTTGTTTTCGAACGAGATCGTCGCCGACCCGGCTTTCGCCGTCAGCGAGGCGCTCGTGAATTTCAGCTGGCCTTCCGGGTTCGCCGCGAGCGAGAGCGCCTGAGCGCCTGCGGCTGGAGCGGCGGCGCCGCCCGAGGTCGAGGTCGACGGCGTCGTCGCCGGCGCGGCCGTGGTTGCCGCGCTGCTCGAGCTGCTCGTGCTGTTCGAGGAGCTGCCGCAGCCCGCGAGCGCGGCAAGGCCGATGGCCATGGCCACGCCCGCGAGCGCGGACCGGGAGCGGTTCATCGCGGGAGCTGCTGCCTGGGATCTCACTGTGAGTCCTCCATGTTCGGGGCGTCCCGTCAGCGGGACGCCGCTTGCTGCTGCGAGCTTGGCGAGCGCAGCCGGCACGCACGCATGCCGATTCCTCGCTTGAGGTATACCGGCATGCGGCGCGCGGCGGTCACTCGGGGCGGCCTAGTACCCGGGGTAGGTGGGCGTCGGCATCGGGGCCGGTTTGGCGGCGGGCGTCGGCGCGGGCTGGGTCGTCGTGTGTTTGGCACTCGATGCCACGACGGCGTGCCACACGTGGCCTCCCGGGAAGACGATGCCCTCGCCGTTGCCCTGGCCCTTGGCTTTGTCGCCCGAGAAGCGGTAGAGCGGGACTCCGTTCAAGGTCACCTGCAAGAGGCCACCCGAGCGGCTGATGATCCCGAGCTTCCCGTGCACACCGGAGCCGGCCTTCAGCTTCGTCGCGCGCGAGCTGACGCGCAGCGGCGGCCAGAATTTGAGGCATTCGGCGCTCGTGCAGATCTGGTGGGTGCGGCTCTCGCCGCTGAGCGTGTAGAGCGTGCGGCCCTGCGGGTTGACGGCGACCTGCTTGCCGAGCTGCGGGCTGGCAGCGGAGGAGATCGTCAGCGTCGAGGCGCCGAGCGCGACGGCCACGAGGACGGCGGACAGGGATGCGGAGAGGGCGACCGTGCCGGTCACGATCGCGATCGCGCGTTCGCGGCCTCTCATCTTCGCTGCGGGCTTGCGGCGGGTCATCGTTTCTCCTTAGCTTCTCGCGGGACTCTCGGGCCAGCTGGATCCGGCCACTGCTGCAAAGGACGCCCGTGCACCCGATTACTTCCCGCAGGCGCCCAGGACGCCGGCGCCGTGGGCGCCGCCCCGGCGCTAGGGCTCGGTGTGGACGACCACGTCGGCGATGTCGGGGACCTCCTGGCGCAGCTCCTCCTCGAGCTCGCCCGCCAGGCGGTGTGCGTCGGCGAGGGTCTCCCCGGGGTCGACGCCGAGCGTGAGGAACAGCACGCGACCGGCCTCGGTGGAGAGCAGGCGCACCTTCTCGGGACGTCTGCCGGTCCGCTCCCGAACGAGCTCATCGATCCGGCGGGCGGCAAGCTGGTCGGCGCGATCGTCGTGCTCGCGGTCGGCGAGAGGCCGCTCGAGCGGCTCGAGGTGTGTCTGCACGTCCGCGACCCCGGCGAGCGCGCGGATCGCCCGCTCGACGCGCTCGGCGATCGCGTGCGCGGTGCGAAGATCGAGCTCAGGCGGGAACTTCAGGTGCAGCGAGACGCTGCTCGAGCCATCCTGCTCGAAGATCGTGATGTCGTGAGCCTCGCGTACGAGCGGCTCGGCGAGCGCGATCGCGAGCACGCGATCACGCAGGTCCAGGCCGCTGCGGCGCGGCTCGACATGCACGACCACATCGCTTCCCGGTAGCGCCCGCTCGAGGGCCTGCTCGATCTGGTCGGCCGCGCGGTGACCCTCGACCACGGCCTGGACCGCCGGGACGCTCACGACGACGTCGGCGAAGTAGCGTCCGGCGGACTCGCGCAGGCGCAGGCGGCTGAGCTCGATGTCGCCGCCGAGCTCCGCGATCGCGCGCTCGGCGGCCTCTCGTGCCTCGCCGGGCGTGCGGTCCATCAGCACGTTCGCGTTCTCGCCGATCAGGCGCCCGCCCACCACCAGCGTCAGCGCGGCGACGAGCAGCGCGGCGATCGCGTCGGCCGAATGGACCCCCGCCCGCACGGCGAGCAGGCCGAGGAGGACGGCGAGCGAGCCGAGCATGTCGGCGCCGAAGTGAAGCGCGTTGGAGCGCAGCGCCGGGCTGCCGTAACGTTGCGCGGCGAGGAGCGACGCGCCCGTGCGGCTGGCGTCGACGCCGAGCGCCACGAGTATCACGACGAACTGGTACCAGTGGATCTCGGGCGGGGCCGCGCCTTCGGCCAGGCGACTGATCGCCTCCACGCTCACGAGCACCCCGCCGGCGACGAGCAGCGCCGCCTCGCCGAGCGCGCCGAGGTTCTCGGCACGGCGGTGGCCGTACGGGTGGCCGCGGTCGGCGGGGCGCCCGCCGAGGCGCACCGCGAAGAAGGTCAGGATCGCCGCGATCAGATCGCCGCTCGACTCGATGCCCGCCGAGATCAGGCCGAGGCTCCCGGTCGCGAGCCCCACGCCCAGCTTCAGCGCCACGAGCAAGGCCGCCGCGCCGACCGACACGATCGTCGTGCGGCGCTGGGTCAGCACGCGTTGGGCGTCGCCGGCGCCGGCCATCGCTAGAGCGTAGGGTGAAGGCAGGGTGAAAGAAATGCGCGGACGCCGGAGTCCATATGGGCAGAGCAGTATTTCCAAGCGCCGGAGTCGCATCTGCCGTCCGGCTTGCAAAGGAGCGCGGATGCGTCCAATCTCGAAGTCCCTCCTCCCCGTCCTCGCCGTGGCGCTCGCGCTGACGCTCGCGGCGTGCGGAAGCAGCGGCTACGGCTCGGGCTCCTCGAGCTCGAGCAGCTCTTCGACCGCGACGCCGAGCGCCGCCACGCCGGGCGCCGTCAAGACGGCGTCCAACGCGACCCTCGGCGCGACCGTGCTCACCGACGCGCAGGGTCTCACGCTCTACAGCCTGAGCGGCGAGAGCGCCGGGAAGTTCATCTGCTCCAACAGCGCCTGCACCCAGCTCTGGCACCCGCTGAGCGCCTCGGCCGGGGCCCCGAGCGGCGTCGCCTCGCTGACCATCGTCACGCGCCCCGATGGCACGAAGCAGGTCGCCTACAAGGGGATGCCGCTCTACACCTTCGCCCAGGACCAGAAGCCTGGCGACGCGAAGGGGCAGGGATTCAAAGACGTCGGGACCTGGAGCGCGGTCAGCATAAGCTCCTCCGCGGCCGGGACCGAAGCGGCCCACTCGACGCCCGCCGCACCCGCGCAGAGCGCCCCCCGCACCGGCTACTGAGCTCCTCGCGCGTCGGGGCGCCGGGCTCGCCGCGCCGCGGGCTGCTCGCGTCGTATCGTGGGCCGATGGCCCACCGGCACACCGGGCACCGTCGGGGAGAGCGCGCGGAGGGCGACCGCGCGAGGCTCGCGACGGCGCTCGCGCTGATCCTCGCGCTGATGGTGGCCGAGATCGCGGCGGGGGTGATCGCGCACTCGCTGGCGCTGCTGTCCGACGCCGGCCACATGCTCGCGGACGCAGGCGCGATCGGCTTCTCGCTGCTCGCGCTGCGGCTGGCGGCCCGCTCGCCCAGCGGGGCGATGACCTTCGGGCTCGGCCGCGCCGAGATCCTCTCCGCGCAGGCCAACGGCGTGACCCTGTTGGTCCTCGCGGCCCTGATCACCTACGAGGGCATCGTGCGGCTCTTCAACCCGCCGGCCGTGCGCGGCTGGCTCGTGCTCGCGGTGGCGCTCGCGGGAATCCTCGTGAACCTCGCAGCCGCGCGGACGCTAGCGGGCGCCGACCGCTCGAGCCTCAACATCGAGGGCAGCTTCCAGCACATCCTCACCGACCTCTACGCCTTCATCGGCACCGCCGTCGCCGCCGTCGTCATCCTGACGACGGGCTTCGAGCGGGCCGACCCGATCGTCTCGCTGCTGATCGCGGGCCTGATGATCCGCTCGGGCGCCTCGCTCGTGAGGGCCAGCGGGCGCATCTTCCTCGAGGCTGCGCCGGAGGGCCTCGACCCCCGCACGATCGGCGAAGCGCTCGTCGCCGAGCCGGGTGTCGTCGAGGTCCACGATCTGCACGTGTGGGAGGTGACGAGCGGCTTCCCTGCGCTCTCGGCGCACGTACTCGTCGCGCGCGACAGCGACTGCCATGCGGCGCGCCGGGCGATGGAGGCAACCCTGCACGAGCGCTTCGGCCTGGATCACACGACGCTGCAGGTCGATCACGCGGGAGCCGAACTGCTCGACATCGCGCCCGCGATCGACGGCGGCCCCGTCGATGAGCAGATGCTGAACCATCCCCCACCCCGACAAGACAGGAGATAGCGAATGGCGAACACGATCTACACGGCGCGGGCCCACGTCACCGGCGGGCGCGCCAACGGCCACGGACGCACGTCGGACGGGCAGCTCGAGGTCGACCTGCGGCTCCCGACCGAGATGGGCGGCCAGGGCGACGGGACCAACCCCGAGGAGCTCTTCGCGGTCGGCTACGCGGCCTGCTTCGAGGGCGCGCTCGGTACCGTCGCGCGACGCAAGAAGGTCGACCTGGGCGACGTCGCGATCGACTCCAAAGTGATGCTCGTGACGACCGAGGACCGTGGCTTCACCGTCGCGGTCGACCTCGACGTCAACCTGCCGGCGATCGAGGATCCCGCGACTGCCGTCGAGATCGTGGCCGCCGCGCACAAGGTCTGCCCCTACTCGAACGCGACCCGCGGCAACATCGACGTCTCGCTCACGGCCAACGGGCAGCCGGTCTCCGACTAGCGCCGAGGGCAGCGCTCGGGGAGCGGCCTATCCCAGAAATCGGCCGCTCCCCGTCCGAGCGCTCCGGGATTCCTGTCCCCGAGCCTCAGGCCCCGCGTGCGCGTGTGCGGGGACCAGGTCCAGAGGCATAGACCCCTCTGCCCGTCCAACCTTCCCGCGCGGCTGCGGTGCGCTGGAGCTCGAGGCGCGCCGTCAGCGAAGCTGGCCGGTCGGCCTGATGAGCATCTCGTTGACGCTCACGTTGGGTGGCTGGCCGATCGCGTAGAGGATCGCCCGGGCGATGTCCTCGGCGCTCAGCCGCTCGACTTCCTTAAAGACGGTGCGGATCTGCTCGAGAACCTCGGGGCGGTTGTGCTCTGGGAGCTCGGTCGCGACCGCCCCGGGCTCGACCACGGTCACGCGCACCCCCATCGGCACCGCTTCCTGGCGCAGCGCCTCCGAGAACGCGCCGACGCCGAACTTGGTGAGGTTGTAGACGCCCGAGCCGGCCCTCGCGAAGCGCCCGGCGACCGAGCTGACGTTGACGATGTGGCCGGCGCCCTGCTCGCGCATCAGCGGCAGCGCCGCATGCGTGCAGTAGAGGACACCGAAGACGTTCACCTGGATCATCTGCCGCCATTCCTCGGTGGGGGCGTTCTCGATCGGCCCGAGCAGCATCACGCCGGCGTTGTTGACGAGCACGTCGAGGCGGCCGAGGTCGGAGTGGGTGCGGCGGATGAAGTCGCCCGCCTGCGCCTCATCGCCGACGTCCGCAGCGCTCCAGACCGCAGTCCCACCGTCGCCGGTGATGCGGTCGGCCAGCGCCTTCAGGCGCTCCTCGCGCCGCGCGCTCAGCGAGACGGCGGCCCCGGCCCTCGCGCACAGGAGCGCCGTCGCCTCACCGATGCCGGAGGATGCCCCGGTGATCGCGACGACCTGCCCGGAGAGGTCGAGGTCGGTGCCGATGCGCCGAGCTTACAACCCCCACGGTCACGTTCCGCTTGTGCAAACCGATACTTGTCCTACCTCAGCATTCGATCCTTTGCACCGAGGCGCGGGTTTGCGCTCGTGCGTCAGGGGCATTTTCTCGAGTTCGCGGGAAGGTAACGCCGTACAGAGCGTCGAACGAGAGGGTCCCCGTAAAGCTTGCATAAGGATGATTGACAACGCAACTATCGCCGGGTATAATCCCGACTGCAAGCATCGGATTAAGAAGGCTCATATGGCAGACAAGACCAAAAACCAGGCTACCACGCTCGATACTGCGGCCTCCGCGGACGTCGTCGAGCTGCAGGCAGACGGCGATCTCGGCTCCCACGAGGACGAGGTCTCCCCTGCGCGCGAGCAGCTCGACAGCCCCATAGAGAGGACCGATCTCTCGAGCGCGGACACCTTCATCCCCGAGGCGGTCGACCAGCTCCTCGCCCACTCGCGCCGCTACCCCCTGCTCACCCCTGAGCAGGAGATCGATCTCGCAAAGCGGATCGAGCGCGGTGACCTGCACGCGAAGGAACTGCTCGTCAACTCGAACCTGCGACTCGTCGCATCCAACGCCCGCCGCTACCAGAACCAGGGCCTGCCGCTCGGCGATCTCGTCCAGGAGGGCATGCTCGGGCTGATCCGCGCGAGCGAGAAGTTCGACTGGCGCAAGGGCTTCCGCTTCTCCACCTACGCCACCCTCTGGATCCGCCAGGCGATCCAGCGCGGGCTCGAGAACTCGGGACGCACGATCCGCCTCCCCGTCCACGTCGCGCAGCGCTCGCGGAAGGTCGGCAGGGTCGAGCGTGAGCTCTCCGTCCGGCTGGGCCGCGAGCCCACGCTCGAGGAGCTCGCCGAGGAGACCGGACTGCCGATCGAGCAGGTCGAGGAGGTGCGCCACCAGCGCGCAGCCCTCGTGAGCCTCGACCAGCAGATCGGCGAGGACGGCGACACGGCACTCGGAGACCTCCTCCCCTCGGATGTCGAGGCGCCGGAGGACACGGCATGGGAGAACGAGCGCGAGCGCATCGTCCATGAGGCGATCTCGCACCTCCCCGAAACCGAGCGGACCGTCCTGACGCTCCGCTTCGGGACCGGCCGCGAGGAGCCCCAGACGCTCACCGCGATCGGCAAACGACTCGGCTTCTCCGCCGAGCGCGCGTCCCAGCTCGAGCAGCGGGCACTGAAGAAGCTCGCGGACTCACCCGAGCTCGCCGCGCTGCGCGAGGCGGCCTAGTCCTGACGGCCGATTGCCGTCGCGGGCTCGGCGTCCTCGGTGGCTCGTTTGCGTAGCAGACGTCGCTTCCTGCGTCCTTGATCCGCTCGGCCCTCGGCCGCAGGACGACTCGAGCCACGGAACCGGTCGGCGCATGCGCCGACCGGCGGGTCCGCGCATGCGCGGACCCGAGCCGTGCCGCATGCGGCACGGCCACACGAGACGGAGACGGCGGACCCAGCGGCCGAGTCGGCGGGAGGGCGCCCCCGCCACCAAGGAGGCGCTACCGGGCGGGGACGCGCCCTCCGCTGGGCTCACGAGAGCCCTGATCGCCAACCCTGCCACAGAGGACCTGAACCGCTCCTGAACGGTGGCGCTGGTGGAGGGCGCCGAAAGGTGGCTGAGTTTGCGAGGCGACACATCGCCGGTTGTAGGATGCGACTCGTGAGCGAGGCACAGGGCAAGTCGCTGTGGGACCGGCTCGTCGCGTTGACGATCAAGCTCGGGGAAGCGATCCTGGCGCCGATCGAGCGTTTCATCGGCAAGCGCTCGCTGGTCGGCGACGCCACCTTCTTCCCGCTCGAGCGCTTCCCCTGGGTCAAGCACATCGAGGACAACTGGATGGTAATCCGCGAGGAGGCCGAAAAACTGCTCGAGGTACAGGGCGATCTCGCGAACTTCCAGGACATCTCCAAGGACCAGATCGAGATCACAGACGACGACCGCTGGAAGACCTTCTTCATCTACGGCTACGGCTTCGAGGCCAAGCTAGGCGTGGAGATGTGTCCGCGGACCGCGGCCCTGATGCGAGAGGTCCCGGGGATGAAGACGGCGATGATCTCGATCCTCTCCCCGCGCAAGCACATCCTCGACCATCGCGGGCCCTACAAGGGCGTGCTCCGCTACCACCTCGGGCTGATCGTGCCCAAGGACGCGGAGGCCTGCCGCATCCGCGTCGGCGATGACTTCCGCCACTGGGAGGAGGGCAAGAGCCTGATCTTCGACGACACCTTCAACCACGAGGTCTGGAACGACACCGACGAGACGCGCGTCGTGCTGTTCGTCGACGTGATGCGCCCGCTCCCCTTCCCCGACTCGGCGGTCAACGAGGGGATCGTCAAAGCGATCGGCTACTCGCCCTTCGTGCTCGACGCAAAGCGCAACCAGGAAGCCTGGGAACGCCGCTTCCTCGAGCGCCGCGGCGAGCGGGCGACGGCGCCCAGCGCAGCCAGCTGAGCCTCCGCCCTGAGGCGGGGGCTTCCCGGGGAGCGTAGGGCGGCTGTACGATCCACGCGTGAGCTCCGTCGGCTACGCGGAGAGCCAGTCTGCGAGCCCCACGCAGACGCTGTTCGGCCGTGTGATGGCGCTCGTCGCCCTCACCGTGGGGTTCGCGACGCTCGGCGTCTATCTGGGCCGCAACCTCGGCGGCGGCCTCTGGTTCGTCGCCTGGCTGTTGGCGCTCGGGTGCCTGCTCGGCCTGAACGTGGCGAATGCGCGCGGGAACCGCCAGCTCGCGCTCGGGCTGCTGCTCGCCTTCGGGGTGCTGATGGGGGCGAGCGTCGCCACGACGGTCAACTACTACTCGGCCACCGATCCGACAGCCGTGCGCCAGGCGTTCGGCGCGACCGCCCTGTTCGTCGGAGGGCTCGGCGCCGGGGGATATGCGATCCGTCGTGACCTCTCGTTCCTGTACAGGACCCTGTTCTGGCTGCTGCTGGCGCTGATCGCCGCCGGGCTGGTGCTGGTCTTCGTGCGCATCCCCGGCGGCTACACGGTCTACGCGATCGCCGGGCTGGCGATCTTCGGCCTCTACACGGTCGTCGACTTCAACCGGCTGCGCCGGGCCGGGACGGACGAGGCGATACCGCTGGCCGCCGGGATCTTCCTCGACATCCTGAACGTCTTCCTGCTGTTCCTGCGGCTGTTCGCGCGGGAATAGCGGCGAGCGGCACCCTAGAGCGAGCCGTTCAGCCCGAGGCTCGTGGTGAGTTCGTTGGCTTTCGAGTTCAGGACCGTGAACTCGCCGGTCACGATCAGCGTGCCCAGCAGGATCATCACCACGCCGCCGATCCCGATGATCACCGGGAAGTGGCGCTTGACGATCGCCAGCGCACCGGTCATCCGCTCGAACGCGAGCGCGATCAGCAGGAACGGGATCGCGAGCCCGGCGGAGTAGAAGGCGAGCAGCAGGGCGCCGTGCGCCGCGGAGCTCGACACGGCCGCCTGCGTGAGGATCGCCCCGAGGGTGATGCTCGTGCACGGCGTCCACGCGATCGCGAAGGCCGCCCCGGCGACGAGCGGGCCGCCGCGGCCGGCGAGCCTCAGCAGCGCCTCGGAGTGCCACTCGCGGTTGAGCAGACGCACGAAGGGCGTCGCCAGGAAGAGCAGCCCCATCGCGATGATCAGCGCCCCCCCGACGTACTCGAGCGTCTGTTTGTGGGCGTTGAGCGTCGATCCGATGACCGTCGCGCTGAGCCCTAGGAGGATGAAGATCAGCGAGAAGCTCGAGATGAAGAGCAGGCTCGGGACGAGCACCCTGCGCGTGCCGACTCCGCCCTTCAGGTCCGCCGGGGTGACACCGATCACGGTCGAGAGGTAGCCGGGAACCAGCGGCAGCACGCACGGCGAGAGGAACGACACGAGCCCGGCCGCGAGCGCCAGGGGAATCCCGACTCCCGAGGCGGCATCGGAGGAGGCGGCGATCAGCGGGTGCATCGGCTCATTCCCCGAACGCCGAGCCCGCGCGCACCGCGACGCGCTCGCCGTCCGCCTCCACCGCCGCGCGCAGCTCGGCCACTTCGCGCTCGAGCCTCGCGACCCGCTCGTGCAGCGTGCCCGCGTCGCCGCCGTCGGTCGCCTCGCCCGGCTCCCGACTCCACGCCGGCGCGACGCGCTCGTCCTCCTCGGGCCTCGCCCCCGGCGCCGGCTGCCGATCCCCGCTCTGCGTGGCCTCCTCGGCGCGATCCTCGAGCAGCTGGATGTAGCGCTCCTCCTTCTGTCCGGGCCTGCGCTCGAGGCGCGCCACGAGCCCGCGATCGATCAGTCGCCCCAAGGCGTGCTGCACATCCTCGAGGTCGCCGAACGGGTGCATCCGATCGGCGCGCTGCTTGAGCTCGCCCGGCGTCTGCGCGCCGCGGAGCATCAGGACGCACATCAGCCCCTGCTCGTCCTCGCCCATCGGCAGTGCCTCGGCGAGCAGGTGCCGGTACTTCGGCGCGCGGCTGCCGCGACCGCTGGCAAGGCGCGTGAAGCCCCGGCGCTCGAGCCGGTGCAGCGCGTTGCGGATCACGACGTCGTCGTAGTCGACGACGGGGTCGCGATTCGTCGACTGGTTGCATGCCAGGCGCAGCGCGTTCAGCGTCAGCGGGTAGACGTCGGGCGTCGTCCGCTGCTTTTCCAGCAGACAGCCGAGCACTCGTATCTCCGGGGCCGAGAGCGTCATGCTCCCCTCGATCATCCCTGAAATCTAGCGGTCTGAGCCCCGTCCGACCCCCCGCTCCGGCCGGTCGCCAAAGCGGCCGCCGATAAAGTCATTCGCGTGAGCAGCCAGCCGTTCTCTCAGGGCCGCTCGGGCGACGGGCATCGCGGGGCGGCCCCGGAGCTCCGGCCCGAGGACATCCCAGCGACGCCCGTGTCACTGCGCCGCATAAGCAGGCTGTTCACTCCCTACCGTCCGCGCCTCACCCTGCTGCTCGGGCTGATCTTCCTGGCGTCCGGGCTCGGCGTGATCAGCCCGTTCCTGCTGCGGGAATTCATCAACGTCGCCTACCCCCAGCACGACACGAAGCTGGTCATCGAGCTCGTCTCGGGAATGATCGCGCTGTCGGTGATCACGAGCGTGATCGGCGTCGCGCAGACATGGATCTCCAATCAGGTCGGCCAGCGCGTGATGCACGACCTGAGAGCCGCCGTGTACGCGCACCTGCAGCGGATGTCGCTCGCCTTCTTCACACACACGCGCACGGGCGAGGTGCAGTCGCGGATCGCCAACGACATCGGCGGCGTCGACAGCGTCGTCACCTCGACGGCCACGTCGATCGTCCAGAACGTCACGACCGTCGTTGCCACGATCGTGGCGATGGTGCTGCTCGACTGGCGCCTGGCAGCCTTCTCGCTCTTCCTGCTGCCCTTCTTCGTGTGGCTCACCCGGCGAGTCGGCGAGGAGCGCCGGCGGATCCAGGCGGTGCGTCAGAGCCGCCTGGC
>DASZIU010000004.1:0-9402 GCA_035948815.1 Solirubrobacteraceae bacterium | reverse complement strand
CATGGCCGATCTTCACATGCATCTCGCCCGCGAGCCGGCGGTTGGTCGGATCGGCGCTCACCCAGGCGGGTTCCCCATGTCCGTCGGTGCCCGGCAGCAGCGCCTCGAGCCACGCGTGCGTATCGACCTCGAGCGAGTCGGTGCCATCGTCATCGGGGGCCGCCCACAGGTATCCCGAGACGTAGCGCGCGGCGATACCCCGGCGGCGAAGCAACAGCAGCGAGAGGTGCACGAAGTCCTGGCAGACTCCCGCCCCCTTCGTGAGCAGGTCCTCGACGGTCGAGCCGACATACGTCGCGCCGGGCCGGTACTCGAAGCGCTCGGGGATCACCTCGCAGAGCGCCTCGAGCGTCTCGAGCGGGCTGTGCGCCTCGATCGCGTCCTCGAGCCCGTCGAGGCCCGCGAGCCGGGGCTGGTCGTGCCAGGGAAGCGCGAACTCACCTGCCGCGTCCACGTACGCCGAGGTGTGCAGGCTCTCCCACGACCCCTCCGGTGGCTCGGGTGGAGGAGAGGTGACGACGCGTGCCCGCACGTCGATCGTGAGCTGCTCATGGCTCGGCGGTATCCCGAACTCGATCACCTCGGTGCCGAAGTAGTCGAGGTGGCGGCTGACGCGGGCCTCCGGCTCGATGCGGGTGTGGAACTCGTCGCAGCGCTGGGTCGAGGTCGTGGCCGGACGGACCCGAAGCGCGTTCAGGTTGTCGGTCACCGGCGCGTCGTACTGGTACTCGGTCAGGTAGCGGATCGCGAAGTGCACGACGCGGTCACCTCCGCGCGGCGCCCGGGACCGCGCCGGCGAAGTAGCGATCGGCCACGTCCTGATCGATCTGCGCGAGCTCCTGCTGGGTCTGTTCGCATATCCCGGTGAGCTCCGCGCCGTCTGGCAGCGCGCGGCGCTGGAAGTCAAGGTCTGCCGCCAGTCGGCTCACGCGCAGAACGGGCTTGGAGTTCCGCGGCCCCGCGTCGGCCATCGTGAACACGTCGTGCAGCGAGTCAACGCACGCCGCGACGCTGTCCGGATAGGCGCGCTCGAAGAGCAGGAAGCGTGCGACGGGGTGAGCGTGTGGCGGGGCGGTGACAGCGCGAAGATAGGCATGGAAGCCGCCGACGGCCTGCAGCAGGATCAGTGCGTGGCCATCCGCGGGCGGCGAGTCGCCCGGCGGGAGGGCGACCCTCAGCATGCGCAGGACCATGTCGGAGACCTCGATCAGCCCACCGGCGTCAAGGAAGCACTTGGCCTCGTCGCGGAGCATCGAATGGTCGGCGACGCCCCAGATCAGAGCCGTGCGTTCCTTGACGTACTGGGACGCGAGGTATGGCCCGGCCGGCGCAGCCCACCCGGGCTGGCCGTCGCCCCGCAGCCCCATCGCTGTGGTGTTGATCGCCTCCCACATCTCCGCGCTGATCACGTCGCGAACCGTGCGGGCGCCCTGACGGGCCCGTTCGATGCTCGCCAGCATCGATCCCGGTCGCTCGGGATCGAGCGTCAGCTGCCAGAGTGCCCGGCTGCTCGCGGAGCTCTCGCCGGCGTCGCCGAACATCGCCAGCAGCCCGCCCGAGCCGAAGCTCACGCCGGGCTCGGCATCCGGCGTGCCCTGGAGCTCGGAGTGGAACACCGCCTCCACGGCGCGGGCGGTGAACTCTGCGCGAGACAGGTTTCGACCGAGCCAGTACAGCTCGTGCGCGATCCGGGCGAGCATCAGCGCGGCGGGCGCAGCTGCTGTTGCTGTTGTTGTTGGCTCGTCCAGGCGCCGTAGCTGAGGTCCGGCAGCGCCGGCGGCTGGGTGTCGGCGATGGGCGGGCCCGCGCGGTCGGCGGTGTCCCCGTCCTCCAGTACCCATGTGTCCTTCGAGCCGCCGCCACGAGAGGAGTTGACGATCAGCGAGCCGTCCTCGAGAGCCACGCGGGTCAAGCCGCCCGGCACGATGTCGATTCGCTCGCCGAAGACCGCGAACGGACGCAGGTCGACATGGCGGGGCTGGAGGGTGCCGTCCGCTGCGACCGTCGGAACCGTCGAGAGGCGCACGACGTCCTGCGCGATCCAGCGTTCGGGATGGGCGCGTATCACGGCGCGCATCCGCTCGATCTCGGCGTCCTCGGCGCTCGGTCCGATCATGACGCCGCTGCCACCGGACTCGCCGGTCGGCTTGACGACGAGCTGGTCCAGACGCTCGAGCACGTGCTCGCGGATCTCGCCGTCCGAGAGCAGGTAGGTCTTCACGTTCTCGAGGATCGGCTCCTCCCCGAGGTAGAAGCGGATCATGTCGGGGACGAAGCAGTAGATCGCCTTGTCGTCGGCAACCCCTGTGCCGAGGGCGTTGGCGATCGCGACGCTGCCGGCGCGATAAGCCCGCACCAGGCCGGGCACGCCGAGCAGCGAGTCACCGCGGAACTCGAGCGGGTCGACGAAGTCGTCGTCGATCCTGCGGTAGACCGCGTGCGCGCGCTCGAGGCCGCGTGTCGTGCGCAGGTAGAGGACGTCGTCGCGAACCACGAGGTCCGATGCCTCGACGAGCTCGACGCCCATCTGGCGCGCGAGGAAGGCATGCTCGAAGTAGGCGGGGTTGGCGGGCCCTGGAGTCCACACGACGACGGTCGCCTCGCTCTCCGCCGAGGGCGCGACCGATCGCAGCGCGCGCAGCAGCAGCTGCGGGTAGTGCTCGACGGGACGCACGCGGTAGGAGGCGAAGAGCTCGGGCACGAGCCGGGCCATCGCTGCACGGTTCTCAAGCACGTAGGAGATCCCGGACGGGATCCGCACGTTGTCCTCGATCACCTTCCAGCTGCCGTCACTGTCGCGAACGAGGTCGCAGCCGGCGACGTGCGTGTAGACGCCCCCCGGGGGCCGGATGCCGTGCACCGCGCGCGCGAAGTGCGAGCAGGAGACGACAAGGCGCCACGGCACGATCCCCTCGTGCACGATCTCGCGCGCGTGGTAGACGTCGTCGACGAAGTGGTTCAGCGCCCTGATCCGCTGCGCGAGCCCGCGCTTGATGTCGCGCCATTCCGGACCGCTGAGGACACGGGGCACGAGATCGAGCGGAAACGGACGGTCGTGGGAGATGCCGCTCACGCCCGTCGTCTCGAACGTGATACCGCGCTGCATGAAGATCGCGTCTCGCCGGCGTCCCGCCTCGATCAGTCCGTCGGGCCCCAGGCGCGCGAGTTGCTCGACCAGCGGAGTCGCCGTCGCCCGCGGAGTCCCATCGTGCTCGAAGAGCTCGTCGAGGAAGGGCGCGCGCGGACGGTAACGGTCGATCGCCGGCATCTGCACCCCCGAGCTCACCGGCGGATTCTCCTCCCGCCGAGACCGCTTCACATTCGACGAATGGACAAACAGTGCGCTCGCAGCATGACCACCCATCACAGCCGGTCGAAGGCTGCCGGCGCGGTGTCGGAGCCACTTACTCCGGCCAGCGCCCGTGGCGGTCGAAGTACTTGCGCGCGGCGTCCTCGGCGTCGCGTTCACGCTCGCCGCTGGCCCCGGCCCGGAACAGCCAGTTGAGGAAGAAGACAGCGAGGCCCGCGCCGACGATCCCCGCGCCGCCCTCGAGGTCGCTTTCGCCGCCCAGCGACATGACCACCAGCCCGGCGATCACGGTGGCGCCCGGAAGCAGGAAGCGGACGAAGATCAGCAGCCAGCGCCGCTCCTGCCGAGGAGAGCCGCGCCACTCATGCGGCCCTTCACTGTGGCCAGGCGGTGCGTCGCCCGTGCTCGGATGTGGGGGATCGGACATCGGAGGTCGGCTCGCGGCTCACCCCCACAATAGGGCCGTCAGTTCGGTACTACCCGCCGGCGGGAGCATCGCGCACCGATCCAGGTGGTCGTATCATCGCCGGCTTGACACGGCCGACGATCGACGAGATCACCGTGGCCGATGAGCCGCGCAGCTGGGAGGCGCTCGGCTTCGCGGTCTCCGACGGCTGCTGTTTGATCGGCAGCGTACGGCTGCGGCTCGCAGGCGAGCGGGCCGGGCGGGGGATCGTCGGCTGGTCGCTGCGCGAGATCACGAGCAGTGATCTCGACGGCCTTCCGACGAGCCCCTCCGAGCAAGCCCCCGCCGAGCGCGTCGCGGCGCATCCGAATGGCGTGCTCGCGATCGATCACGTCGTCGCCGTCTCACCGGCGCTCGACCGCAGCGTACGGGCCCTACAGTCGGCGGGCCTCGAGCTGCGCAGGGTCCGTGAGGAGCCGACGCCGGCCGGCGCGCCGCGGCAGGCGTTCTTCCGCCTCGGCGCCGAGATCCTCGAGCTCGTGCAGGAGCCGCCCGAGGTGAGCGAGCGCGCGGGCGGCACGGACCGGCCCGCCTTCTTCTGGGGCCTTGCGCTGCGCAGCGAGGACCTCGAGCGGACGGTCGAGGGGCTCGGAGAGCGCGTCGGCTCGGTCCGTCCCGCCGTCCAGCCCGGGAGGCGCATCGCGACGCTGCGCCGGTCGGCCGGGCTCGGCGTCCCGGTGGCCCTGATGAGCTAGCCACGTTTACCGGAGTCCGCGCCCGGGTAGCACGCGCGCGTACTTCATTCATGGGCGACCGGCTCATCGCCGGGCGCTCGAGGGGACACCGGGCGGGGTCCCCTTTCGTCGAACGGGAGGAACGATGCGGGAGAAGGTGCTCGTCGTCGCCGCGGTGCTCGCGGCAATGATCGCCGTGGCCGGGAGCAGCGCGCGGGCCGCCGGCGGCCTGTCGGTGCACGTTCTCTCAGACAGGGCAGATCTGATCTCGGGTGGCGAAGCGCTCACCGCGGTGACGCTGCCGCATGGAGTGAAGCCGGCGTCGGTGACCGTGACGCTCAACGGAGCCCCGGTCACGGGCGAGTTCGCGATGCGTCCCAACGGGAGCTTCGAGGGGCTGGTCACGGGCCTGCAACCCGGAAGCAACGTGCTGAGCGTGCAGGCGCCGGGTGCGGCGAGCGGTCAGGCGACGATCATCGACCATGCGATCGGCGGCCCGGTGATCGCCGGTCCCCAGGTACAGCCCTGGGTGTGCGGGAACGCGGGCGCGACGGATGCCCAGTGCGACGCCCCGACGACCTACTCCTACGAGTACAAATCGTCGGTCACCGGCGCGATGCTGCCCTACGAACCGGGCAAACCACCGCCCGACGTGGCGAGCACCACGACCGACAACGGGCAGACGGTGCCGTTCATCATCCGAATCGAGACCGGCTACCAGGACCGCGACCAGTACCAGATAGCCGTCCTCTTCCAGCCTGGCAAGCCGTGGGAACCGTGGGCTCCGCAGCCGCAGTTCGACCACAAGCTGCTGATCACCCACGGCGCCAGCTGCGGCATCGAACACAAGTCGGGCACGGCACCCAGCGTGACCAGCGACACCGTCGGCGTCCCCGGCGTCGAAGCCCAGACCGACAGCCCGACGACCGCGCTCGGGCTCGGCTTCGCCGTGATGTCGACCGCGCTCGACAACGCCGGCCACAACTGCAACCTCGCGACGCAGGCGGAGTCGCTGATCATGGCCAAGGAGCACCTGATCGACCACTATGGGACGCTGCGCTACGCGATCGGAACGGGCTGCTCAGGCGGCTCGCTGGTCCAGCAGCAGGTCGCCAACGCCTATCCCGGGATCTACCAGGGGATCCTGCCGCAGTGCAGCTTCCAGGACTCGTGGTCAAACGCGGAGGAGATCTCCGACTACCACCAGACACGCAAATACTTCGAGCACCCGGAAGGGTGGGGGACGGGAATCGCCTGGACCTACAACCAGATCGCGGCCGTCGAGGGTCACCCCAACTACGGCAACCCGATCATCTTCGACACCGTGTACTGGGAAGAACTCGCGAACCCGACGAAAGCGTGCCCCGGCGTCACGAGCGCGGAAGCCTACAACCCCGAAACGAACCCCGGGGGCGTTCGCTGCACGCTCGCCGACTACATGGTCAACGTCTTCGGGCCGCGTCCGGAAAGCGCCTGGGGGCCCGTCGAGCACAAGCTCGGACACGGCTTCGCCGGCCGGCCGGTCGGGAACGCGGGCGTCCAGTACGGCCTGCATGCGCTCGAAGAAGGGATCATCACGCCCGCGCAGTTCGTCGACCTGAACGCGAAGGTCGGCGGCGCCGACATCGACCTGAAGGCCACGAAGGAACGGATCCGCGCCGACGAACCGGCGGTCAAGTACGCCTACCTCTCCGGCTCGGTGAACGAGGCCAACAACCTCGCGGGCGTCCCGATCATCGACCTGCGCGGTCCGGACCCCGGGGCCTTCCACGACGCCTACCGCACGTGGTCCATGCGCGCACGACTCGAACGCGACGAGGGACACTTCCCCAAGAACCACGTGATCTGGTTCGGTCCAGCGCCGCTGATCGGATCGCCGAAATACACGACCGAAGGCCTGCTTGCGATGGACCGCTGGCTGTCGGCCGTCGAAGCGGACGGCCGCAAGATGTCGCTGACCGAAAAGGTCGCGGCCGACCGGCCCGAAGACGTGCACGACAAATGCTCGAACGTCGCAGTCGTCGAAGAAGCGTCGGTTCCCGGCGTCGGTCCCGTCTGTCAGCTGCCGCTGGCCGAGACGAGGTTCGCCACGCCGCGCGTGGTCGCCGGCGAGTCGATCGCGACCGACGTCCAGGAATGCCGCCTGAAGCCGCTGACGCAGTCGGCCTACTACCCGGCGACCTTCACGGCAGAACAGTGGACGCAGCTGCGCCAGGCGTTCCCGGCGGGCGTCTGCGACTTCTCCAAGCCGGGGGTGAGCCAGCAGTACACGATCCCGTGGCGCACCTATCAGAACGACGCGGCCGGCGGGGCAGTGCTGTACGGAGGCAAGACACTCGGCAAGGCGCCGGCCGGCTCGGGCGAAGGCTGGACCGGCGCGCCGTTCGCCGGTTGGCTCAAGTGAGGCGGGGCTAGGCGCGCTCTGCGGCGGCGCGCCGAGCAAGCGCCGCCGCTGCGCGGGTTGTAGGCTCGCGTCATGGCGGGGGATCTGAAGCTCGGGCTGAACACGGGCTACTGGGCGGGGGGTCCGCCGCCCGGGGCGGTGGAGGCGATCGCCGAGGCCGAGCGGCTCGGCTTCGACTCGATCTGGACGGCCGAGGCCTACGGCTCTGACTGCCTCACGCCGCTCGCGTGGTGGGGCGGCTCCACCGAGCGCATCAAGCTCGGCACCGCGATCGTTCAGATGTCCGCGCGTCAGCCCGCCGCGACGGCGATGGCGGCGATGACGATGGACCATCTGTCGAACGGGCGCTTCATCCTCGGGCTCGGCGTCAGCGGGCCGCAGGTGGTCGAGGGCTGGTACGGCATGCCCTTCGCCAAGCCGCTCGCGCGCACGCGCGAGTACATCGGGATCCTGCGCGACATCTGGGCACGCAACGGCCCGGTCACCGCGCCCGGGCCGCACTACACGCTCCCGCTGCCCGATGGCACGGGTCTCGCCAAGCCGCTGAAGGCCTCGATCCACCCGCTGCGCGAGGACATCCCGATCTACCTCGGCGCCGAGGGGCCCAAGAACATCGCGCTGTGCGCCGAGCTCTGCGACGGCTGGCTCGCGATGCTCTTCTCGCCCGCCGTGTACGACGAGCTCTACCGCCCCTCGCTCGAGGAGGGCTTCGCGCGCGAGGGGGCCAGGCGAAGCGCAGAGGACTTCCAGGTATGCGCCACGGTTCCGCTGATCGTCACCGACGACGTCGAGGCCGCCGCCGATGCACTGCGGCCGTTCTATGCCCTGTACTTCGGGGGCATGGGCGCCAAGGGCGCCAACTTCCACGCCAACGTTCCGATCCGCATGGGCTACGAGAGGGAGGTCGCCGAGATCCAGGACCTGTACCTGTCCGGCCACAAGGAGGAGGCCGGCGCGAAGATCCCGACGGCGCTGATCGAAGAGCTGTCGCTGATCGGGCCGCGCGAGAAGATCCGCGAGGACCTCGAGAAGTGGCGCGAGTCGGTCGTCACGACGCTGCTGATCTCCGGAGACGCGGCCACGCTCCGCGACGCCGCCGAGCTCGTCCTTGGCTGAGCCGAGGACGCCCGGGGCGACGGTCTAGAGGTGGGCGACCCAGAGACACGCCCGCCCGCGGCCCCGTTCGGGGACTACCAGTTCGAGATCTACGGCCGTGGCCTCGCCGGCGAGGTGCCCTCGCTACCGCTGTCGCCCCTGGCGCTCGAATTGGGCGCCCGCGAGCGCCTCTCGGAGGGAGCCTTCGGTTATGTGGCGGGCGGTGCGGGCGCCGAGAGGACGATGCAGGCGAACCTCGAGGCCTTCCAGCGTCTCAGGATCGTTCCCCGCATGCTTCGCGATGTTGCGAGCCGCGATCTGCGCACGACGCTCCTCGGAACCGAGATGCCCGCCCCGTTGCTGCTCGCGCCGATCGGAGTCCAGTCGATCGTGCATCCCGAGGCCGAGCTCGCCACGGCCCGTGCCGCGGCCTCCCAGGGTCTGACGTTCATTCTCAGCACGGCGGCGTCGCACTCGATCGAGCAGGTTGCGGAGGCCGCTCCGGGGGCCAGCCGCTGGTATCAGCTCTACTGGCCGAAGGACCGCGAGCTCGCGAGCAGCTTCGTCTCGCGGGCGGAGCGCTCGGGCTATGGCGTACTCGTCGTGACGCTCGACACGTGGATGCTCGGCTGGCGCCCCAGGGATCTTCAGGCCGCCTACCTGCCCTTCCTGAAGGGGGAGGGGGTGGCCAACTACTTCAGCGACCCGGTCTTCCGCGCGGCCCTCGAGCAGCCTCCCGAGGAGGACATCGGTGCCGCGATTGGACACTGGGCCGCCGAATTCTCGAATCCGAGCGTTACCTGGGAGGACCTCTTCTGGCTGCGCGAGCAGACGAGCATGCCGATCCTCCTGAAGGGAATCCTTCACCCCGACGATGCACGCCGCGCCGTCGAGTGCGGCGTCGACGGGCTCGTCGTCTCCAACCACGGCGGGCGCCAGGTCGACGGGGCGATCGCCGCCCTCGATGCCCTGCCGGCGGTGCGCGAGGCGGTCGGCCGCGAGCTGACAGTCCTGTTCGACAGCGGCATCCGCACGGGAGCGGACGTCTTCAAGGCAATCGCGCTCGGGGCCGACGCCGTCTGCGTCGGTCGCCCGTTCGTGTGGGGTCTCGCGGTGGGCGGCCAGGCCGGCGTCGAGCAGGTGCTTCGCTGCCTGCTGGCCGAGCTCGACCTGACGCTTGCGCTGAGCGGCTACACCACCTTCGCCGAGGTCGGCGCCGGCGCTCTTGTGAGCCGCTGACGCCCGCACTGCGGCGATGTCCTCGGACGTCACCTTGATCCTCCCGCGATGCTCGCCCCGGCACCGCCGGTCACGCTCTAGCTCCGAGGATTGTGCGCCGATGAGGTGAGCGACATGCCCAGTCGTGCCCGCTTGCTCACGGCCCTGCTCACGGCCCTTCTTCTCGGGAGCGCTGGCGGCTGCGGCGGTAGCTTGACGATCGGGACGCCCGCCG
>DASZIU010000003.1:0-15284 GCA_035948815.1 Solirubrobacteraceae bacterium | reverse complement strand
GCCCACCAGCCTGAGCAGCTCGACCATCGGCATGTCGAGCCACTCGCCGTTGCGACGCACCTCGAGCCTGGCCGGGTTCCCGTCGAGGATCTTCACGGCCTGTGACTGGAACGTGGCCGCGTTGGCGTCGATCTGCTCCTCGGAGAGGATCGGGCGTTGCTCGGAGCGACCCGAGGGGTCGCCGACGCGCGCGGTGTAGTCGCCGATGATCAGCACGACGACGTGGCCGGCGTCCTGGAACTCGCGCAGCTTGCGCAACACGACGGCGTGACCAAGATGGATGTCGGGGGCCGTCGGATCGATGCCGAGCTTCACGCGAAGCGGCCGTCCCTGCTCGCGAGCCCTCGCCAGCCGCCCCTCCAGGCCGCCGCGCGGAAGGCTGTCGACGGCGTTGCGCGACAGCTCGCGGGCAGCCTCGGCAGCTCCCTCGGCGGCCCCATCATCGGCGTTTGGCATGCGGGGCCAATGCTAGACTCTCGCCCGCCGGTGGGTCCCACCGCCCCGCGCTACCGCGGCGCGCGCCACCGCTACCGATCCCTCCGCGCCAAGGAGGCCCTGCTCCGCAGATGCTGATGAGCGATGACCCTCGCCCCGAGACTCGGCTAGAGCCAAAGCGAAAGCCGCGGCTCAAGCGTCTCCGCTTCCTGGCGATCCTGATGGCCGTCCTGCTTCTCGGCCTCGTCTCATTCGTCTTCGGCATCTTCATCTCGGTCGCCTCGGACCTGCCGTCGCTGACCCGCTTCGCGCTGCTCAAGGACGCGCGCAGCTCTGAACTTCTCGACGACCTCGGTCATCCGATCGGCGTCCTGAGCCAGAACCACCGCGTGATCGTGACGCCATCGCAGATCCCGCAGATCGTCAAGTGGGCGGTGATCTCGATCGAGGACAAGCGCTTCAACACCAACGGCGGCATCGACATCCGCGGCATCGCCCGTGCGTTCATCCAGGACACGCTGCACAAAGGAAGCGTGCAGGGCGCCTCCACGATCGAGCAGCAGTTCATCAAGAACGCGCTCCAGGCGCAGTCGCACCGGACGATCCTCGAGAAGCTCAGGGAGGCGGCGTTGGCCTATCAGCTCTCGCGCAAGTGGTCGAAGGAAAAGATCCTCACCGCGTACCTGAACACGATCTACTTCGGCAACGGCGCCTACGGGATCGAGTCCGCGGCACAGACCTACTTCGCCGCCGACGTCAACCACGTGGGCTGCGGCCTACCGAGCCATCCGCTCTGCGTCGAACAGCTCAAACCGTGGGAGGCGGCGATGCTGGCCGGCATCATCCAGTCGCCCACGGCCTATGACCCGGCGAACCACCCGATCGCCGCCCGCGAACGCCGCAACCTGGTGCTCCGCCAGATGCTCGAACAGGGTTACATCGAAAGGCCCGTCTACGAACAGAGCATCAACCAGTCGCTCCCCGCCGCCAAAGACGTTCTGCCCCCGCACCAGCAGACGATCGAAGGCGTCGACGTCGGCTACTTCACCAGCTGGGTCCGCCAGCAGGTGGTCGAACGCTACGGCGCCCCACGCGCCTTCGACGGTGGCCTGAAGATCAAGACGACGCTCGACCTCGAACTGCAACGCTCCGCCGAACAGTCGATCAACAACTATCTCGCCAACCCAAGCGGCCCGTCCGCGTCGCTCGTGGCGATCGAAAACTCGACCGGCGAGGTGCGGGCGATGGTCGGCGGGCGCAGCTACGACGAAAGCCCGTTCAACCTGGCCACGCAGGGCGAGCGCCAGCCGGGCTCGTCCTTCAAGGCCTTCGACCTCGCCGCTGCGCTCGAGGACGGGATCTCCCCCGAATCGGTCTGGAGCTCGCGGGTCAAGACGTTCTTCGTCCCGAGCGCCAACGGGACGGAAAAGTTCGTCGTTCACAACGACGAAAACGCGTACGCGGGGTCGAACACGCTCACCGGCGCGACGGCCTACTCCGACAACTCCGTGTACGCCGAAGTCGGCCTGAAGGTCGGCACCCACCGGATCGCCTCGCTCGCACGGCGGATGGGCATCACCACGCCGCTCTCAACGAACCCGGCCATGACGATCGGGGGTCTGACGGTCGGCGTCACGCCACTCGACATGGCGCACGCCTACGAGACGATCGCGCACGGCGGGCAGCGAATCAGCGGCACGCTCGCGGAAGCCGAATCGCCCGTCGGCGTCCAGGAAGTGAACGCCGGCAGCGAAACGCTGCCGGACGGGCACCGGATCGACACGAACCACATTCTCGCCCACCAGGTCCTCCCCTCTGGCGTCGCCTCGACCGAGACCTCGATGCTCGAAACGGTGCTCCAGTACGGGACCGCCCGGGCCGCTTCGCTGGGGCAGTTCGCGGCCGGGAAGACCGGCACGACGACCAACTTCGGCGACGCCTGGTTCATCGGCTGGGACAGCAAGTACACGGTCGCGGTGTGGGTCGGCTATCCCAACAGCCTCGTCCCGATGACCACCGAGTTCAACGGCAAGCCGGTCATGGGTGGCACCTTTCCGGCGCTCATCTGGCACGACTTCATGACCGCGGCGGCGCAGGTCGACAAGGCTCGCGCCGAACACTCGAGCGCCAAGCCCTCGGGGTCAAACGGGCAGGGTGCGAACGGCGGCCAGGAATCCACGACCTCCACATCCGGCACCTCCTCCACCTCCGGCGGGGGCTCCCAGGGTGGCGGGACGGCCCCCAAGGGCAACGCCCCGGCGCGCACGCCGAAAGAACCCGCGGGAGCCGGAGCGGCGCCCGGAGCCGGCGAACGGTCGGCCACGCCCGCCGCTCCCCCTGCGAGCACTCCCCCCGCGAGCGCCGCGCCCTCCACCCCGCCCGCCTCGAGCACGCCGTCCTCGCCACCGCCGAGCTCCCCGTCCCCCTCGGGCGGGGCAACCTCGCCGACGGGCGGCGTCAGTCCCTCCGGTTAGCCTGCTGCGCCGGCCCGCCCGCGTGCCCCGCCGCGCCAGGCCAGCCGAATCGTGCGCCTCTCAGGCTCGTCCGAGCCGGGCGCCGCGCCGGCGCGAGGCACGCCTGCTCGCGCGGTCCTCGACCGGGCGCGGCCTCGACACGTGGGCGTTGCCGGCAACGCAGAAGCGCCATGGAAGCTCGGTCGCGAGCGTGATCCCGATGCGAGTCCCGACGACGATCTCGGGCTCCCGCCACGGGAGCGGGCGCTCGCCGATGCTGACGGGTCCGTCGAGCAGGCTGCCGCCGTTCTCGGTCAGCCAGATCCCGAGCGCCTGCGTGAGCTTCCCGGGCCCCGAGCAGAGCTCACGGTCGCCCGGCCTGCGCTCGCCGATCGGGCCCCGTCGCGCCCGCATCCGCTCGACTCCCCTGATCGGCTCGAGCGCCCTGATCAGCACCGCCGCGCCCGTGCCCTCGGGCTCGCACACGGCGTTCAGCATGGCGTGCACGCCGTAGGAGCGGTAGACGTAGGCGCGTCCGGGCTCGCCGAAGAGCGTCGCGGTGCGCGGAGTGAGCCCGACGTAGGCGTGGCAGGCCGGCTCGCACTGGTGGTAGGCCTCGGTCTCCACGATCACGCCGGCGCCGTCGCGGTACTGAACCGTGCAGCCGATCAGCCCGCGCGCGACCTCCACCACCGGCCGGTCGTAGAAGTCAGGCGGAAGCGCCGCCATCGAGGACCGTTCGTGCGAGCGCGAGCTGCTGTTCGACGCGGGGCAGCGAGGTGCCGCCCTCGGAGACCTTCGACTCGAGCCACGAGCTCTCGCCCAGCACCGCCTTCAGCTCCTGCGCGTGCTCGGCGAGCGTCTCGCTGTGCGCGGAGAGCTCCTGTGGCGTCAGCTCGGAGAGCGGCTTGCCCTGATCGAGAGCGGTGCGCACGAGCCCGGCGACGATCCCGTGAGCCTCGCGGAAAGGGGTGCCCAGTCGCACGAGCAGGTCTGCGACGTCGGTGGCGGCGATCAGCTCGTCGGCGGCTGCCTCGCGCATGCGCTCGCGGTCAAAGCGCACCCGGGAGATCATCCCGGTCGCCGCCGCGAGTGAGCGCTCGAGCGTGTCGACGGCGTCGAAGAGGTGCTCCTTGTCCTCCTGCAGGTCCTTGTTGTATGTCAGCGGCAGCGCGTGGAGCACGCCGTGGAAGGCGGACAGGTGCCCGACCACCCGCGGGGCCTTCGCCCGCAGCAGCTCCGCGGCGTCGGGGTTCTTCTTCTGGGGCATGATCGAGGAGCCCGAGCTCCAGGAGTCGGGCAGCTCGCAGAAGCCGAACTCCGTCGTCGACCAGAGCACGAGCTCCGCGCCCAGCCGCGACAGGTGCGTCGCGCAGGTCGCCGCCGCGGCGAGATAGTCGAGCACGAAGTCGCGTCCCGAGACGGCGTCGATCGAGTTGGGCGCCACATAGGAGAAGCCGAGCTCGCGCGCGACCTGCAGCCGGTCGGTGTCGAAGTTCACGCCCGCGAGCGCGCCCGCGCCCAGCGGCAGGCGGCTCGCCTCGCGCTCGGCGAACGAGAACCGCCCGCGGTCACGCGCGAGCATCCAGAAGTAGGCGAGCAGATGGTGGCCGAGGTAGACGGGCTGGGCGCGCTGAAGGTGCGTGTAGCCGGGCATCGGCCAGTCGATGTGCTCCTCGGCGCGGTCCAGCAGCGCCTTCATCAGTGCGCCGACGGCCTCGCGGGCCGCGATCGAGCGCTCGCGGGTGTACATCGAGAGGTCGGTCGCGACCTGATCGTTGCGGGAGCGTGCGGTGTGCAGGCGGCCGCCGACCGGGCCGGCGACCTCGGTCAGCCGCCGCTCGATCGCCATGTGGATGTCCTCGTCCTCCTCGGCGAACGGGAAGCTGCCGTCCTCGAGCTCGGAGGCGACCGCATCCAGCCCGGCGAGCAGCGCATCGCGGTCGGCCTCGGAGATGATCTCGCGGTCGGCCAGCATGCGCGCGTGCGCTCGCGACTGCGCGATGTCCTGCGGCCACAGGCGCCGGTCGAAGGAGATCGAGGCGTTCAGCCGCTGGAAGTCGGGGTCCTGCGGCTCCTGAAAGCGCGACATGGGCGCTCAGTCTAGGGCCGTCGTCGCGGGGCTCCCCGCGGCGATCGCGGCTGGTGGACCGTTCCACCTGGCATAATCCGGGCGGCCCGCGCCACGCTGAGCAGCACGGAGGGATTGTTTTCAGCGCGCGGGAGGCGGGAAAGACGCAGCGCGACCAGCGAAGGGACGGATGACCTTGGGCACGCCGACAAACGCTCCATCGAACCCACGGCGAGGACTCGGGGCGTGAGCCTATCGAGGACCCGGGGGCGTTCGCTTAGCCTGCTCCTCGGGCTGGCGCTGCTCGCCCTGCTCGTCGCTCCGGCCGCGATGGCGGCGGGCAGGAAGGGCACAAACGGCGAAGGCGCCGAACCGGTCTTCAGGTCGCTCTCGTACGGACCCTCTCCCGCCGAGCTCCTCGACGTCTACGCCTCCGGCGTGCCCCACTCGACGGTCGTCGTGCTCGTACACGGCGGTGGCTGGCGCAAACAGGGCGACCTCTCTCGGTTGGAATCCGAGTCGCTGTCGCTGCAGCGCGCCGGTCTGACCGTCTTCGACATCAACTACGACCAGGACGGCGGCGGCGTCCGTGCGTTCCCCCTCGAGCCGAACGACGTGCTCGAAGCGACGCACTGGGCGATCTCGCATGCGGCGTCGTTCAACGGCAACCCCGCGAAGGTCGTCCTGATCGGCGGCTCCGCCGGAGGCCACCTCGTCTCGCTGGCCGCCGAGCAGCTCGCCGTCAGCGACCCGGGCGTGGTGAAGGGCGTGATCTCGCTCAGCGGCCCGATGAACTTCATCTCGCTGTGGCCGCAGATCGAAAACGGCACCCTGGCGATCTCCGGCGACAACTTCAGGATCTCGGTCGAAATGGCGCTGGGATTCCGCGGCACACACCAGTTCCCCCGCGCGTTCGCCGAACAGTGGTCACCGGCGCTGCACGTCCCGCGCAGGGACTGCCCGGCGTGGCTGATCATCAACTCGGCATCCGAGGCGATCCCGCTCTCACAGGCCGAAGAAATGCAGGGCGCGCTCGAGCAGGCCGACTGTGAGAGCACGTTGCGCGTCGTGCCGGGAAGCGAACACTCCTTCGCCTACTGGACCCACGTCCGGGGCGAGATCGGGCGGTTCATCGCCGGCCTGTGATCCGGCCGGGCGCTCAGGCGCCGGCCAGCAGTCCCCTCAGCGCTCCGCCGACGCGGGCCACCTGGCCCTCGGTCATCTCCGGGAAGAAGGGGAGCGCGAGCGAGCGGGCGGCGACGTCCTCGCAGACAGGGAACTCGCCCTCGCGGTGACCGAGCATCTCGCGGTAGAAGCTCATCAGATGGATCGCGGGCAGGTAAGGCTTGCTCTGGATCCCGGCCGCGCCGAGCGCGGCGACCGTCTCGTCGCGGTCCACCCCCCGCGGCAGCTGCACGACGAACACGAACCAGCCGCGAACGTTGCCCGAGCGATCCTCGCACGGCTGCCCCAGGCCCTCGATCCCCGAGAGTGCCTCGCGGTAGAGCGCCGCGACGCGTGCGCGCTGATCGAGCATCCAGGAGAGGCGCTCGAGCTGTGCGATCCCGAGGGCGCAGGCGATGTCCGAGAGCCGGTAGTTGAAGCCGAGCCGGTCGTGGTCGAGCCAGCCCATGTCGGGAGCGCGGCCCTGGTTGCGCTCGGAGTCGATCCGCTCCTTGAGCGCCGCATCGGCGAGCGTCACCATCCCCCCCTCGCCTGTCGTGAGCTGCTTGTTGGCATAGAAGCCGAACACGGCTGCGTTGCCGCGCCCCCCCACGGGGAGGCCGTCGGCGTGCCTGGCGCCGAGCGCCTCGCAGGCGTCCTCGACGATCGCGAGGCCTCGCCGAGCGCCCAGCGCTTCGAAGGCCGGCATCTCGGCGGGGTAGCCGAAGATGTGAACCGGCAGCAATGCCACCGTCCGCTCCGTGACCGCTACGGCCGCTGCGTCGGGATCGAGGTTGAGGGTCAGCGGGTCGATGTCCGCGAAGACGGGCCGCGCGCGCTCATAGAGCACGGCGTTCGCCGAGGCGACGAACGAGAAGGGGCTCGTCACCACCTCGTCACCCTCCCCCACGCCGACCGCGCGCAGCGCGAGGTGAAGGCCCGCGGTTCCGCTGCTGACGGCGCTCGCGAGCGGCGCGCCGACGCGCTCGGCGAACCGACGCTCGAACTCCTCCAGGCGCGGCCCGAGCGACAGCCGCCCAGAGCGCAGCACCTCGAGCACGGCGCGCTCCTCCGCCTCGCCGAGAACCGGTCGCGCGAGCGGAACGGGCTCGGCTGCCTGCCCGTCGGGCGGCGAGGCGGCGGCCGCGCGCGCGCGGCTGCCGGCGTCCGGCGCCACTAGACCCTGCCGGGCGACCCGAGCGCCGAGTCGGGCGAGGGGCGCCTACCGCGCTGCATGCCGTACTCGAGCGAGTCGACGAGCGCGTCCCAGGAAGCGGCGATCAGGTTCTCGGAGACCCCGATCGAGCCCCACACGTCGTGGCCGTCGGAGGCGTCGATCAGGACGCGTGTCACGGCCCCCGTGCCCTTGGTCTCATCGAGGATCCTGACCTTGAAGTTGACGAGGTCGATGTCCCGCAGGTGCGGATGGATCTCCCCGATCGCCTCGCGTAGGGCCTTGTCGAGCGCGTTCACCGGGCCGTTGCCTTCGGCGGTGCGCACGTAGCGCTCGCCGCCGAGCCAGATCTTGATCGTCGCCTCGGTCTCGACCTTGCCGTCGGCCCGCTTCTCGACCATCACGCGCCAGGACTCGAGCCGGAAGAGTGGCTCGTACTCGCCGGCCTCCCTGCGCATCAGCAGCTCAAAGGAGCCGTCCGCCGCCTCGAACTGGAAGCCCTCGTGCTCTTTGTCCTTGACCCGCTCGAGCACCCGCTGGGCGAACTGCTCATCGGCGTCGAGCCCCGCCTGGCGTGCCTTCTCGACGACGCTCGCGCGCCCCGAGAGCTCGGAGATCAGGACGTCGCGGTCGTTGCCGACGACCGCGGGATCGACGTGCTCGAACGTGCGCGAGTCGGCGCTCACCCCCGCGGCGTGCATCCCGGCCTTGTGGGCGAAGGCGTTCTTGCCGACGTAGGGCTGGGAGGGGTCGGGCGAGCGGTTCAGCAGCTCGTCGACGAAGTGCGCGGTGTCGGTGAGGCGTGCGAGGCGCTCCCGCGCAAGGACCTGATGCCCGAGCTTCAGCTGCAGGTCGGCGATGATCGTCATCAGGTTCGCGTTTCCGGTCCGCTCGCCGATCCCGTTGACGGTGCCCTGCACCTGCGTGGCGCCTGATTCGACGGCCGTCAGCGTGTTGGCGACGGCGCAGCCCGAGTCGTCGTGAGTGTGGATCCCGAGCGCGACGCCGGGCAGGCCTTCGCCGACGACGGCGAAGGCGGTGCGGATCTCGCGTGGGAGCGACCCGCCGTTGGTGTCGCACAGCACGACGCGCTCGGCGCCGGCCTGCGCGGCGGCTCGCAGGCAGTCGAGCGCGTAGCCGGCGTCGAGCGAGAGCCCGTCGAAGAAGTGCTCGGCGTCGAACAGGACGCGCTTGCCTGCGCCGACCAGGAAGGCGACCGAGTCGGCGATCATCGACAGGTTCTCCTCGCGGGAGACGCGCACGACCTTCTCGACGTGAAGAATCGAGGCCTTGCCGACGAGCGTGCAGACGGGCGCGAAGGACTCGGCGAGGATCCGCAGCCCCTCGTCGTCCTCGGCGGCCCGGTCGCGGCGCCGGGTCATCCCGAACGCGACGATCTGGGCGACGCCGAGCTCCTCGCCGGCGAGCAGCCCGAAGAGCTCCTGCTCCTTGGGGTTCGAGGCGGGGAAGCCGGCCTCGATCATGTGCACGCCGAGCTCGTCGAGCGCGTGGACGACGCGCAGCTTCTCCTCGGCGGTGAGGGTCAGGCCGCCGCCACCCATGCCGTCGCGCAGGGTGGCGTCGTATAGCTGTATGTCGCCCATCGGCGCCTAACCCGCGGCGGTCGTCTGCGCGCTCGGCGCGGAGTCATCGCCGGTGGGCGTCTCGAGCGCCGAGGGCCTGACGACGTCGAGCCACTCGCGGTAGCGCTCGCTGCGCCCGTGGATCGCGTCGTCGAAGGCGGACTGAAGGACGCGCGTGATCTCGCCGGGCCTGCCGGTGCCGATCCGGTGGTCGTCGACCTCGCGCACGGGCACGAGCTCGGCGGCGGTGCCTGACAGGAACATCTCGTCGGCCAGGTACATCTCCGCGCGGGCGACGTTGCGCTCGCAGACGGTGTAGCCGAGGTCCCGCGCGATCTGGATGATCGAGCGGCGGGTGATGCCGTCCAGGATCGAGTTGTGCTGCCCGGGGGTCGCGATCTCCCCGTCACGGACGATGTAGATGTTCTCGCCCGTGCCCTCGCAGACGTGGCCATGGTCGTCGAGCAGGATCGCCTCTTCGTAGCCGGCCTTCACCGACTCGATCTTGGCGAGCACGCTGTTCAGGTACTGCCCCGAGGCCTTTGCGTGCGGGATCAGCGAGTCGGGGCTGATCCGCCGCCACGAGGAGACCTTGGCGCGAACGCCGTTCTGGGTGCCCTCCTCGCCGAGGTAGGCCCCCCACTCCCAGCACGCGATCGTCACATCGACGGGCGCCTCGAGCGGGTTGAGGCCCATATGGCCGTAGCCGCGGTTGACGATCGGGCGGATATAGCACGAGCGCAGCCCGTTGCGCGCGACAAGCTCGAGCGTCGCGGCGCGCAGCTGCTCGGCCGTGTACGGGACGGGCATGTAGTAGAGCTCGGCGGAGCGCAGCAGGCGATCGATGTGCTCGGCGTTGCGGAACACGGCCGGGCCGAGCTCGGTCTCGTAGCAGCGCATGCTGTCGAACACGCCCGTGCCGTAGTGCAGGCCATGCGTGAGGACGTGGACCTTGGCGTCTTCCCAGGCGACGAAATCTCCGTTCATCCAGATGAGGTCGGTGGGCTCCACGTTGATTGCACTCCTATTCGAGGTTTTCGAGCACCTCCCTGGTTGCCTGCGCGGTTCCCGCCTCTCCTCCCAGGTCAGCGGTACGCAGGCCGCTCTCGAGCGCCCGTTCCACGGCCGATTCTACAGCCGCCGCCTCCCTTTCCAACCGCAGTCCGTGTCGCAGCAGCATCGCGGCCGAGAGGAACATCGCCAGCGGGTTCGCCACCCCCCGCCCGGCGATGTCGGGGGCGGAGCCGTGGACGGGCTCGAACAGCCCGGGGCCGGCGGGTGCCGCCGGGGCCTCGTCGGAGCGCGCGCCGCCCAGCGAGGCGCTCGGCAGCAGGCCGATCGAGCCGGTCAGCATCGCGGCCTCGTCGGAGAGGATGTCGCCGAACATGTTCTCGGTCAGGATCACGTCGAAGCGCCGCGGCGAGGAGACGAGCTGCATCGCGGCGTTGTCGACCAGCACGTGCTCGAGCTCGATCTCGGGGAACTCGCGGGAGTGCAGCTCGCTCACCACCTCGCGCCACAGACGCGAGGTCTCGAGCACGTTCGCCTTGTCGACGCTCGAGACGCGCGAGCGGGCGGCGCCGAACGCGACCCGCGCGATGCGCTCTATCTCCTCGGTCGTATAGGCGCAGAGGTCCGAGGCGCTGGTCGCGGTCCGTGTCTTCTCGCCGAAATAGATGCCGCCGGTGAGCTCGCGGACGACCAGCAGGTCGGTCCCCTCGATCCGCTCACGGCGCAGGGGCGAGGCGTCGTAGAGGGCGGGCAGCGGCTTGACCGGACGGAGGTTCGCGAACAGGCCGAGGCCCTTGCGCAGCGCGAGCAGCCCCTGCTCGGGCCGCGGCGCCGCCGGATCCGTCGAGTCCCACCGCGGACCGCCGACGGCCGCGAGGAGCACGGCGTCGGCGCGGCGGCAGGCCTCGAGCACCTCGTCGGTCAGGGCGGTCCCGTGGGCGTCGATCGAGGCGCCCCCGAAGAGGTGCTCCTCGAAGTCGAAGTCGCCGAGTCGATTCAGCAGCTCGACCGTCGGCGCCATGATCTCCGGCCCGATCCCGTCGCCGGGGAGGATGACTATGCGAGCGGCCATGCGCGGCGAGACGCTATCGGGCCACCGAGCCGTTACGTCGCGCGCCCGCCCGGCGCGGGGGACGCCGGGCGGGCGCTACCGAGTCATCCCTGACCCGGGCGAGGTCAGTCGGACTGGACGGGGATCGGCGCGTCCTCGCGCAGGTCCCGGCCGCCCGGAAGCGGACGGATCGAGCGCCAGAAAAGGCGCCGGTCTGCCTCGATCGTCCGGAAGTAGGCCCTCGCGAGTTCGGCGCGCTGGAGTTCCAGGCGGTCGATCGCGCGGTCCCGTTTGTGGCGCGCGCGGACGCAGGGGGCGCCGTGAACGGCGGCACCCGTGCAGAACGGCGCGGCGGCCGCCCGCTCGGTCGCCTTCGCCACCCTGATCGACGCCTGGCCGGCGAGGATCACGGCACGGGCCGTGTTGAAGCCGCTCTGCAGCGCGGCGCAGTCCACGAGCACGCGCGGGGCCGCTTTGCGCAGGTGTTTCGGTCCGCCTCCCTGAGCCACTTCGGTACAGAGCTGCGAGGCCCGGGGGTAGGTCTGCGCGAAGCTCTTCTGCCCGGCGTGTGCTCCTGCGACGCCGGTGAACGCGAGCGAGGCGGCCGTTATGAGCGCGGCCACACCGCCCGTCAGTCGGGGCACGGTCATGCGTCTCCTCCATGCGTGGGGTACTAGGGGATGCCCCAACAACCCGTCAAGGGCGCGGTTGTTGCTGTGTTGCAGCGAATGGTCGAGGCGCTGCGTTCGGCTCGCAGATACGGGGTCAGAGCGCGGTCGTCACCGGCCCTGAGCGCTCGCGGTCCCGCTCGTAGCCGCCGATCCGCCCCTCCTCGGCGAGGGTCACGCCGATGTCGTCCAGGCCGGCGAGCAGCCTGCGACGGATCTCGGGGTCGATCTCGAAGGCGACCGAGACGGGTCTGCCGTCGGGGTCGGCGGGGTCTCTGTAGCGCACCTCCTGGGCCTGGAGGTCGATCTGCCCCTCGCCCGCCCGCGCGAGCGCGCGGCAGTGCTCGTCATCGAGCACGATCGGGAGCAGGCCGATCTTTGTGCAGTTGGAGTAGAAGATGTCGGCGAAGGAGGGTGCGACGACGGCCTGGAAGCCGTAGTCCTGCAGGCCCCAGGGAGCATGCTCGCGGGAGGAGCCGCAGCCGAAGTTCTCGCCGGCGACGAGGATCGGGTTCGCCGGCAGCTCCCAGCCGGGCTCCTTGGCCCAGTCGTAGAACAGGAACTCGCCGAAGCCGGTCCGCTCGACCCGCTTGAGGAACTGCTTGGGCATGATCTGGTCCGTGTCGACGTTCGAGCGGTCCAGGTGGCTGACCCCGCCCGTGATCACCTCGATGGCGTCCATGTCGGCTAGCTCCTTTCCGGCTTGACGGCGCCGAAGATGGCGCCCTCGGCCCATTTGAAGTGAAGTTCGACCCCGGCGAAGCCGGCCTCTCCGAGCCACTGCAGCTGGCTCGCGGCGCTGTCGGGGCGGTCGTCCTCGTCGCCGGCGAGCAGCTCGCGCTCGACCTCCTCGTCGGAGCGGCCGCCGCCATGGCGGTGTTCGGCCGCGATCGCATTGGCGGCCATCTGCTCGTCGAACAGCCCTGCCAGGGGACCGGCGATGGTGACGATGTCGAGGTTCACGAACATGCCACCCGGCTCCAGCAGCGAGAACAGCTCGGCGAACAGCGCCCGCTTGCGATCAGCCGGCAGGTGGTGGATGGCGAGCGAGGAGATGGCGGCGTCGTAGGGTCCGTCCGGCAGGGCCTCGAGCCACTGCGGCTGCGAGAGGTCCGCGCGGACGGCCTGCCAGCGCCCTACGGGCGGCCCGAGGCGCTGCTCGGCGTGCGCGAGCATGGGCTCGGAGAAGTCGACGAGTACCGCTTCCGCCAAGGGCGCGACCGACCGCAGCAGCGCCGACATCGCGCCGTCGCCCGAGCCGACGTCGAGGAAGCGTCGGACCAGGTGGCCGCGGCGCTCGAACAGTCGCCGGATGAGGTCTTCCTGGATGTCGATCAGCGGCAGCAGCGCCTGGCGCTCGTCGAGGAACTCGCCCACGAGCTCGGGCCGCTGCCACACCGCCCCGGGCGGCCGCTCGCTCACCGCCACTCCCGGATGTCCACGAACCGCCCCTCGATCGCCGCGGCCGCGGCCATCTGGGGGGACACGAGGTGCGTGCGACCGCCGCGGCCCTGACGCCCCTCGAAGTTGCGGTTGGAGGTCGAGGCGCAGCGCTCGCCCGGCTGCAGAATGTCGGGGTTCATGCCCAGGCACATGGAGCAGCCAGCCACGCGCCAGTCAAAGCCGGCCGCGCGGAAGACCTCGTCCAGCCCCTCTGCCTCGGCCTGGGCCTTGACCTGCTGGGAGCCGGGGACGACCATCGCGGACACGCCGTCGGCGACGCGGCGCCCGGCGACGAGCTCGGCGGCGGCGCGCAGGTCGCCGATGCGCGAGTTCGTGCAGGAGCCGATGAAGACCCGGTCGACGGCGATGTCCTCGATAGGCGTGCCGGGCTCGAGTGCCATGTAGGCGAGCGCGCGTTCGGTTGCCTCGCGGTCGGCGGGGCTGTCGAACTCCTCCGGAGAGGGCACCGTCTCGGTGACGGCACGGACCATGCCGGGGTTCGTGCCCCAGGTCACCTGCGGGGGGATCGCCGAGGCGTCGATCACGACCTCCGTGTCGAAGCTCGCGCCCTCGTCGGTCCGCAGCTCGCGCCAGGCCTCGATCGCAGCGTCGAGCTCGGCGCCCGCCGGGCTCCCCGGCCGCTCGGTCTGGCGGAACCAGTCGAAGGTCGTCTCGTCGGGGGCGATCATGCCGGCGCGGCCGCCGCCCTCGATCGTCATGTTGCAGACGGTCATCCGCCCCTCCATCGAGAGCGCTTCGATCGCCGCGCCCGCGTACTCGACGACGTGGCCGGTCATACCGCCGACGCCGAGCTGCCCGAGCGTGCCGAGGATCAGGTCCTTGGCGCTCACGCCGAACCCGAGCTCGCCCTCGTAGCGGATGCGCATCGAGCGCGGCTTGCCCTGGACCATCGACTGGGTCGCCAGCACGTGCTCGACCTCGCTCGTGCCGATGCCGAACGCGAGCGCGCCGAAGGCTCCGTGCGTGGAGGTGTGCGAGTCGCCGCAGACGATCGTCATGCCAGGCTGCGTGACGCCGAGCTCGGGGCCGATCACGTGCACGATCCCCTGGCGGTCGGAGCCGAGCGAGTAGACGGGGATGCCGAACTCCTCGCAGTTGCGCTCGAGCGTCTGGACCTGGACCCGCGACAGCTCGTCCTTGATGCGCGCCGCGACGGGAGTGCCGTCGGTCGGCGTGTTGTGGTCGGCGGTCGCCAGCGTGCGGTCGGGACGGCGCACCGCGCGGCCGGCGAGGCGCAGCCCGTCGAATGCCTGCGGGCTTGTGACCTCGTGCACGAGGTGCAGGTCGATGTAGAGCAGGCCTTCGGACACCTCGTGGGCCTCCCAGATCTTGTCGAACAGCGTCCTCATCAGCTTCTCCTCAGTCCCGCGGACACGACCGCCAGGAAGGCGGCGTCCGCGTCGGTCGGGTTCTCGAAGTGGTGCGGCAGGTCGGCGTCAAAGGTCACGCAGTCCCCCTCCGCCAGCTTGTGGCGCTGACCGTCGCAGACGAGCACGACCGCGCCCTGCTCGACGAGCGCCGTCTCGCGGCTGCCGGGCTCGTGCATCGGCGGGTCGTCGGCCGCGCCCGTCGCGCCTCCCGGCGCGAGCGTGTGGCGCGAGAGCTCGGCGCGCTGGCCCGGCTGGCCGGCGGTCATGACCTCGAAGCGGTGCCCGCGCCGCGCGCTGCCCCCGCGCTGTCGCTGCGAGGCGCGCACGACGGTCACGCTGCCGGCCTCGTCCAGGCGCAGCAGCTGGGAGAGCTGGAGCTCGAGGCCCGAGGCGATGCGGGCCGCGACGGTGAGCGTCGGGCTCGTCTCGCCGCGCTCGACCTGGGAGAGCATCGGCGCACTCACGCCCGTGCGGGCGGCGAGGTCGCGCAGCGACAGGCCCGACGCCTCGCGTAGCGCCTTCACCCGCGCGCCGATCACCGATGGGCTGAGCGGATCGGCCGGGGCGCCGCGACTCGGCTCACGCTCGGCGCGAGCGCCCCCGGCTGGGACGGGCCGCGCCTCGCCCGTGCTCTGCTGCTCCTTGACTTTCGTCACCGGGCGTACGTTATCACGGACGCACGTATGTTGTGTCCGCGATGGCGGGCGTCAGGGAGCGGCGGCCTCGGGCAGCCCGATCGCGTCGCCGGCCTGGGAGCGCGCGACGGCGACCGAGAGCGCCCGCACGTAGGCCCGCGCGGCCGCATCGATGATGTCCGTGGAGACGCCCTGGCCGGCGCCG
>DASZIU010000002.1:0-3780 GCA_035948815.1 Solirubrobacteraceae bacterium | reverse complement strand
CGCTGCCACCAGCAGGGCGTGCGCGTGCGCCTGGCCCCTTCCACGATGGAGATCCTGATCCACCGCGCCGAGTTCGTGCCCGGGCAGTCCGTGCCCTTGTTCGAGCTCGGACCGCCGGTGTTCGAGGGCGTCGACTACGCGCTCAAGCGCACGTTCGACCTGCTCGGCGCGACGCTCTTGGTCGTGCTGCTCTCGCCGCTGTTGCTGGCGATCGTGCTCGCCGTGCGCGTCTCCTCGCGCGGGCCGATCGTGTTCCGCTCCACGCGCCGGGGAATCGGGCAGCGCCCGTTCCAGTGCCTGAAGTTCCGCACCATGCACAGCGACGCCGAGGAGCACCAGGCCGACCTCGAAGAGCTCAACGAGGCCTCGGGCGCGCTGTTCAAGATCCGCGACGATCCCCGCCTGACCCGCGTCGGCAGCGTCCTGCGCCGCTTCTCGCTCGACGAGCTTCCCCAGCTGGTCAACGTGCTGCGTGGCGAGATGTCGCTCGTCGGCCCGCGCCCGCTGCCCGAGCGCGACTACGAGATGCTCGAGGACTGGCACCGCAAGCGCTACCTCGTGCTCCCGGGGATCACCGGCCTGTGGCAGGTCTCAGGCCGCTCGGAGCTCGATTTCGACGACCTCGTCCATCTCGACTTCATCTACCTCGAGCGCTGGTCGCTGGCCCTCGACCTGACGATCCTGCTCAAGACGATCCCCGCGGTGCTCACGCGGCGCGGCGCCTACTAGGGCTCGCCGCCGGCTTCCCGGTCACTCGCCGCGCCCGCCGCGCCGGCTAGGGCTCCAGGCCGTCGACGCCGCCGGCGCCGGCGGGCAGCGTGCGCACCTGACGCCCGCTCGTGCGGCGCTCGTCGGTGGTGGCGATCGCGCGCGCATAGACGCCCCAGGTGGCGCGCGCGGCGTCCTGCCAGCTCCATGGCAACGGCGGCGGGGCCGGACGTCGGGCGTCCTGGGCCGCGGCGATCAGCGCACGCATGTCGCCGCAGGGCACGAACGTCACGCGCTCGCCGAGCACCTCGCGCAGGGCCGGCACTTCGCATGCCACCACCGGCGTGCCGCAGGCGAGAGCCTCGACGGCCGGCAGCCCGAAGCCCTCGTGCGCGGAGGGCAGCACGAGCGCGTGCGCGCCGCTGTAGATCGCAGCGAGCTCGTCGTCGGTCACCTGCCCCGTGAGGGTCACGTCGGGCAGCTCATGCGCCCATGGGCGCGTCGGACCGACCATCACGAGCGGAAGCTCCCGGGGTGTCGCCGCGAGCTCGCCCAGGTTCTTGCCGGGGTCGGGATGCTGGAGGCTGCCGACCCACAGCATGTAGCGCTCCGGCAGCTCGAAGCGGGCGCGCACCGCCGCGATCTCCTCGGGCGCGCGCCGGTGCATCGCCGCGTCCGCCGCCTCGCCGATCACGACCATCCGCTCGCGCTCGAGGTGCAGGTGCTCGACCGCGTCCTCGGCCACGGCCTCGGTTGGAACGATCACGAACGCGGCGCGCTGGACGGCGAGGTGGCGCAGTCGTAGGCGCAGGCCCGTGCGCAGGTGCTCGCTGCGGCGCTTGAGCGGCGCGAGGTCGTGGATCGTGACGACCAGCGGACAGGGCGGGTGGAGCATCGCGCCGGCGATCCACGGCGAGTGCAGGACGTCGGGGCTGCGCGCGCGCAGCGTCGTCGAAGGGCGTCGGGTCTCGACGACCTCGTCATTCGCAGCAGCCGTCTCGCGGAGCGCCTTCAGCAGACAGCGGGTGTAGCGCCCGACGCCGTTCGGATCGGAGACCGGCCGGCCGTCGAACGCGACCTTCACCTCCGTCCCACCTCCTCCTCCTCCTTCACCCTCGTGCGCACAGCACGGGAAGATAGTCGCCGTCCCGATCGCTGGACAGATCTGACAGCAACTCTGCAGCTGTCTGTTGCAACCAAGCGCTGCACGCGGGATCGTGAGCGCTGTGGCGCCCCGCCGGCTCTAGCCTACGCCGATGCCCGCCCGCGAGTATTACGAGGAGCGCTGGCGCGAGGTGCCCGAGGGACTCGAGCCGGCCGACCTGGCCCTGCGAAGCAGCTTCCTGCTCGCTGACGTCAGCGCGGGGGAGCGCGTGCTCGACGTCGGCTGCGCCGAGGGCACGTTCACCGCGATGCTCGCTGCAGGCGGCGCGTCCGTCCTTGGCATCGACGTCGCCGAGGAGCCGCTTAGGCGCGCGCACGCGCATCATCCCGAGCTGGACCTGCGCCTCGTCGACGGCGAAGGATCGTGGGAGCTCGAGGACGCGAGCTTCGACGTCGTGTGGGCAGGTGAGGTGATCGAGCATGTGGCTGACACCGCGCGATGGCTGTCGGAGGTGAGGCGGGTGCTCCGCCCCGAGGGACGCCTGCTCCTGACCACGCCCGATCACGGGCGGTTGCGGATGCTGCGTCTCGCCCTCTCCAGGCGCGCCTTCTCCGAGCACTTCGATCCGAGCGGCGAGCACCTGCGCTTCTACTCCCGCGGGACACTCACGGAACTGCTGGGCGACTTTCGATTCCGGGAGATCGAGGTGCGCTCCGCCGGAGGGTCGCCCGGCGCGCGCCGGCTCCTGCTCGCGCGCGCCTCACGGGCGCGCTTCTGATCGGGACCGGGGGTGGCGCGCTCGCACGCAAGGCCTGGATGTAGGCGTTCTGGAGTTCGACCGACCTGGGCAGGGCGTGGGGCCCGGTGATGCTTTCGGGGGCGATCGACTGCGGATCGAGGTAGATCGCGGCTTCCAGCTCGCTCAACGCCGCCCGCGGCTGGCGCGTCAGGTCGTACAGGCCGAGGTGCATCCACGTTTCGGGGTTCGACGGCTGCAGCCGCACGGCCCGCTGCAGCGTCGCCTGCGACAGCGCGGGCTCGCCCGAGGACTGCTCGACCGCCGCGAGCGTGAACAGGGCCTGCGCCGAGAGCGGGTCCCGATCAACCGCCGCCCGGGCATCGGACAGTGCAGCGCCCGGATTGGAGCCGACGAGCGCGAGCGCCTGCTGGCGGACGTCTTCGGAGCGCTGCGGCTGCCACTCCGACCACGCCGCGATCAGCGCCGCGAGGATCACCGCGATCGCCACGCCGACTCGCGGACGGAGCAGGTCCTGGCGCGGCGGCAGGCGCCCGGCGAGCCCCGCGCGGGCGCGCCGGCCGTCGCTGCGCGGATCGGGACCGCCGGGCGCAAGGCTTCGCGGCACAACGGCGCCGGCGGCGGGGGTGTCTGGCTCCTGGCGTCGACCGAGCGGCCCGCGGCCGGCGAGCCAGCCGGCGAACAGCAGCGCGACCAGGGCATTGCCCGGCACGTACCAGGTCCAGTCGACGAGCGAGTGCACCCCGAAGACGACGGTCGCGCAGAGCATCGTCAGCAGCGCGATCCGCTCCGGGGTGTAGGGGCGTGGCCGGCTTCGCCAGCTCGGCGCCCGGCGCTCGCGTATCTCGCGCCACCCGCTCCACTGCCGGTTCAGGGGATGCGTTGGGCGCCCCGCGGCGGCCATCCAGACCGCGAGCAGCGCCAGCGCGGTGAGCAGGCCGACGATCCCGAGATCGGCGAGCGTCTGCACGACGAAGCCGTGCGCATGCTGGACGTCGATCGTCACCGTGCGGTAGCGCAGTCGGGCGGTGTGGTACCCGAGCGCTCCGGCGCCGAGGGCGGGATGCGCGGAGAAGACCTGCAGCGCCTCCTTCCAGTAGCGCGCGCGAACGCTGGCGACCGCCGTCAGGCGCCCGGCGGTGTTGGGAGGCGGCTTCGCGTTCGGATTGGTGAGCGCGTCGACAGCGTGGGAGATGCTCCCCGTGAACCC
>DASZIU010000001.1:0-5100 GCA_035948815.1 Solirubrobacteraceae bacterium | reverse complement strand
ACGCCGTAGCGCTCGCGGCCGATCTCCTCCCACAGGATCGACATCGCTCGCAGCTTCGCGTGCTCCTCGACGAAGCGAACGCCCGCGTTGACGAAGAACGAGATGCGGCCGAAGACGCGGTCCATCACGTCCTGGCGGTCGCCGACGCGCTCGCGCGCGGCGTCGAGGACGGCGATCGCGTTGCTCATCGCGTAGGCGATCTCCTGTACCGGAGTCGCTCCGGCCTCCTGCAGGTGGTACGAGCAGATGTTGATCGGGTTCCACCTGGGGACGTGCTCGACCGTGTAGGCGATCATGTCCGCGATCAGGCGCATCGACGGTCCGGGAGGGAACGCGTAGGTGCCCCGCGCGAGGAACTCCTTGATGATGTCGTTCTGCGTCGTGCCCTGGAGCTGCTCCTGCTCGATCCCGTGCTCCTCGGCGACGACGATGTAGAGCGCGAGCAGCCACGCGGCGGTGGCGTTGATCGTCATCGACGTGTTCATCTCACCGAGCGGGATGCCGTCCATCAGCGCGGCCATGTCGCCGCGATGGGAGATCGGCACGCCGACCTTGCCCACCTCGCCCCGCGCCAGCTCGTCGTCGGGGTCATACCCGGTCTGCGTCGGCAGGTCGAACGCGATCGAGAGGCCCGTCTGGCCCTTCTGCAGGTTGCGCCGGTAGAGCTCGTTGGAAGCCTTGGCCGTCGAGTGGCCGGCGTAGGTGCGCATCATCCAGGGCGCATCGCGCTCTGGCAATCGCGGGGAGCTCTCGCCGCTCATGCACTCAATTGTACGGTCGGGCAGCTGGCTCTATCCTGCTCGGGCGTGAGCCAAACGCTCGAGAAGCCTCGCACAGGCGGCCCGGGGAGCGGACTCGGAGGCTCCTGGAGGGTGATCGTCTGCAACGACGACCACAACACCTTCGAGCATGTCGCCCGCACGCTCGCGCGCTTCATCCCAGGCATCACGCTCGAGCGCGGTCATGAGATCGCCAGCGTCATCCACACCGCCGGGCGCGCCGTCGTCTACACCGGAGAACAGGAGCCCGCCGAGCTCTACTGGGAACAGCTCAACGGCGCCGGGCTGACGATGGCCCCGCTCGAGCAGGGCTAGTGGCTCTCGCCCGTGGGCACGCCGTTGCCACCGCCGTTGCCGCTCGTGACCGGCTCCGGCGCGAGCGCCCCGACGGCGGTGAGATCCCACCAGCCATAGAGGACCGGCACCTGGTAGTAGCTCGAGTGCCGGGACCGGAAATAGCTCATCTCCGGGCCTTCCCAGTAGCGGTTCCAGTCCGCGTACTCGACGAAGGACGCGAGCTGCTGGAACTTGTAGCGGTCATCGCGGGCGCGATAGACGGCGTAGGAGCTCGCCCCGTAGCGAATCGCGGTCGCCGCCACCTCGTTCAGCGCCTCCCCGAAGGCGTCGCCGCGGAACCCGGTCGCGTACCAGGGGACGATGACGGTCCCGGCCATCAGGCGCCGACCTCGGCATGAATGGCGCCGGGACCCTCGGCGGTCTTGCCCTGACCCTCGGCGTCGGCGCCGACGAGGATCGAGATCTTGCCGAGGTGCTTGTTTTCGAGCATCAGCTGGTGCGCTTCGGCGACGCCCTCGAACCCGAGCGTCCGCCACAGCACCGGGCGGATCTGGCCGCTCTCGATCAGCTCGTTCGCCTTCGTGCACTCGTACGCGTTGGCGAAGTGCGAGCCGAGGATCTCCTTCTGGCGCATCCACAGATAGGCGACGTTGAAGTCGAGGTCGATCCCGGTCGTGCCCGCGCAGATCACGACTTTGCCGAAGGTCTTGGCCGTGAAGACGGAGGTCGGGAAGGTCGCTTTGCCGACGTGCTCGAAGACGATGTCGGGCGCGTCCCCGAGGATCTGCTGCACGCGCTTGGCGAATGCGCGTGAGACACCGAAGCGCTCCTTCTCCTCCTCCGGAGTCTCACCGCCCTTGCGCATCATCCCCGCGAACTCGTTGCGGTCGATGTAGTCGACGGCGCCGAGGCGCTTGACGAGCTCGCCCTTCTCGGGCGAGGAGACGACGCCGACGCAGTGCGCGCCCGCGACGGAGCAGATCTGGGTGGCGAAGACGCCCAGTCCTCCGGCCGCGCCCCAGATCAGCACGTTGGCTCCCGGCTGCAGCTTGCAGCGGGTGATCAGCATCCGGTAGGCGGTGAAGTAGACGAGTCCGTATGAGGCGGCCTCCTCCCAGGTCAGCGCGGCGGGCTTGGGGAGCAGCTGCTGGGCCTGGACCTTCGTGAACTGCGCGAACGAGCCCCAGGTCGTCTCGTAGCCCCAGATCTTCTGCGACGGGGCGGCCATCGGATCGAGCCCGTGCACCTCGGGATCCTCGTAGGAGGCCTGGTTGCAGTGGACGACGACCTCATCGCCCGGCTTCCAGCGTGTCACGCCGGGGCCGACCTTCCAGACGATCCCGGAGGCGTCCGAGCCCCCGATGTGATGCCCATACTCGGGGTGGTCGCCGTAGCGCATCACCGATACGGGCTTGCCCAGCGCGGCCCAGACGTTGTTGTAGTTGACGCCCGCGGCCATCACCCGGACGATCACCTCGAAGGCGCCCGGCTCCGGAACTTCGATCTCCTCGACCTGGAAGGCGTCCTTCGGTTCGCCGAAGCGCTCCTCGCGGATCACCCAGGCCGCCATCGTGGCGGGAAGCTCGCCTGGCTCGACATCTACGGATGAGACCTGCTGGAGATCGATCGCCACTGCTCGGCACCTCTTGGTCGGGGTCTGGTCCGCGCCCAATCCTATCCCGGCCTGCGAGCTCCCGGCCCGTGCTCGCTCAGGCGCCGATGATCTCGGCGGCCGGCGCATCTGCCGGCTCGAGCGCTACCGAGGCCCGCGGAGCGACCTCAGGCGCGAGCACCGGCTGCGTCGACGGGCGGCGCACGAGCGTCCACGCGAGCACGGCCCCGACGAGGGCGAGAGCCCCGACGGCGTAGAGGCCCTTCGTGAGCGCGTACACGTAGGTGTCGTTGAGAGAGCTCTGGATGTGCGCCGGCAGGTGGGTCGTGCTCGCCCCCGAGCCGAGCAGGTCGACGAGCTTTGCTCGCGCGCTCGGACCGACCTGCGGCAGCCGCGTCGCGAGCTGGCTTCGCCCCACCGTGGCGATCACCGCACCCAGCGCGGCGACGCCGAAGGTGCTCCCGACCATGCGCGTCATCGAGAGGATCCCCGACGCGACGCCGGCCTTCGTGCGGTCCACCGCGTTCATCGCCGCCGTGCTCATCGGCGACATCACGAAGCCGATGCCGAGGCCCTGCAGAACGAAGCTGACGACCAGGTAGCCATAGCTCGAGTGGGTCGTTATCCCGGTCATCCAGAACATCGAGGCCGCGACAGAGATCAGGCCGCCGGTCATCAGGACCCGCGATCCGATCCGGTCGGCGAGCCGCCCGGCGATCGGGCCGGACACCATCACGCAGAGCGTCGTCGGGAGGAAGCGCAGACCGGTCTGAAGCGGTGAGAAGCGCAGGATGTCCTGCATGTAGAGCGCGAGCGAGAAGAAGGTTGCGAACATCGTGAACGAGACGATGAAAGCGACCAGGTTCGCGCCGAAGTACGTGCGCGAACGGAAGAACGCGAAGTCCACCATCGGGGCGCGGCGGCGCGGCTCGATCAGCGCGAAGGCGCCGAGCGCGGCGAGCGCGACGGCGAACAGGACGATCACCCGCGCCGAGCCCCAGCCCCACTTGTTGCTCTCCACGAGCCCGAGCACGAGAGCCGCCAGCCCGAGCGAGAGGGTCGCGACGCCCGGGAGGTCGATCTCGCGAACAGCCGTCTCATCGCGCGACTCACGCACGGCGAGCAGCGTGACGGCGATCGCCACGACGGCCACCGGGACATTCAGCAGGAAGATCGACTGCCAGCTGACTTCCTCGACGAGGAACCCGCCGACGACCGGTCCGATCGCGAGCGCCATCGCAGAGACCCCCGCCCACGTGCCGATCGCCCGCCCGCGCTCGTGGGCGTCGAAGGTGTTCGTGATGATCGACAGGGTCGCGGGCATCATGAAGCCGGAGCCGACCCCCTGCAGGGCGCGGAAGGCGATCAGCCACGTGTCGCTCTGCGACAGCGCGATCAGGAAGCTCGAGGTCCCGAAGATCGCGACGCCGATCAGGAACATCCGCCGCCGGCCGAAGATGTCGCCGAGACGCCCGCCCGTGACCAGCAGCACGGCGAACGACAGCGTGTACGCGTTGACGGTCCACTCGAGCGAGGATGTGCTCGCGTGCAGCCCTCGCTGGATCGAGGGCAGGGCCACGTTCACGACCGTGTTGTCGAGCATGATCATGAACAGGGCGAAGCACATCGCCCCGAGGGCCCACCAGCGGCGGTTCTCGTCGTTCAGGCGCAGCGCCCGCATGCGCTCGGTCATCGCCGGTCCGCCGGCCGGTGGGAGGCGATGTCCTCGCGCCGCTCGAGGATCAGGGCCAGAGCCCGCTCGAGCGCCGCCGCCTCCTCGTCGCCGAGCGAGCCGATCAGCTCCTGCAGCGCCGACAGCCGCGCCTCGTTCAGCGCGACCGGGACGCTGCGTCCGGCCTCGGTCAGCCTCACGCGCTTCATGCGCCGGTCCTCGGAGTCCTCCTCGCGCAGCACGAAGCCGCGTTCATAGAGGCCGTCTATCGCCCGGCTCATCGTCGGCATCGACACGCCCATCGACTCGGCGAGCGCCTTGACGCTGCGCTCCTCGCCGTCGGCATCGAGCCTGCACAGGGCCTTGAACTGCGTCAGCGACAGGTCGAGCTCGGCGATCGCCGTGAACGTCCCGACGTTCGTCCGGCGCATCAGGAAGCTCGCCAGCGCGTACATGTCCGAGGTCAGGCCCGCGCGATCCACCACGACAGTCTCGCCAGATGCTTGCATCGACGCAAATATATCTGCCTCGCAACCATTGCCTGTGTGATCTCCATCACATATATCCCTTGATGGGGGGTACACTCCCGCTCGTGACAGGGCAGCGCGGGGTGCGTGGTGACCGCGCCGCTAGGGATCGAGGAAGGGCGCGATGTCGTTGAGCGCGGCTTCCACGGCGAGCCCGATCTCGTTGAGTACGCGCGTGCTTGGCAGGCCGCGTGTGATGGCGTGGTCGATGCC